>NZ_CP145335.1:3837500-4137500 GCF_049568105.1 Salinisphaera sp. SPP-AMP-43
GGAAGGTTCACAGGATGTCAAGGGCAGGTAAGGTTCTTCGCGTTGCATCGAATTAAACCACATGCTCCACCGCTTGTGCGGGCCCCCGTCAATTCCTTTGAGTTTCAACCTTGCGGCCGTACTCCCCAGGCGGAGAACTTAACGCGTTTGCTGCGACACTGACCGACTACGTCGGCCAACGTCTAGTTCTCATCGTTTACGGCGTGGACTACCAGGGTATCTAATCCTGTTTGCTACCCACGCTTTCGAGCCTCAGCGTCAATATTGGCCCAGAAGACTGCCTTCGCCATTGGTGTTCCTCCACATATCTACGCATTTCACCGCTACACGTGGAATTCCGTCTTCCTCTACCATATTCTAGTCACGCAGTTTCGAATGCCATTCCCAGGTTGAGCCCGGGGCTTTCACATCCGACACACGCAACCGCCTGCACTCGCTTTACGCCCAGTAATTCCGATTAACGCTTGCACCCTCCGTATTACCGCGGCTGCTGGCACGGAGTTAGCCGGTGCTTATTCTGCAGGTACCGTCAACACGCTCGGACTATTAATCCGGCGCTTTTCTTTCCTGCTTAAAGTGCTTTACAACCCTAAGGCCTTCTTCACACACGCGGCATGGCTGGATCAGGCTTTCGCCCATTGTCCAATATTCCCCACTGCTGCCTCCCGTAGGAGTCCGGGCCGTGTCTCAGTCCCGGTGTGGCTGATCATCCTCTCAGACCAGCTACTGATCGTCGCCTTGGTACGCCGTTACCGCACCAACAAGCTAATCAGACGTAGACTCATCCTTTAGCGCGAGGGTTGAAGAGCCCCGCTTTGCTCCGTAGAGATTATGCAGTATTAGTCCGAGTTTCCCCGGGTTATCCTCCACTAAAGGGCAGATTTCTACGCATTACTCACCCGTCCGCCGCTCGCCAGCCACCAAGCGAACTTGGTGCTGCTGCCGCTCGACTTGCATGTGTTAGGCCTGCCGCCAGCGTTCAATCTGAGCCAGGATCAAACTCTCCAGTTTAAATACTTCTAACTGGTGCACGATTGATCCAATCGTGCGAAGAGTCATCCTCAAGCTTTTTGCTTTCGGATGCTCTTGGGTAATGGCTTAATGCCACCCCAAAGGAGCACCCACACAAGTCACTTACATGTTGTTAAAGATCGGCTCAAGCGCTATAACGTGTAATGCGTTGTAGCGTTTGCCTTGTTGCGAGAGCGCATATTCTACGCTGATTCGCCAAGGAGTCAACAACTTTTTTCGAATTATTTCGAAGCCGTTGTTGGCTGACTGCTGTACCGCTTAGCGCGGCCCTGCAGTCTACCACAAAAACAATCGAAGGCAACAACCTTAAATCGCTTTGTGGCCCTTGAAACGAATCAGGAAACAACCGAAATCGTTCCCGCTTTCACTTCAAGACAACCAGCTCACCAAGCACCTCGAAAGGCCGTTTTGTTGGCTCACTGCGTTGCGAGAGATGCGTATTCTAGACATCTCTAACCCACGGTCAACACTTTTTTCGAAATAGTTCTGCAATCCGCTCGAAACGCCCGTATGACGGGCGTTTCGAGCCGGCCTTAGCTGCTCGACTGGAGCCGCACCCGCGCGATTCTGCGTTTTCCTACCTGGAGCAGGTGCTCTTCACCGGGATAAACGGTATGACGGGCATCCTTGATCGGCTCGCCATCAAGGCGTACCGCCCCTTGCTTGATGAGGCGCATACCCTCGCCGTTGCTCTTGGTCAGCCCGGCGGCCACCAGCAAGGCCGCCATCTGCAGCCCGTCGGCATCGGCAGCCACCGACGTCTCGGGCAGGTCTTCGGGCACGATGCCCTGACTGAAACGCGACACGAAGGCTTCATGAGCTTCCCGGGCCGCCTGTTCACCGTGAAAACGAGCCACGATCTCGCCGGCGAGCTTGTACTTGTAGTCCCGGGGATTCGCGCCGTCGGCCACTTCGCGTCGATAGGCTGCGATTGTATCGGCCGGTTCGAACGACAGCAGCTCGAAATAACGCCACATTAGTTCGTCGGAAATCGACATCAGTTTGCCGTACTGATCGTTCGGTGCCTCGTCGATGGCGACATAGTTGCCCAGCGATTTCGACATCTTGTTCACGCCGTCTAATCCTTCGAGCAACGGCATGGTCAAAACCGCCTGGGGCGTTTGGCCATAGACATGCTGCAAATGACGGCCCATTAACAGGTTGAACTTCTGGTCGGTGCCGCCCAGTTCGAGATCGGCATTCAAGGCCACCGAATCGTAGCCTTGTAGCAACGGATACAGAAATTCGTGGATCGCGATCGGCTGGTTCGAGGTATAGCGCTTGTGAAAATCATCACGCTCAAGCATGCGAGCCACGGTGTGCTGGGCCGCCAGCTTGATCATGTCAGCGCCAGAGAACTCGTTCAGCCAGCTCGAGTTGAACACCACACGGGTCCGATCCGCATCCAGGATCCGATAGATCTGGGCCTCGTAGGTCCGGGCATTGGCTGCCACCTCTTCTTCGGTGAGCGGCTTGCGGGTAACGTTCTTCCCGGTCGGGTCACCGATCATGCCGGTGAAATCACCGATCAGAAAGACGACGTCGTGGCCCATGTCCTGGAACCAGCGCAGCTTGTTGAGCAACACGGTGTGCCCGAGGTGCAGATCCGGCGCGGTCGGGTCGAAGCCGGCCTTGATCACCAGCCGCTCGCCTCGGGCGCTGGCGTTTTCGAAACGCTCGCGGAAATCCGCTTCCGGAATGATTTCGTCCGCACCGCGGACAATTTCGGCCCAGTCTTGGCTCGTCAATGCCTGCTCCGTGTCTCGTATCGCTTGGCGCGTCAGTCTAGGGCCTGTTGCGGTTTCGCGCGAGGCCCATATGATCGCTGCCCCAGCCTGTTTACAAGGCCCGACGCTACCGTGGGCATCGAAGCCAAGCCACACGATCCCGGCAGATTTCTGCAGCACTGGCTCTGGCCCCCGAAAGCGCCGTACACACCGACAGGCGCCGAGACCACAATCGCTACAGATATAGGGCGCTGTCCTTGACGCCCGGTGGCTGGCTACCGGCTGACGCTACAACCGAAACAGCACGCCCCTACCTAGGCACATACGAACACTACGGTCTGGCTCACGATGCCATCGACACTTCCAAGGTACTGGCGTCTAGCACACTGACCGATACGACCGCCCTAAAAAAATCCCCCGCCCGGCCGTAATAGGCCCCAGGCGCCGGTCGGCCATCGTATGCAATGCATATACGGCCGACGCCCGACAGGCCACAAGGCGCAATGCGAAGCGCTAGACACACTGGGCGGGAGTTGCTAAGCGCCCGTGTTTGTGGTTTTTTAAGTCGTGATCGAGGGCTGGGGGTACTGGGGCATGCCCGTCGATCGCCATGTGCATCATTTACTGCGATTGAAACTCTATGGGCAAACTCGTCGAGCGGGATTATCTGTGGCTGCGCGATATACGACCGCAGAAATCACCGACCTGGCGCCGCTGGGCGCCTTTGGGCTTGATTCCAGCGGCCGCTGTACTGGCCTGGGTCGCGACCGCTCCGAACGCCCCACAACCCGACCGAACCAACACGCCTGATCGGGTGACTACTGCCTCGGCCTCGCGGCCGCCGGCCCGTGCCCTACCGGCCAATTTCGTGGCTCCCAAACCTGGCACCCCAGCCCCAAAGCCGGCCGGCTTGCAGGAACTGGCTTTTTCACCCGCACAGCGCCTGACCGCCAGCCCCGGCGAGCCCGGCTGGCAGCAGGTGGTCATTCAGGATGGCGATACCTTGTCGCTGGCCTTCGCTCGTCATGGCCTGTCGTATATGGATTCGCTGCGTATCGCCCATTTGCCCAAGCTCGGCCGCTACTTCACGCGCGGGCTGAAGGCCGGTGACGTGTTGAAGGTCAAGGCCGACCAGTCCGGCCGTATCGAGCAGCTGCAATACGACGTCGATCCACTGCACCATTTGACCGTTCGTCGTGGCGAACACGGGCTCACCGGGGCGCTGGCCGAACAGCGCGCCGAACATCGACGCAGCTATGCAAGCGGTGTGATTCACAGCAGCTTCTATCGCGATGCCATGAAAGCCGGGCTGACCGATCGCCAAGTCACGGCTATCCACCATATCTTTTCTCGCAACGTGAATTTCGATCGCGACATCCAGTCCGGCGATCGTTTCATGGTGGTCTATGACGAGCTCTACCACGACGACAAGAAGATGGGGAACGGCCCCATTCTCGCAGCGGCCCTGATCAATAATGGCCGCGTCATTCGTGCGCTGCGCGATACCGACCGCGACGGCCACAGCGAATACTATCGCCCAGACGGACGGCCGTTGCGCCAGGCTTTCGTGCGCTCGCCGGTGCACTACACGCACATCAGCTCACCGTTCAACCTCAACCGCAAGCATCCGATCCTGCATCGTATCCGTCGTCACGAAGGCACCGATTATGCCGCGGCTTCCGGTACGCCGATCCATGCTACCGGCGACGGCACGATCACGTTCCGCGGCCGTCGCGGCGGCTACGGCAACGTGGTGATCATCCGCCACGATCGCGACATCAGCATGCGGTTCGCGCATATGTCGCGTTTCGCGCGGAATCTGCACGTCGGTAGCCGCGTCAAACAAGGCCAGGTCATCGGCTATGTCGGCATGACCGGTTTGGCGACCGGGCCGCATCTGCACTATGAATTTCGAGTCGACGGCAAGCCGCGCAATCCGCAGACCGTGTCCCTGCCCGGCGCGCCGCCGCTACAGGGCCGCGAACTGGTCGCTTTCAAATCCCGGCATGCCGACCTGCTGGCACGTCTAGACGACATGACTGGCGCTGGGAAACTTCGCATGGCATCTGCAGCCGACTCGCCCTGATGCCCGATCAGCGCGACTGCTATATCGGGCTGATGTCGGGCACGAGCGTGGACGCCGTAGACGCGATCGTCGCTCGTTTCGATTCCGCCCAGGGCCGGCCCGAAATCCTGGCCACGCATAGTCATCCGCCCCCGACCGGACTTCGCGACGCACTTCTGGGCCTGTCCGGGGCCGGGCAACGGCTAACGCTTCTAGAATACGGCCGCCTCGATCAAGCGGTCGGCTCGTGGTTCGCCGAAGCTGCCAACGCGGTCATCGACAAGGCGGCATTGAGCGCCGATCGCATCGCCGCGATCGGCAGCCATGGCCAGACAATCTGGCATGCGCCGGACGATACTCGTCCGTTCAGCCTCCAGATCGGCGCCGCACCGCGGATCGCGGCTGAAACCGGCTGCTCAGTGGTGGCAGATTTTCGCAACGCCGATATTGCGCTCGGGGGCCAAGGCGCCCCCTTGGTCTGTGCTTTTCATGCCGCGCTGTTTGCCGACGCTGACACCCATCGCGTAGCCGTGAACATCGGCGGTATTGCCAATATCACGTTGCTGCCCCACCAGGCAGCCAGCGATACCACCGCCATCCGAGGCTTCGATACCGGGCCGGGCAACGGCTTGATGGACGCCTGGATTCAACGGATACACGGGCGCAGCCATGATGCCGCCGGCGCCTGGGCGGCCTCCGGTACGATCGACGATGCCTTGTTCGAAGCCCTGGCTTCGGAGGCGTATTTCCAGCGCCCGCCGCCCAAAAGCACCGGCCGTGAATATTTCGGGCTCGACTGGCTGGATCGTCACCTCGAAGCACTCCCCCACGCGCCGGACCCAGCCGATGTTCAGGCCACACTCTGCGAGCTTACGGCCGCGACGATCATCGATGCCATCGAGCGATTCGGCCCAGGCCAGGAAGCGCTATATCTATGCGGCGGCGGTGTGCACAACCGCTATCTGGTCGAGCGGATTGCCGCATGGGCCGGGCCGCGACCGGTCGAAACCACAGGCATGCTGGGCTTGGATCCGGACTGGATCGAAGCCCTGGCCTTTGCTTGGCTGGCGCGCCAGCGGGTTCTGGGTCAACCCGGCAATGCACCAGGAGTGACGGGTGCCCGGGGCTTGGCCGTGCTCGGCGCCTGGCATGCCGCGCCGCTACCGTCGGACGCTGCGGACGCCTAAAGACTCAGAAGGCCAAGCCGGCTGTTATTGCCTAGGGGCGCTCGGCCGATTGGGGATATGAGCATGGCCAGCGTCCCAGGCTTTGTTGAACGAACTCCGGGCCTTATCAGTTCGTGGCGTATCCACCACGGCCGGGCCATCCGCAAAAGCGAAGGGCACGTATCGCCTGATACCGGGAACGAATCGTCGCAATCATAGTGCGTTGTCGCACTTCGATTACGGCTTACTAACGGCATTGCCCGGCGCATGGGATTCGGCCGGGCGAAGCCGTCGCCTTTGTCGTTCATCCTACGGGGCCGGTCGCCAAGCCGCCCCCGGCGGGGCGACCGGCTGCCTTAACCTTATACCGCGAACGAGTTACCGCAGCCGCAGGTCGTGGTGGCGTTTGGATTGCGGATCACGAACTGCGCGCCCTCGAGCCCATCCGAGAAATCGATCTCGGCGCCCATCAGATAGAGCACACTCATCGGATCCACCAACAAGGTCACGCCCTGTTTTTCGATCAGGGTATCGCCGTCCTCGACGTTCTCGTCGAAGGTGAAACCGTACTGGAACCCCGAACAGCCACCACCAGAGACGAACACCCGCAGCTTGAGCTCGTCATTGTTTTCGTCTTCCAGCAATTCTCGAACCTTGCTGGCTGCAGCATCGGTAAAGACCAGCGCAGCCTGCTGCTGGTCGGCTTCTTGTTCGATCGTGTCGGTCGCAGTACTCATAAGCGTTTCCGTTTCGAACCCGCGTAAACATCATACGACATCGTTGCGATACGCGGGTTTTCAAGGGCCGGAACCTTATTTTAGGGCACCGGCGCGGTATTAGTCAGCGCGCGAGTTTCGGGCGCGCCAATCATCAGATTAAAACATTGCACGGCCTGGCCGGCCGCACCTTTGACCAGGTTATCAATGGTCGAAAGCACAACCGCCTGGTCGCCGTCAGCCGGGCGATGCACGGCCAGCCGGCACATATTGGTGGCGCGCACATGGCGCGTCTCGGGCGTGCCCCCCGGGCCGAGCACGTCGACGAAAGGCTCGTCGGCATAGGCAGCGTCGAACAGGGCCTGCAGATCGGCCTCGCCGGTCAGCGTGGCATAGAGCGTGGCATGAATACCACGAATCATCGGCACTAGATGCGGCACGAAGGTCAATCCGACCGCGCCGCCGGCCATTTCCTGAAGCAGCTGCTGGATCTCGGGCAAATGACGATGACCGCCGACGCCGTAGGCCTTGAACGATTCATTCATCTCAGCGAACAGAAAACCAGGCTTGAGATTCTTGCCCGCGCCCGAGACCCCGGTCTTGGCATCGGCAATCAGCCGGTCGATGTCGACCAAACCGGCATCGATCAAGGGCTTGAAACCGAGCAATACGGCCGTGGGATAACAGCCCGGACAGGCCACTAGATCGGCGCCCGCGATCGCCTGTCGGCGCCCGAGTTCGGGCAGGCCGTAGACCGCGCGCTCGATCAGTTCCGGGGCGGCATGCTCGGTGTTGTACCAGCGCGACCAGAGCTCGACATCGGTCAGCCGGAAATCGGCCGACAGATCGACGACGCGTACCCCGGCGGCCAACAGATCCGGCACATCGTGCATGGCCGCGGCATGCGGCGTGGCGAAGAACACCACGTCGCAGGCGGCCAACAGCTCGTGATCGGGGGCAGCGAACTCCAGATCCAGCACGCCGCGCAGCTGCGGATAGGCTTCGGCCACCGGGGTGCCGACCGCACTACGCGAAGTCACGGCCGCGATCTCGGCATCCGGATGCGCAGCCAGCAGCCGCAGCAGCTCGGCTCCGGCGTAGCCGGTACCGCCTACCAAACCGATTTTATGCGCGCTTGCCATGGAAGATCGCTGTTACCGAAGAAAATGTAGCCGCATACTACACCCGCACCCAAGCCATAGTGAAAGACGCGAACTCCGACCATGTCGCTCCTGTTTCGATACGTGCACTGGCGCCGACGGCTTAGCCGCTTTTGGCTGCGGCGCGTCGAGCATTGGCGCAGCCAGCTGGCGGATGTCGAAAACACGCCGGGGCTGGGGCTGCTGTGCCTGATGGGCGCGATCACCGGCGGCCTGGCCGGGCTCGCCATTCTCGGCCTGTACGGGGCCATTCAGGCGTTACGGCTGCCGCTGTTTGCGCTGTTTGGCGATAACGAAACCATCTTCAGCGATGCCGCGGTATTGTTCCGGCTGGCGGTGCCGGTGCTCGGCGCGCTCCTGCTTGGGCTGTTGGTGGAATGGCGGTTCAAGGCACTGGAAAACGGCATCGTGCACGTCATCGAGCGCCTGATGTATTACCAGGGGCAGCTGCCACTGCGCGCTGCCGTAGTAGATTTTGCGGCCTCCGCGATCTCGATCGCCAGCGGTCAATCGGTGGGCCGGGAAGGCACGGCGGTGCATGCAGGCGCCTTCACCGGCAGCTGGCTGGCCCGCCGGCTGGCGCTGCCGAACAACAGCGTACGCACCCTGGTCGGCTGTGGCACGGCGGCCGGTATCGCGGCCTCGTTCAACACCCCCCTGGCGGCCGTAGTATTCGCCATGGAAGTGGTGATGATGGAATACACCATCGCCGGCTTCGCACCGATCATCCTAGCGGCGGTGACCGGTTCGCTGGTGACCCTCGACCTACCCAATGTGCATCCGCACCTGACCGGGGCCGCCGAACAGTTCAACGTCGTCGAACTGCCGGTCATGACCGCGATGGGGCTGGCGCTCGGGCTGCTCGGCGGCAGCTTCACCCGCCTGGTGGGCTGGTTCGTGCCGATACTGTCGCGCATTCGCGTCAGTCTGCGTATGGCCCTGGCGGGGTTGGTCACCGGGGTGTTGGCAATCCAGTTCCCGCAGATCCTCGGGCTCGGCTTCGAGACCGTGAATCGCGCGCTGGCTGGCGATTTCGATGCGCTTTTCGCTCTCGGCATCGGCATGGCCAAGCTCGTGGCCACCCTGTTCGCGGTCGCCGCGACTATGCCCGGCGGGGTAATCCTGCCGATGTTCGTGACCGGCGCCACGCTGGGTAGTGCGGTCGGCACGCTGGCCGCGACCTTCTTGCCGATCGCGATCAGCGGCCCCGGGCTATATGCCTTGCTCGGCCTGGGCGCGATGATGGCGGCCGTGCTGCAGGCTCCCCTGTCGGCCTTGGTCGCGGTTCTCGAATTCTCCGGCCAGACCGATATGGTGCTACCCGGCATGCTGGTGATCATCGCAGCCCTCGTGGTCTCGCGTCGGATCGCAGTCTCAGATTCGATTTTCCGGCTGCTGTTGCGTCGACGCGGGCTGGACTATCGCAACGACCCGGTCTCGCAATATCTGCGTCGGGCCAGTGTGCTGTCGACCATGAACCGGCGCTTCCGGGTGCTCGATGCCGTGACCACACGCGCCGAGGTCCGTAAGGCACTGGAGGCCGGCATCGACTGGCTGCTGATCCGGCCCGGAACCGGCCGTGCCCAACTCATGCGACCCGACGAACTCCGGCGTGTGTTCGCCGACGGTGAAGACGAGGATGCCGAGAACGAAATCGATCTCATGGATATTCCGGCCCACCGGGCCGATGCCTATCCGATCGATGTTCGGGCCAGCCTGCAAGAAGCCTATGATCAGTTCGAAAACACCGAGGCCGAAGTTCTGGTCGTGCAACGGTCGGCCTCGCTGAGCGGACGCCGGCCCACGCCCTACGGCATTCTCACCCCCGACGTGGTGGCTGCCACCTATCGCCGCTGAACGCGCCATTCGCCCGGACCCTGGCCTCGATCGCTACAATGGCGACGTCGACCCTGAGCGATGATCGCCATTTCCCCGGATCAAAAAGGAGTCCCGGATGTTTCTATGGGTCAAAGCCTTCCATGTGATCTTCATGGTGGCTTGGTTCGCCGGCCTGCTCTGTCTGCCGCGCCTGTTCGCCTACCATGCCGAAGCACAGGACCAGGCTGAACATAAACGCTTGGCTATGATGGCGTCTCGGCTATCGAAGACCATGTCGATCGCGGCGCTGGGCACCATCGTGTTCGGGCTGTGGCTGCTAGTGATGCTGGGCAGCGGCTGGCTGGCAGCCAACGGCTGGTTTCATGCCAAGCTCACCCTGGTGCTCCTGTTGATCGGCTTCCACGGCTGGTGCCAGGTCCAGGTCAAAAAATTCCGCGAAAACCGGGCAACCGGCTCGATCGGCTATTACCGCCTGATGAGCCAAGTACCCACGGTGCTGCTGATTGCCCTCATGATCCTGGTGTTCGTCAAACCGTTCTAAGGCGTGTTAGTGCTTGGCGCGAAACCAGCGCTTGGGCGGCCAAGCCATACGCGCGGATAAGACCAGCACGCCCCGCCGCTCTACGCCGAAGAGCAACGACGCCCAAGCACTGCCACGCGGCAGGGCGCGTTTTGATCTTGCGCCCGAGGCGACTCGGGCGAAGATCCAGCCCGCAGGCACCCGATCTATTCCCAGGCATAAAAAAGCCCACCCCGATCACTCTCGGGGCGGGCTCTGGCCACGGCGCGCGATCGGCGCTATTCGCCGTCGTCTGGCGTCTGGTTGATATCGGGGCCGGTCTGCGATTGCAGATAGTTGGCTTCGCCCATGCTCTTGATCAGATCGAGCTGGGTTTCGATGTAATCGATATGCTCTTCTTCGTCGGCGAGGATATCCACGAACAGATCGCGGGTCGCATAGTCGCCAGCGTCCTCGCAGACCTTGATAGCTTCCTTGTAGTGGGCATGGCCTTCGTATTCCGCCGCCAAGTCGCACTCGAGCATTTCCTGCGGCTTTTCACCGATGCGCAGCTTACCGAGATCCTGAAGATTGGGCAGCCCGTTGAGGAACAGGATGCGCTTGATAAAGCGATCCGCATGCTGCATTTCCTCGATGGATTCGTTGTACTCGTGCTTGCCGAGTTCGAAGAAACCCATGTCTTCGTACATGCGCGCATGCAGGAAATACTGGTTGATCGCCGTCAACTCAAGCTTAAGCGCTTCCTGCAGATATTTAACAACCGTTGCGTCGCCTTTCATTGCACACCCTGTATCGGCCTGAATTCACGCCAAGCCTAGCCGAGGCGTGGGCAACGCACAATCCAGAATCACCAAACGTAAGCGCTACAAGTCGGCGTTAGCCGGTCGCAGCCACGGACAGCGCCGGCTCGGCTACCTCGGCCGCCATTTCGACCCGTTCCGACTCTAGCCGACATTGCGACAGCACATCCTTGGCACAGGGCGCGCAGCGGCCGCAGCAGCCGGCCACACCCAGCTTCTGGCGCAGCTGACGCATGCTGCAAGCCCCTTCGCAGTAGGCTTCGCGGATCTGGCAGTCGGTAACCGCATTGCAGACGCAGACATACATGGGCATAACCTCCGAGACGCAGTACAACGCTAATGAGAATGATTGTCAACTGCTGTCGGAAATTATTCCTGATGCGCTGCATCGGCGTCTGTACCCAGAACGCCATGCGCTTTCAAGACAGCGCCTTGGTTGGCGTGAGTCGTTGGGGACCGAGCCTGGCGCCGCGCTGGCGGCCTGGTGAAAAATTCGTAGTCGCGCCTTGCACCAGCCACCGGAACGGCGGCCGCCTGAGGCCCTACCAAGTTTGCGGCGGTGGGCAACACGCGCTGCGTTAAGGCCGAGCCGATCGGATCGTACGGAGCTGCAGCCCGGGGCCACGATTCCTTGCCCTACGCCCGCAGGCGTCCCGGAGCCGGCTCGTTCTCAGCGATCCAGCAGGGCAGTGCTTGCGTCGCCGCGCAAGGTTCGTTGTCTCCTACCCCAGACCGCCTTATATGCGTTCTGCAGCGGCCGTCAGCGCTTTCTAGGCCGTATCGTTCAAACAGCAGGCCAGCTCATCCAGCGCCTTGCGGTAGACCTGGCGCTTGAAGAACACGACCTCGTCGACCGGGTCCCAATAGTCCACCCAGCGATAGCCGTCGAATTCCGGCTTGGCGGTCGCATCGAAGCGCACGCAGGTCTCTGGGGCGACCAGCTGCAGCATGAACCATTTCTGTTTCTGGCCAATACATAGCGGCTGCCGATGGCGCCGGATATAGCGCTTGGGGAGACGATACCGCAGCCAGTTGCGGGTCGCGCCGATGATTTCGACATGCTCCGGCCGCAGCCCGACCTCTTCCTCGAGCTCGCGGTACAGCGCGGTCCGGGCATCCTCTCCCTGTCGTATGCCCCCTTGAGGGAATTGCCAGGACTGTTGGCCGATGCGTTTCGCCCAAAAGACCTTGCCCTGCTGATTGCTCAAGATGATGCCGACGTTCGCTCGGAATCCTTGTGCATCAATCACGTGAATACCCTCGGTAAAACTACCTATTTGATTCTTTCATACATTCGCAAAAAACGAAAAAACATGTGCTGAACCCGATATCGGCTCTTTTGGACGCATTCAATCATCTAGTGCACAGCCTTTTTGTCTTTTTATCGACTTCCTCAGGCACCATCATGACGTTTACCGCTTACAACATAACCCGGCCCGATCACGTGCGACTGACTTTTTTCGATCTCGACAATACCCTACTGGCCAGCGACAGCGACTACGAATGGGGCCGTTTTCTGGTGGATGAGGCTATCGTGGACCCGGCGACCTATGCGCAGGCGAACGACCACTTCAAAGCACAGTACGACGCTGGCGCGCTGGATATCCATGCTTACCAACGCTTCGTGCTCGCGCCCTTGATCGAACAGCCGGCGCGCATGGAACAGCTGCGGCAGCGCTTCGTTGCCGAACGCATCGCACCGGTCGTCGCGCCCCATGCCCGTGCGGTGGTCGATTTTCATCAGCAGCGCGGCGACACAGTCGCGATCATCACCGCGACCAATCGGTTCGTGACCGCCCCGATCGCCGAACTCTTGGGCATCGAACATCTGATCGCGACCGATCCCGAAATCGTGGACGGCGCCTATACCGGCGCGATCGCCGGCACGCCCTGTTATCGCGACGGCAAGATCGTGCGCGCCCGAGAATTCGTTGCGGTCCAGGAGCGCGCCTACAACGCGGTAACCTTTTACTCGGACTCGCACAACGATCTGCCACTGCTGCGCTGGTCCGACCAGCCGTTCGCGGTCGATCCGGATCCAACCCTGGCCGCGGCTGCCCAGGCAGCCGGTTGGCCGATCATCAGCTTCCGCGGCGAATCCATGCCGGCGATCGCCTGATCGCCGGCGCCCCTATCAGGCCAGTCCAACCGGCTCAGTCGTCACGCGGCGCGTGGCGGGCTTCGTCCCAGTCGCTCAGATAGCGAGTCAGCTGGGCGCGCAGGCGGCCGTTGGTCGCCATCGCGGTACGCGATTCCAGATCGATTGGGCCGCCGCCGAGTTCGGTGATATCGCCGCCCGCCTCGCGCACGATTACGGTCAAGGCCGCGATATCCAGAATATTGAGGTCCGATTCGATAATCGCGTCGATCGCCCCGCTGGCCAGCAGATGATAGTGATAGAAATCGCCGTAGCCGCGGATGCGATGCACATCGCCGACCAACTCGCCGATCTTCGGCCAGGCCGGTGAAGCGCCGAGCGCGCCGATATTGCCCATCGAGAGACTCGCCTCGGCGATGTCCTCGACCTCGGAGACCCGAATCGGCTCGCCGTTCAGAAACGCGCCCTGACCGCGCGCGGCCGTGGCCATCTCACCGCCGCCGAAGGCCGGCGCATTGGAGACACCGACCACCAGCTCACCTTTGTGCATGAGCGCGATCTGGGTCGAGAAAAACGGATAGCCGCGTACGAAACTCTTGGTCCCGTCGATTGGATCGATCAACCAGACATAGTCGGCATCGATCGATTCCCGACCGAGTTCCTCGCCGTAGAAGCCGTGATCCGGAAAGGCTTCGGACAGCACTTCCTTGATCACGCGTTCGCATTCGATATCGGCAATGGTCACTGGTGAGGCATCGGCCTTGCGCTCGACCTCGAACTCACCGTGGTAATAGCGATTGATCACCGCCTCGGCCGCGCGGGCAGCCTGCATGGCGGTATTCAGATAGCGGCTCAGATCCTCGGCCACGACCTCTCCTTGTCTGGTGTGCGATCGAACATGGTAGGGCGTGTGGCGATTCGGTACGAGTCTGTGCCGGCCCTGGCTCGCGCTTCAGTATCGCCGACACACCCGCCGAGGCCAGTCCGACGCGCGCAGCCCGCAGGTCCGCCGCACTGGTCACCAAGCTACGCAAGACTGGCGGCCGCGAGCCGAGGCCTTATCTGCGCCAAGCGCGTCGTGGTATACGGCAGCCGCAGTGCGCGACTGGCGTCGTACACGGGCAGGCGCCGAGACCTTCGGCTTCGCCCCACCGTGCAACCTCACTAATGCCTACGAGCGTATAGAGGTTACGCCCGGGCGCCGCATTGCCGCCCTAAATCGTGGCGGGCAAGGCTCGAAACACGGCCAGACGCGATTTGGGGCACGGCCCGCCGGGCAGGCGCGGTTGGGCCATAATCCAGCGTTACCGCTCATGGACGTCACGCCACGACGCCGCACTCGCGATGCCTCGGCTGGCAGCCGAACCGCCCTTGGCGGGGATTCGTAGGAAACCTCCACACGCCCTAGCGAAAAATCCCGGCCAGGGTCAGCAACGCGAAACCGGCCAGCAGAATCAGCACCGATCGCGAAATCAGCGATAGCGCGCCAAGCAGCGTATCGTCGAAACATTGCTGGTCGGTCAGCCCGCTGTCTACGCCGAGGGCGCCGCGCCCGACCGCAGCCAGCAGGCGCCAGCTGGCGATGCCACTGACGTGGGTGCTGGCCCGGGCCGTACGCCAGCCCGCCAACGCCTGGCCACTCTGGCCCGCGATTACATATACGAGTGCGACGATGCGCGCCGGGATCCAGGCCGCCAGACCATGCACGTATTCGGCCACCCGCGCGGTCTGTCGGGTAGCCGGATCGCGCACCGCCAGCGCCGGCAGCTCCCGCACCAGCCGATAGAACAGCGCCCCGGTTGGGCCGGCCACGAAAAACCATAGCAACACAGCCAGCACCCGCTCATGGCCCTGCACGAGCACGGCGCCTACGATGGTTGGCGGATCAATATCGCGCGCCCGACGGCCGCTGGCCCGGCGACAGAGCGCGACCGCCCGAGCCTCGACTTCGTCGTGAGCCTGCTCGCTGCGTGCATGCGCCAACGCATACACATCCTCCCAGAGATCGCGCGGGCCGAGGCTGATCAACAGCCCGATCAGGCCGAACACGAGCTGCGCGCCCAGCCATAGATGGGTATCGATCATCCACTGCAGCACTCCGAACACTGCCAGCGGCGGCAGGATCACCGCGACGCCGAACGGTCGGGCCAGCCAGGCACGGCCGAGGCGACTGCGCTCGATCAGCCGGACATAGGCCGCGAACGCATCGATCTGGCGCAGACGGGAAAGCTGGCCCAGCGTTCGCTCGAGCAGCAGTGCGACCACAATCACGATCAAATGCATAGGCGATCCAGTAATCGATGCAGTGCAGCCCAGTCGAAAGCCGGCCCCGGATCGGTCTTGCGCCCCGGAGCGATATCGCTATGGCCGACGATACGCGAACGCGTCATCCCCGGATAATGAAGCAAAAGCGCGGCCGTAACAGCCGCCAGCCGACGATACTGGGCCGGCGTATAAGGACAGTCGTCGGTGCCTTCGAGCTCGATGCCGATCCCGAAATCGTTGACGCGTTCGCGGCTGTCGAAGACCGATGCCCCGGCATGCCAGGCGCGATCGTCGAACGATACATATTGGGTCAACGCGCCGCTGCGCTCGATCACGGCATGGGCCGAGACCCGCAGATCGGCGATCCGGGCATAGAACGAATCGGCCGCCGAATCCAAACGATTGGTAAACAGGGCTTCGACCTGCCCATGGCCGAACCGGCCTGGCGGCAGGGTAATGCCGTGTACGACCAGCGTATCGACCGCAACGCCGGCCGGGCGCATATCGTGATTGGGCGAAACGATTCGGCGGGCATCGACGAGCCAGCCGTCGACAGTCATGCGGGGGATTGCGATCGGATCAGCCATCAGAAATATGCCTGGATACCGAAATCCACCCGGGTCCCGCGATCGAACTTCGTATCCTCATAGCCAATGCTCGAACGAAACGCCCAATCATCCACGATCGGCCACTGGGCGCCCAACTTGGCCCAGCCATAGTGGCCATCGGCCCCGGCGGCATAGTGCAGCCAGCCGGCATCGGCCCGGAGCTGGATGCCGGGATGCGGATAGACCAAAAGCCCTACGTTCGGCCCGGCCCCTAGCGCATAGGCCGGCTGCAGCCCAGGGTTGGCATCCAGCGACACCTGGCCGAACACATAGCCGGTGAGTTTGCCACTGCCCCAGGCCAAGCCCGGCCCGCCCTGCAGGTAGTAGCCCAGATCGTTGGCGGCATCGGTAAACACATGGCTCGAAGGCCGACGCCGTAGACCGGTATCAACGGTGAACGAGACCGGCTTGAACCAAGCGCTGCGTGGCGACAACGACGTAATCGACAACAGCCGGATATCGTCGAGTTTTAGCTGCCCGTCTTCGGGGTCGACGCGCAGGCCGATATCTGCGAAATCGATGGCAGCGCCGCGGGTATAGCCGCCAGGGTCGTCGAGCAGATCGTGATAGGCCGGACGGATCCGGAAACCGAGCGAGAATGTGTCATCGGCATACACGCCCGACGCATTGACCCGCAGCGAGCGATGGCCGCTGGCCGGCGAGATATGCGGGGCCGGCACCGCGCCGAACGGCGAGGTCCGAGGAATTTTCGCCCGGGCCGACAGAATATGGTTGGCATAGCGCTGCCCGGCCTGGCCCTTGATCGGGGCCGCGACTTCGTCGCTGGCGAGCTGGTAATGCAGGGCATCGTAGGCGACTTCCAGCACCTTGGCCCGTGCCTCGGGCGCCAACGCTGCCACCTTCGGCGCGGTCGGCGCCAGCTCGTCGGCCGCGATCTGGCGCGCCAGGGCCTGCTGGCGATCGGTGAGCTGGCGGGTTTCCCAACGCAGCATGGTTTCCATCGACGGTCGATAGTCGGCCGGGCCGAGCAGCCCCGGGGTATCGGCCATGCTGCGGATAGTATCCGAAGGGATCGCATACCAGTCGTAGTCGCGGGTCAGATGCAGACTCGGCCTGGCGGCATCCAACAGGCTCAACAGCTGGTACGAACAGTTCTTGTTGAGGAAATAGTAGACAAAATGGACGCTGTCCATCTCCCAGGTATGGTCGACCAGCCGCGACAATTCGGCGTCGCTGAGCTTGAGCGGATACGACCAAACATCACGGTTTTCGATCCAGGCGTACTGCTTGACTTTCTTGTAATAAGGAAACAGCCCGAATACCCCGGGATAGCCCCCGGTCAGCCCTTTCCAGACAAACCCCAGGCCGCGCTTGTCCTCGGGCGCAGCAGCTGCGAAATTGATCGCATAGGACAGCAGCTCGGTGCCGTGCCGGCGCTGGCCGGAATCGATCCGCAGCAGGGTATGGCCGAACATCGACGACGGGCTGTTGGGAAAAGCGGTCGGAAACACCAGGCTGGCCGAGGCGGGATCGATCATCGCCCGCCAGCGCTGATACTTGGGGCACTGATGTACCGGCAGCCGATTGGTATCGATCGACAGCCGCTCGACCAGGAACTTGCGCCGCGCCACGAACAGGCAATAGGCCGGCCGCTCGCGTGGACCGATCGCCCGTTTCGAAAACAGCCCGGCCAGGGTGGCATCGAGCTCGGCGGCCGGATCGGTCGCGCCGTTGTCGGCCAGGAAGAACCAGGGCGAGGCCACCTCGCTATGGACCCCCGGACGTAGCCAGTTCGGCTCGTAATGCAACAACGCCCGCCATTCCGGGGCCTCGGACAGCGCCTGCTCGGCCGCGCGCTGTTGCAACGTGGCGAGACTCGCCGTGGGCTCGGCCGGCGCAGAAAGCGCCGCAGGCCCGCCCAGGAGCAGACACGCATACAGCAGACCGCCGCACACACAGCGGCCGATCGACGAGAAAGCCATTATCGCCCTTGGCGTCGCAGCAGGATGTCGGCGGCCATTATTCCAGCTCGGGCGTTCGCCGTGGTCGTTTCAACCGCGGGTCGCCAATTCACACCAGCCGCGGCTAGTCTTCGCCCGGGGCCTGGGCATCGAAATTGCCCAGCGGCCGGGTGAAGGTATACTTGGCCGGCTCGGCCACCAGCCGTTCGCCGGCCTTATCGGCGTTGTGGCCCAGCAGGGAGAACGGCAGCGACACAATGAACAGCCCTGTGCCCGCCACGGTCGCCACCAGGCTGACCGGCCGGACCACGGCCGCATCGAAGGTCATCGCGGCCGCCGAAGGGCTTGCCATCTCGTCGTCGCCGGCCAGCGCTGGCGTGGCTGCGAACAAGGACAGGACGATGCCCAACACGATCCACGCGCGCCGATTCAGGAGTTTGCCCATGTTGCGATCCCCGCACTACTGCTGGTCTGCGAGACTAGCAAAGCGGCCCGGCAAGTCAATCGGTCGGCGCCTGCCTGCGCCTCTGGCATGAAGGCTCGACAGGTCTATCTGGCGGCCGATCCGGTCAACGCCGAGATCGTCAAAGACATGCTCGTCGATCGCGGCATTGCCGCCCATGTGCGCAGCCAGCACCTCTGGGGTGGCATGGGCGAGCTGCCGGCCAATGTCTACCCAGAAGTCTGGGTGGATACGGCCACCGATTTCGAACACGCCCGCCAGCTGGTGGCGGCCTTCGAACAGGGCACGTTGGAAACCGGCTGCGACTGGATCTGCCCCGGCTGCGGCGAGGCCCTGGGCGGCCAGTTCAACGCCTGCTGGTCCTGCCAGCACCCACGCCCGGCTGATCGCTAATCGACTGCCTATGCATCTAGTTCTCTATCAACCCGAAATCCCGCCCAATACGGGCAACGTGATCCGCCTGGCGGCCAATATCGGCGCGGCTCTGCATCTGATCCATCCGCTCGGATTTTCGATCGACGACAAGCATCTGCGCCGCGCCGGGCTGGATTATCGCGAACGCGCGGTGATCCACGAATGGCCGAATTTCGACGCCTGGCAGGCCGCGCACGCACACTGTCGCGTGCTGGCAGCCACCAAGCGCGGCGATGTGCGCTACGACACGCTGGCCTATCGCGCCGACGATGCGCTGCTGTTCGGCTGCGAAACCCGTGGCCTGCCGCCCGAGCGGGTGGCCGCAGCCGATGCCGCGATCTACTTGCCGATGCGGCCGGACAATCGCAGCCTGAATCTGTCCAATAGCGTCGCGGTCGTCGCCTACGAGGCCTGGCGCCAGCTCGGCTTCGCCTGATTCACGGCCTGCCCGGACAACAGCCTTGCTGGGCCGAGTCCGTATCGAGCAAGCCTGCCTTATCGCATGCGTTGCCGGCACAATCTCCGTAAAGCCTGGACGGCAGCGGCGCGGTTTCGACAAGCCGGGCCGGCGGCCCGGGCGTAGCCCGACCTCGGTTGCCGTATCGCGGCCGGGCTCTAGGGCGTGTTGGGGTGTCGCGCGAGTCTGCGCCTAGCGCTGTTTACCGAGCTGTTGGGCTACAAGCCGAGGCGCCGCGAGTGCGGCGTCGTAGCGCGACGTCAGTGAGCGGCACAGCTACATTGCCGCCAAACAGCCCTTGGCCCGAAGGGTTGGGCCGCAAATCGCGTCGGGCCGTGTTACAAGCCTTAATCGTGGCACGCCCAGAACCGGCGGCTCGCGTCTGCCCAACCACGATTTGGGGCGGCAACGCAGCGCTGGGGCGAAACATCAACACGCCCTAAGCCTTGATCCGCGGCTCCAGTACTTCCCAGCCCGCCCCTTCGGCCTCGACACTCAGGCGCCGATCGGGAGCCACCGCGACGGCTTCACCGACGACCCGAAACAGATAGGCATCGTTGATCGAATCGCCAAAGGCTACGGCCTCGGCCAGCGGCAAGCCGGCGGTTTCGGCCAGCGTCTCGGCAGCATCGACCTTGGTCGGCCCGTAGGGATGGCGGCGCGGCGGCGCAGCCGTGAAATAACCGCCCTGGGTACTACAGGAGGCACCGATGCAGTGCTTAACGCCCAGCGCATCGCCCAGCGCATCGGCCAAAAACTGCGGCGTGCCCGACAACAGCACCACCACGTCGCCGGCCGCCTGATGGGCTTTGAGCCGCTCGACCGCCGGTGCATGCAGTGTCTCGGACAGCACATCGGCCACGAAGCGCCGCGCCAGATCGACGATATGGCCGTAGTCGTGGCCGCTCAGATAGGCCTTGTTCTTCTGCATCACATGCCGGCCGAAGCGCGGCAGATAACGCAGCACGAACCAGGCAAACGCCAGCAGCTGCCGCGGCCCCAGCGCGCGCATGCGCCATAGATAGCGCGCAAAACGGGCCTCGGACGAGGCCCCGGGGATCAACGTCCCGTCGATATCGAAGATTACCAGACGCATGTCACCCTCTTTGCGCCACTGTATTCGGCCGGGCGTTAACACAGAACTCCACGATCACCGGCAGGCCACGCGCGACACAGATCGCCGCCGACAGCCAGGCCAAGCCCAGGCCGATCCCGGCCATCCAGCCGCCATAGTGGGCCCAAAAGGCCGGCGCCAGCTCGGGAAACGGCTGCCAGAGCAAAATCCACGAGAACGTGGTGGCCTTGAGCACGGCATAGAAGCCGCGCATGAATCGCCCGGCCACCAGGAACCGGCCGAGCGGCGACTGCATCATATCGAAGGCCGCCGTACCACTGGCAGCACCGCGGCTGCGGATCGCATCTACCAGATTGCCACGGATAATGAACAACAGCGGCACCCAGACGCCGATGAAGCCCAAATGCGCGAGCACGACCCACAACACGATCTCGACGATGCGATCGATAGCAATATCGAAGGTCGCCCCGAACAAGGTTTCTTGATTGAAACGTCGGGCCACCCAGCCATCGACGCCGTCCAGCGCGATGATCAGGATCGTTAACGGCGCATTGACCAGCTGCAGCGTCGGCGCGCCGGAATAAACCACCGCCAACAACACGAACAGCAGTAGAAAGCGTGCAAAAGTAACCCAGTTCGCCATATCCCGTCTCAAAGGCTGTGCTACGGCAGTGCGTTGCGCAATCGATGTCTTGCTATACTCGACGCTAAGCCCCGCAAGCGCCTTTCACGCTCTCATTCAGCGTTATTCTACATGAGGCCGTGCCGGCCAGCGTGTCATTCGGCTTCGGATCGCGACGGCCGCTCGGCCAGCTCTCGCACGGCCGTCTGGGGCGATACGCCTTCGTGCAGGACACGATACACCTGAGCCACGATCGGCATATCGATGCCGTGTTGGCGTGCCATGCGGTCGACCTCACGGGCCACTCTTACGCCTTCGACCACCTGACCGATACGGGCCTCGGCGCCGGCGACGTCGTCGCCGGCTGCCAGGGCCAGGCCCATACGCCGATTGCGCGACTGATCGTCGCTGCAGGTCAAAAGCAGATCGCCGAGCCCCGCCATGCCGGTCAGCGTCTCGCGCGAGCCGCCCAGGGCCACGCCCAGGCGCATCATCTCCGACAGGCCGCGGGTGATCAGCAGCGCCCGGGCATTGGCACCATAGCCGAGACCGTCCGAAATCCCGACCGCGATCGCCAGTACGTTCTTGACCGCGCCGCCAACGCCAACCCCGATCACATCCGAAGAGGTATAGACCCGAAACACACCGTCGTGGAAGGCATGCGCCATGTCGTTGGCGAAAGCGGCATCGGCCGAGGCGATAGTCACCGCGGTCGGCAGGCCACGCCCGACCTCACCGGCAAAGCTCGGACCCGACAAGACCCCGGTCGCGCGTGCCTCACCAAGCACTTCGGCAGCCACCTCATGCGGCAGCAGCGCAGTATCCGGCTCCAGCCCCTTGGTCGCCCAGAGTACGCGCTGCTGCGGCGCCAGATGGGCAGCCACCGCTTCGAGACAGCGTCGCAGCGCATGGCTGGGCACGACCACGAGCACATCGTCGGCGCCGTTGAGGGCCGCGGCTAAGTCGGCGACCGGCTCAAGCGTGCTGGGGAACTCGGCCTCCGGCAGATAGCGCGCGTTGACGCGCTCGGTGGCCATACGCCGAATCGCCTCCGGGTCGCGCCCCCACAGGCGCACGGCATGTCCGCGTCGGGCGAGCTGGAGCGCCAGCGCGGTGCCCCAGGACCCGGCGCCGATCACGGCCAGACATTGTGGCTTGGATTGCGCCACGGCTGACTCGAGCGCCGTCTAGTGGGTGGCCTGACCGGCGTCGGTCGCGGCCGCGCCGTCGTTGGCCCGATGCTGGGCATAGAGCAGGTCGAAATTGACCGGCTGCAGCAAGAAGTGCGGGAAGCCTGCGCGCTGGACCATGTCGCCGACCGACTCGCGGATATACGGAAACAGCACCGACGGGCAATAGGCGCCGAGCACGTGGTCGCGCTCGCCTTCGTCGGCAAAACCTTCGATCTGGAATACGCCGGCCTGCTGGACCTCGACGATATAGGCGGTGCGCTCGCCCTGCTTGGCGGTCACCGTGACGGTCAGGACCACCTGATGGGTTTCGTCGGACAACGTTTGAATCTGGGTATTCAGATCGACATTGACTTCGGGATTGTACTGTTCGGTGAACACCCGCGGGCCGTCGGGCACCTCGATCGAAGCATCCCGAATATAGATTTTCTGCAGTCCGACCTGGCGCTGGGGCTGCTCGTTGTCGTTGCCATTGTCTTCAGCCATGATCCCTCCTGATGTTGGCGTGACGGCGCTGGCCGCCGATTACTTGCTGGTTACCGGCAGCCCGTCGGCCTGCCAGCTGTTGATCCCGCCCTTGAGCGCATACACCCGGCTATAGCCCTTGGCGCGCAGCTTGGACGCTGCCTGAGGCGCGGAATTGCCGGCCCCGCAATAGACGATGATCGGCTTGTTGGTGTCCTTGGTGATTTCCTTGGCGCGATCATCGATGCCGGCCAGCGGCACGTGCTTGGCATTGAGAATATGGTTTTTCTTGTAGTCCGACGACGAACGCGTATCGACCACCACCGCGTCGTCGCTGTTCATCAGCCGCACGGCCTCGGAAGACGAAATCGGGGCATTGCCCGAGGCGCCGCGCCAGACCTCGTTGGCGATGAGGGCAATCACGATCACGCCCAATGCGCCCCAAAGGAAAGGATGATGGGCGATGAATTCCAGCAGCTGATCCATATTGATGTGCCGAGTCTTTATGAATGCAGGCCCGCATCACGCGGCCCACGGCTCTACGCCTCGTTGAAGATTGCCCGGGCTCCGGGCGCCGGCCGGGGATTATTGCACACACCGAGCACGCCTGACCCGCGGCGCGAACAACTCGGCCGTGGTTCGTCTGCCACCGCGGCCCCCGGCTTGCCTTACAATCGCGGCATGCGGTTGACCCACGTGCTCGGCGCCGGCCTGCTTGCGCTGTCTATTTTTGTTCCTGCGTTTGGCGCGGCCGACGATGCCTCGCGCTCGGCCGATGCGCGCAAGCAACTCTCGGCTCTGCGCGAGCGAATCACTGAAGTGCGCAAACGGATCGCCGCCGACTCGAGCCAGCGCAGCGATCTGTCGGATGCCCTGGCCAAGGCCCAGGCCCGGATCAGCAACACCCGCAAACGGCTGGATTCGCTGGACGACGATATCGATACGCATAAACAGCGTATCGACCGCCTGAAACAACAACGCGATGCCGAGCGCGAGCATTTGTCTGGCGAATTAGAGACCCTGCAGGCCCAGGTCCGCTCGGCCTACGAAACCGGGCGCATGAGCCGCATGCGGCTGCTGTTATCGGGCGCCCCGCCCGAACGCATCGGGCGCATGCTCAATTATTATCGGTATTTCTCGGATGCCCAGAGCGAGCAAGTCGCGCATCTGAAAACTGCATTGGCCCGTCTGGCCTCCAAGCAGCAGTCGTTGGAAAACGAGCGCGCCCAGCTGGCCGACCAGCGCGCGGCCCGTAGCGAAACCCTGGACTCGCTACAGGCGACCCAGAAGAAACAAAAAGCCACTCTGGCTGCACTCGACCAGCAGTTGTCCTCGCATCGGTCTTCGCTGTCGGATATGCGCGACCAGGAAAACCAGCTGAAAAAACTGCTCAACTCGGTCCAGACCCAGCTTTCGGATCTACCGCCGGTGCCGTCCGGGGTCCCGTTCTACAAGCTCAAGGGACGTATGCATCCGCCGGTTTCCGGCAAGGTGTTGGCCGGCTATGGCCAAACCAAAAACGGTGGCCCGCTGCGCTGGCAGGGTGAATGGCTGGCTGCCGCGCAGGGCACGCCCGTGCATACTGTGGCCGGCGGCCGCGTGGTCTATGTCGGCTACATGAAAGGCTACGGACTGATCGTGATCGTCGACCACGGCCACGGCTACTATTCGCTGTACGGCCATGCCGCAGCCAGCTACGTGGACGTCGGCGATGCGGTGTCGACCGGCCAGGCGATCGCAACCGCCGGCCATAGTGGCGGCCATAGCGACAACGGCATCTATTTCGAGATCCGGCACGGCCAGGATCCGGTCAACCCTGCCCCTTGGCTGGCCGGCTAGGACCGCGCTTTATGCTATCGTCGATCCCCGTTCGAGCGGGGTAATCGACCCCGATACCGACCAGACCTGGAACGAGACATGGACTCCAAACTGCGCGGCACGTGCTATATCGTGCTCGGCATACTCGTCGGCTCCGTACTTACCCTCGGAGAAAATGGTTTCGCCGACAGCGCGCCAGGCCAGTCCGAGGGCAATACGCCGCCCCAGTCCGCGGGCGATAACAGCGCCAAGGGCAACAAGCTGCCGGTCGAGGAACTGCGCAAGTTCGTAGCGATCATGAACCAGGTCAAGCAGGGCTATGTCGAGGATGTCTCCGATCAGACGCTGCTCGACAACGCCATGCACGGCATGATCGAAGGCCTGGACCCCCATTCGGCTTATCTCGACCCCGACGAGTTCAAGCAGTTGTCGATCTCGACCTCTGGCAAGTTCGGCGGCCTCGGGGTCAAGGTGCAGATGGAAAACGGCTATCTGCAGGTGGTCTCGCCGATCGACGATACCCCGGCCTCCAAGGCTGGCATCCAACCGGGCGACATGATCATTCGGATCGACGATCAGCCGGTCAAGGGCATGTCGATGAGCGATGCGGTCAAGGCCATGCGCGGCAAGCCCGGCAGCAAGATCGCGCTGACCCTGCTGCGCGACGGCCACGACAAACCGATCCACCTGCAGCTGACCCGGGCCAATATCCAGGTCGAAAGCGTGAAATCGCGCATGCTCGCCCCGGGCTATGGCTATATCCGAATCAGCCAGTTCACGGCCGAAACCGCCAAGGGCATGAACAAAGCCCTGAGCGCCCTCAAGGACAAAGCCGACGGCTCGCTCCAGGGCATCGTGCTCGACCTGCGCAACAACCCTGGCGGCGTGCTCGAAGCCGCGGTCGATGTCTCGGACGACTTTGTCCACGATGGCACGATCGTTTCGATCCGCGGCCGGGCCGCCGATACCGACCATGTATTCAAGGCCACCCAGGGTGACAAGCTGGATGGCGCCCCGATCGTGGTACTGGTCAACCAGGGCACAGCCTCCGCGGCCGAAATCGTCTCCGGCGCCCTGCAGGACGACCATCGCGCGGTGATCATGGGCGCTGAGACCTTCGGCAAGGGCTCGGTCCAGACTGTGTTGCCGCTCAACGACGGCTCGGCACTCAAGCTCACCACCGCCCGCTACTACACGCCCAGCGGGCGCTCGATTCAGGCCGAAGGCATCACCCCGGACATCAAGCTGGCACCGGTCAAGATCACCTCGACCCAGGCCAGCGGCGGCTTCGGCTATACCGAAGCCGACCTGCCCGGGGCGCTCAAGAACACCGGCGCCGAAACCGGGGCCGGCCCGGCGGCCAACGATGATAGTGCCGACACCGCCCCGGACGCCGCTGCCTCGGATAGCAGCGCGAGCGATCAGGACGCCAGCGACAACCAGCCCAAGGACAAGGCCGATCAGTCCGACACAGCCACCGAGGCCAAGCCAGAACAGACACCGCTGGCCGAGCAGGACTACGGCGTCTACGAGGCCCTGAATCTGCTCAAGGGGCTGAACACGCTGGATCGCGGCACGCCCTCGAAATCGCAACCTTCGCCCTCAAAGGCTGACCCGGCCGACGTTCAGGTCAACGACAAGGCCGGCCAGCCGCCCCAGGACGCACCGAAGGAGCCGGCTGCCGACGGCGCCTAACCATAGCGCCTGACAGCTCGCGTCTACGCAGGCCGGCAGGTGCAGCGGCCCGGCGCCTGCCGGGTCAGCCCGGAGCCGGCCAGTCGAGCCACCAGTATTCGTCGGTGCAGCGCTCAATGCCGAACCCGGCCCGACGATAGAAATCCAGCACCCCGGGGTTGGTGCGCAACACCTTGAGATGTACGCCGCCCCCGGCCTCACGAGCGCGCTGCTGCAACCAGGCCAGTACCCGGGCACCGATACGCCGGCCGCGGGCCTCGACAGCGATCACGATATTGACCAAATGCAGTACGTCGGCCCGCGGCCAGACCTGGACGAAACCGACTTCGATAGCCTCAGCGCGCACGACAAAGGTCGGGATCATGCCCATCAGCCGCTGAAAATCCGCTCGGCGCGCAGCCTCGTCCCAGCCCTGCAGGTCGTCGATCGGGCGCCGCAGCGCCTCGCGATACCAGGCGAACAAGGGCTCGTAGTCCGCGGTCTCGGCCGCGCGCAACGACAATTCGGCGTCGATTCGGCCGGCCGAGACGGCCGGCATAGCTTGGCGCGGTGCGGACTGCATGGCCGGGGCCGGTCGATTCAGCCACCAGCGGATCCGGCGACTGCCGTTTTTCAAGCAGCCGTTGCTGTCACGCGCCAGGCCTTGACCCAGCTCGCGGTACCGGCCAGCCCGGTGATGACGGCCATCCAGACCGGCAGCGCCGGATACGCTAGCTCGGCAGCCGAGACCACCACCAGGCCAGTGCCGACCATGGTCCAACGCATCGCCCGGCGTGCAGTACGCAGTTCACGGGTGATCTGCGACAGCGCGCCTTCCAGCTGATGGGCACCCGGCGCTTCCCCGGCCTCGGCACGACGAAACACGGTCGCCACCAGATCCGGTAGCCCATCGATGATCTGCGGCATCTGTTTTTGCAGACGCTGGGCCGCGATCTTGGGATCGGCGCGGCGCCGCATCCAGTCTTCGAGGATCGGCTTGGCGGTCGCCCACAGATCGAGCTGCGGATACAGATCGCGGCCCAGGCCTTCGACGTTGAGCACGGTCTTTTGCAGCAGCACCAGCTGTGGCTGGACGGTATAGCGATAGCGGCGTGCAATTCGGAACAGCCGCACCAAAAACAAGCCGAAGGAAATCTCGGCCAGCGGCTTGTTCATGATCGGCTCGGAGACGGTGCGGATCGCGCTTTCGAAATCCTCGATGCTGGTATCGGCCGGCATCCAGCCGGATTCGACGTGCAGCTCGGCGATACGCCGATAATCCTGATTGAAAAACGCCAGGAAATTCTCAGCCAGATAGCGCTGATCCTGGGTGGTCAGGGAGCCGACGATGCCGAAATCCAAGCCCACATAGCGCGGCCGATCGGCATGCGTGGTCTGCACCAGGATATTGCCGGGATGCATATCGGCATGGAAGAAATTATCGCGAAAGACCTGCTTGAAAAAGATCTCCACGCCGCGCTCGGCCAGCACCTTGAAATCGACCCCAGCGGCTTCGAGCGTCGCCGTATCGTCGATCGGTACGCCCTCCATGCGCTCCATGACCAGCACTGTTTCAGTGCTGTAGTCGAAATAGATGGTCGGATGCACGATTAGATCCGAACCGGCCCAGTTGCGCCCGAGCTGGCTGGCGTTGGCGCCTTCGCGCATCAGGTTGAGTTCGTCGTGGATGATCCGATCGTATTCGGACACGATCTCGACCGGCCGCAGACGCTCGGCCTCGGGATGGAAGCGGGCCGCCAGCTTGGCAAAGCGATACAGCACGGCGATATCGCGGGCCACCCGCTCGTGGACATCCGGGCGCAGCACCTTGATCACCACGGCCGCGCCGCGTTGTTCGCCCTCGCCAGGGTGCAGCCGCGCAGCATGCACCTGGGCGATCGAGGCTGCCGCCATCGGCTGTTCATCGAACTCGGCGAAGAAACGCTCCAGTTCGTGGCCATAGGCGGCCTCGATCAAAGAACGTGCTTCAGCGCCTTCGAACGGCGGCACTTCGTCCTGGAGCTTGGCCAGTTCCTCGGCCATGCCTTCCGGCAGCAGGTCGCGCCGGGTGGACAAGGTCTGGCCGAACTTGATGAATACCGGGCCCAGCGATTCCAGCGCCAGGCGCAGGCGCACCGCCACCGGTTCGTCAAAATCGCGGGGGGCCCCGACCAGCCAGCGCGGGGCGTTGTCGCCCAACAGCTCGCCAAGGCCGTAGCGGCGGATCGTGCGGGTGATTTCGAGCAGGCGTCGACTGCGTTCAAACATCAGCGCGACCGCTCGGCGCGTTTGACCCGGGCGGCCGCACGCTCGACTTCATCACGGAAACGCTCGACTTCGGTGGCCAGCTTTTCGTGTTCCCACTGGCCAACCACATCGCCGGTCTCCTCGCGCAGATATTCCGCAGTCTGGGCCGGCAGCTCGCGGCGCAGCCGATCGAACAGGCCGAAGGCCTGCTTGGCGCCCCGCTCGATAAGGTGTCCGGCCACCGGGCCGAAGCGGGCATCCAGCAAATCGCCGAGGTCGAAATCCACACCCGAGAACAGGTCCGCGAATTGTTGGGCGATGCCGATATCACCCTCGATACGCAGCCCCGAGCCGGTAATTCCCGAGCGCCCCCCAGAAAAGAACACCCGGGCAAAGGCCGTGGAGCGACCGGTCAGACGCACGTCGGGCTCGTCTTCCGGCAGACCGGTAATCTGCATGCCGTGGCGCTCGGCAATGAACGTCACCGCGACGCCGAGATCGGAAAAACAAACCGTCAGCGAGGCCCCGGCCAGCTCGGCAGCCCGGGCCAGCGCGGCCGGATCGGCGCCGATATAACGATTCAGCGCGATTTCGGCTGCGCCGAGCGCCGGCCGCGGCAGGCTATGAAAGGATCCGGCCGGACTCATGGCGCATAACCGCGATGGACGGCGACGATGCCGCCAGTGAGATTGTGATAGCCACAGCGCACGAAGCCGGCGTCGGCCATCATCGACTTGAGGGTATCCTGATCCGGGTGCATACGGATCGACTCGGCCAGATAGCGATAGGCCGGCTCGTCCTTGGCGATATTGCGTCCCAGCCAGGGCAGCACCGAAAACGAATACACGTCGTAGATACGCCCCAGCCCCGGCAATGCCGGCTTGGAGAATTCCAGCACGATAGTTCGCCCGCCGGGCCGGGTTACCCGTGCCATTTCCGCCAGAGCCGCCGGCTTGTCGGTCACGTTGCGCAGGCCGAAGGCGATGGTCACGCAGTCGAAGCTGTCGTCGGCGAACGGCAGTTTCTCGGCGTTGGCCAGGCAGTAGTCGACGTTGGATACCAGCCCGCGATCGATCATCCGGTCGCGACCGTTGGACAGCATCGCGTGGTTGATGTCCGACATCAGGATCCGCCCGGAGGCGCCTACCCGCGGCGCGAAACCGGCCGCCAGATCGCCGGTGCCACTGGCCAGATCTAGCACCTTCTCGCCCGGGCGCACGGCCGCGAGCTGGATCGTGAACTGCTTCCAGGCCCGATGCACGCCCATCGACATGAGATCGTTCATCAGGTCGTAGTTGTCGGCGACCGAGTCGAAGACCGCGCCCACGCGTTTGGCCTTGGCCTCGCGCGGCACGCGTTCGTAGCCGAAATCGATGGTATCGGGGTTGTCGCCCGGGGGTTGGCGTGAGTCGACCATGGCAGGCGTTTCGGTTGTGCGTGGCCGCAAGCTTAACGCACTAGGGTCTGTTGATGTGCCGATCGAGCGCTGCGTTATGGTTCGCAAGTCGCACGAGACAAGGCGCAGGCCACCGATCGTGGTGTGTCACGATCCCGACGAGCAATGCTGCATCGCGCTCTGGCTGTTGGCGTTATCAGGCTGCTCGACCGCCTTCCTGCGTTGCCGCCGGCGGGGCCAGGAGGGCCGATCGCCCAACAGCTTTTGCCCCGGATTCGCAGGCCCGGTCACAGCCCCGGCACGGCCCAAGTGTCATATGCGCCCTTGTTATTGGCGCACACGCCGCCCGGAGCACGACTGCCGAGCCGCCAACGAGTCCGGTCCATCTCGGCCCATGGCGCGCTGCCCGCGCCGCTGTGCGCAACGAGATCGGCCGTATCGTCACCGACGCCGTGCTTGAACAAGCGCGCTCCCACCCATGCAGTCGGGCACCTAACGCCCGACACACAGACTCGGCGATCGCGTGTCCCAGGCCATGGCATGGACATGAGCCCGTTCGCCGTAGCCCTTGACCCGCCCATCGGCAGCGTCATGCCCGCGACCGGCTGGGTAGGGTAGACTCGCGGACTATAAAGTCGCGGCCTAGATAATCGCCGCGCACGATCGGACAACGGCGTATCCCGGGTGGCGCGAATCGTGCATGCGCCGCGCGGCGTTCGTGCGCCGACCTCAGAGGGGATCATTCACGTCATGTCGCTCGCCTATCGGCCAGGGCTGCTGGCCATCGTCGCGATGGTGCTGCTGCTTGCCGGCTGCTCGGAGTCCGAGACCACGCCCGAGCGTGCACCAGCCTCGGTTAGTGTCTACCAGGTGTCCTCGCAGCCCTATACCGTGACCGAGACCCTACCCGGCCGGACCCGGGCGTATATGACTTCTGATGTCCGGCCCCAGGTCGATGGCATCATCCAGAAACGGCTATTTACCGAAGGCGCCCACGTGGCGGCCGGAGACGCGCTCTATCGAATCGATGCGTCCCGTTACCAAGCCGCCGTGGCCCAGGCCAAGGCCCAGCTGCAGCAGGCCCAGGCTGCGGTGAAGTCGGCCGAACCGCTGGCCCGTCGCTATCAACACCTGGCCGACATCGATGCCATCAGTAAGCAGGATCGTGACAACGCGGTGGCCGATCTGGCCCAGGACCGGGCCGACGTGGCCAATGCCAAAGCCAATCTGCAGACCGCACAGATCAATCTCGGTTATACGCAGATCAAGGCACCGATTTCAGGACGCATCGGCGCCTCGGCAGTCACCCCGGGGGCGCTGGTCACCGCCAATCAGAGCGATGCCCTGACCACGATCAATCAGCTGGACCCGATCTATGTCGATATCCAGCAGTCGGTAAGCCAGTATCTGACCCTCAAGCACGCCGTGGCCACCGGCGAGCTGGACACCGATAGCGACAACGCCGCGCCAGTCACGGTCACTCCCGAGGGCGGCCATGCCACCCTGACCGGCAAGCTAGAATTCTCTAGCGTGACCGTAGAGTCGGACACCGGCACGGTCATGCTGCGGGCGATCGTGCCCAACCCCGAACACACCCTGCTGCCTGGCATGTACGTGCGCGCCCGGCTGACCCAGGGCATCGACGTCAAATCGATTCTGGTACCCCAGCAGGCCGTGCAACGCGATGCCTCGGGCGAGCCGACCGCGCTGCTGGTCGACACCGACGACAAGGTCACACGGCACAAGCTCAAGATCGCCTCGGCGACCGACGACAACCGCTGGCGCGTGACCTCGGGGCTATCAGTCGGTGACCGGGTGATCGTCGAAGGCACCGACAAGGTCAGCGTCGGCGACCGGGTTGATGCCGTGGCCGTGACTCTGGACGCCAACGGCGACGTACGGGAAGTTAAACACCGCCACACCCAGCCCGCCGATCAGACCACGGCCTCCTAGTGTCGCGTTTTTTCATCGACCGCCCGATTTTCGCGACGGTGCTGGCAATCATCGTCAGCCTCGCCGGGGCGTTGGCGATCTTCACCCTGCCACTGGAGCAGTACCCGGAGATCGCCCCGCCGACCATCTCGATCTCGGCGACCTATACCGGTGCCAACGCCGAGACCACCCAGAACTCGGTGACCCAGATCATCGAACAGTCCATGACCGGGCTCGACCACCTGCTGTATATCCAGTCGAGCTCGGATTCCTCGGGATCTTCGCGGGTACGCCTGACATTTGCCTCGGGTACCGATCCCGATATCGCCCAGGTTCAGGTCCAGAACGAGCTGCAGTCGGCGATTCCGCGGCTGCCGGCTTCGGTACAGCAGCAGGGCGTACGCACCTATCAATCCGGCGGCAACTATTTCCTGGTATTCGCCCTATCGTCGAACGATGGGTCGATGGACGAAGCCGATATCGGCGACTACATCGCCAGCACCCTCACCGATCCGTTGTCGCGGGTCTCCGGCATCAGCCAGGCGCGCAATTTCGGCGCCGAGTATGCGCTGCGGATCTGGCTCGATCCGCATAAGCTCAATCAATACAAGCTGATGCCCAGCGACATCCGCGATGCGCTGGAAGCCCAGAACGCCGATGTCTCGGCCGGCCAGCTCGGCGGTCTGCCCCAGGCCAAGGGCCAGCAGTTCAACGCCACGATCAAAGCCCGCAGCCGCCTGACCTCGGCCGAGCAGTTCAAAGACATCATCGTGAAGTCGACTGCAGACGGCTCGGTGGTGCATTTATCGGATGTCGCCCGGGTCGAGATCGGCTCGGACGAATACTCGGAAATCGCACGCTTCAACGGCCGGCCTGCGGCCGGGCTGGGTCTAGAACTGGCGGCCGGCGCCAACGCCATGGACACTGCCGAGAACGTCAAGAAACGACTCGACGAGCTGTCCGAGTTCTTCCCCCCGGGGCTGGAAGCCCATGCCGCCTTCGATACCACGCCGTTCGTGCGGGCCTCGATCGAGGAAGTCGTCAAGACCCTGCTCGAGGCCGTGGTCTTGGTCGTGGCGATCATGTTCCTGTTTCTGCAAAGCCTGCGCGCGACGCTGGTGCCGGCCCTGGCAGTCCCGGTGGTGCTTCTGGGCACCTTCGGCGTGCTGGCGGTGCTGGGCTATTCGATCAACACCCTGACCATGTTCGCCCTGGTGCTGGCCATCGGCCTGTTGGTCGACGATGCCATCGTCGTGGTCGAAAACGTCGAGCGGGTGATGGAAGAACAGCAACTCTCCCCGCGTGAGGCCACGATCCAGTCTATGGGCGAAATCCAGGGCGCGCTGGTCGGCATTGCCCTGGTGCTGTCGGCGGTATTCGTGCCGATGGCTTTCTTTCCCGGCTCGACCGGGGTGATCTATCGCCAGTTCGCGGTCACCATCGCTTCCGCCATGGTGTTATCAGTCGGCGTGGCGCTGATCCTCACGCCCGCGCTGTGCGCGAGCCTGCTCAAGCCGCCCGAGCAGCGTCGATCGCCCGGGCGTTTTTTCCGCGCCTTCAACCGCGGCGTCACAGCGACCGGCACGCTGTCGCAGCGCCTGGCCCAACGCCTGATCCGGGCCCGGGCGCTGGTGGTGCTGGCGTTTGCCGGCATCGTGCTCTTGGTGGGCTGGCTGTTCGCCCATTTACCGAGTTCGTTTTTGCCGAACGAAGACCAGGGCGTGCTTATGGTCTCGATCCAGCTGCCGCCGGGCGCAGCCACCAATCGCACGGTTGATGCGATCGACCGCGTGACCGACTATTTCAAGGGCCGACCGAACGTGAAGTCGATCTTCGCGATCGCCGGCAGCGGCACCCAGAACAGCGGGCGCGCATTCGTGCATTTGGTCGACTGGGGCGAGCGCACCGGGACCAATCCTTCCTCGGAGGCGATCGCCGCCCGGGCTACTGCGGCGCTATCCAAGGTCCGCGATGCCCGTATTTATGTGCTCTCGCCCCCGGCCTTACGCAATCTGGGCGACTCGTCCGGCTTCGAACTCGAACTCGAGGATATCGGCGGACGAGGCCGCGAAGCCCTGAGCGCGGCCCGCGAACAGTTTTTGCGGCTCGCGCGGGCCGACGACAAGCTCGCCCAGATGCGCGCCGACACCACCAATCCGAACGCCGAGTTCGCGATCGATATCGACGACGCCAAGGCACGCGCCCATGGCGTCTCGATCGCCAACATCAACAGTACGCTCTCGACGGCCTTCGGTGGTTCCTACGTCGACGACTTCATCTATCAGGGTCGGGTCAAACGGGTCTACGTCGAGGGCGATACGCCCTATCGCATGCAGCCGGCGGACGTCGGCAACTGGTATGTCCGCAACAGCTCGGACGACATGGTGCCGTTTTCGGCGTTTTCGAGCGCGCATTGGACCACCGGTCTGCCCGAGCTGGAGCGCTATAACGGCGTGCCGGCCTACGAGATCTCCGGTCAGCCGGCCCCGGGGGTGAGCTCCTCGGACGCCATGGCCGAAGTCAAGAAACTGGTCGACGAGCTGCCCGAAGGTATCGGCTATGAATGGTCGGGCATTTCCTTCCAGCAGCAACAGGCCGGCAACCAGGCACCGCTGTTGTATGCGGTGTCGATCGGCTTCGTGTTTCTGTGCCTGGCGGCCCTGTACGAAAGCTGGTCGATCCCGGTGGCGGTGATGCTGGTGGTGCCGCTCGGCGTGCTCGGCGCGCTGGCCGCGATCTTCATGCGCGGCATGCCAGTCGATGTGTATTTCCAGGTCGGCCTTTTGACCACCATCGGGCTGTCGGCTAAGAACGCGATCTTGATCGTCGAATATGCCCATCAGCTCGAACGCGCTGGAGAATCGCTGGTCGATGCGGCTCTGCATGCGGTGCGGCTGCGGCTACGCCCGATCCTGATGACCTCCCTGGCTTTCGGTATGGGCGTCTTCCCATTGATGATCTCGACCGGGGCCGGCGCCGGGGCGCGCAACTCGGTCGGCACCGGCGTATTCGGCGGCATGGTGGCTGCCACCGTGCTCGCGATCTTCTTCGTGCCGGTGTTTTTCGTCCTGTCGCGGGCCGGCTGGCGGCGGCTGAGTGCGGACGGACGGGCCATTCGATGAGTATGGGCGGGCTGCGATATCTGCTGGTCGGGGCGCTGTTCGGCCTCGCCGGCTGCGTGAATCTGGCCCCCGACTATCAACAGCCGGCACCGGTCACGCCGACGCTGTGGCCGAGTGTCGGCCCCAACCCGGCCCCGGAGCCGGTCGCAGCCCCGGATGTCGCCGATCTGGGCTGGCGGGATTTCTTGGTCGACGACCGGTTGCGCCGGACCGTGGCCACCGCCCTGGCCCACAACCGCAACCTGCGGATCGCGGCCCTGGATATCGAAGCTGCCCGGGCCCAGTACCGCGACAACCGGGCCGAGCTGTTTCCGTCGATCGATGCCTCGAGCAGTGCCACGTTTTCGCGCGCCGGCCGCACCACGGCCGGCGGCAACGACACCAGCAGCGGCAACGTAGTCAACGGCAGATCGGTGTCCAAGAGCCTGTCGGCCGAGCTCGGCTTTGCCAGTTATGAACTCGATTTCTTCGGTCGACTGCGCAACCAGAAACAAGCCGCCTTTGATGCCCTGCTGTCTTCAGCGGCAGCGCGCCGCTCGACCCAGATCAGCCTGATCGGCCAGGTGGCCAGCGATTGGCTGACCCTGGCCGCCGACAAGGAACGTCTGGCGATCGCTCAAGAGACCCTGGCCAACCAGCGACAGAATTTGAAACTGGTACGTGCCCGGCACGACTACGGGGTGGCCTCTGGCTCGGACGTGGCCGATGCCCGTTCGGCGGTCGAATCAGCCCGGGTCGATGTCGCCAGCTATACCACCCTGGTGGCTCAGGATCGCAATGCCTTGAACCTGGTCGCCGGCACCAGCGTGGCCACGGCCGATCTGCCGGGCGCCCAGGTGCCTGCGGCCCCGGTGATCGACGATCTGCCGGCCGGCATTCCGTCCCAAGTCCTGACCAACCGGCCGGACGTGATTTCAGCCGAATACACGCTGCGCGGCGACTATGCCTCGATCGGCGCGGCACGCGCGGCGTTTTTCCCAACGATCAGCCTGACTGCGGCCACCGGCTGGGCGACCTCGGGCCTGTCCGGGCTGTTCGCCGACGACAATCGATCCTGGAGCTTCACCCCGCAGATCGACCAGCCGATCTTCGACGGCGGCTCGCGCCTGGCCCAGCTCGATCTGGCCCATGTCCAGCGCCATATTGATCTCGCCGACTACGAACAGACCATCCAGACCGCATTCCGCGAGGTCGCCGATGCCCTGGCTACGCGCGCGACCATCAACGAACAGGTCGCCGCCCAGCAGGCGCTTGTAGCGGCCAGCAGCCGGGCCTATCGACTGTCGTTGGCACGCTACCGGGCCGGCACCGCCAGCTTTCTGGATACGCTGGTCGAGCAGCGCACGCTGTACAACGCTCGGCTCAACGAGGTCGGGCGCCGTTTGGCGCGCCAGACCAATCTGGTCACTTTGTACAAAGTCTTGGGCGGCGGCGGCCTGGCCCAAAGCACCGCGGCTGCCGCCCCCGAACCGGGGCCATCGTGATCGCCGGCCTACAATGGCGGCTTTGCAGGCCGATGCGGTCCTGCCCAGCCGCGCTTCCGCGCGCCGCCGAACCACTACGAGGCACCGCGCCGTTCGGCCAGGCGCGATCGCGCATGCCTCGCCCAGGCTATTCGCCAAAGCGAACTGCCGCTAGTACATTGCGGGCCGGTGTTAACGCCGATTCACCACGAACTACGTTATGTTCGATGGTTCGAACCGTTGCCGAATATCAATGCGACCCGGCAATCGTGCATATCGATCGGGTCACTGTGTTGCTCAGGAGTCTTGCATGACGTTTACCGTCTTTCGTCGCCGTGTCCTTGCCGCCAGCCTGGCGACCTCGATACTGCTGGGCGCAGCCGGCGCGGCCGCCGCCGAGTCGACCTCGGCGCCGAAAACCAAAGACCTGCCGCCGGTACTCCAGGAAGCCGTCAAGGCCGGCCAGTTCAAGGTCACCAAGCAGTTCGATACCGATGCCCCGGGTATCACCGGCTACGTGGTCGAACAGAACGGCCAGCATCGTATCGTTTACGGCGACGAGGGCTATCTGATCATGGGTCGGCTGATCTCGCCCGACGGCGACAATCTGTCCGCCCAATATACCGACCAGTACGTGCCCAAGCCGGATGTCAGCAAAGTGGTCGATCAACTCGAGTCGGACGAGCATCTAGTCCAGCAAGGACCGGACGATGCGCCGGTACTATATGTGTTCGCCGACCCGAACTGTATCTATTGCCATCGCTTCTATCAGCAGGTCAAACCGATGGTCGACGCCGGCCAGCTGCAGATCCAGTGGGTGATGGTCGGCTTTCTCAAAGAGTCCAGCATGGGCCGGGCGGCCGCGATCCTGAGCGCCGACGAGCCAGCCAAGGCCCTAGTCGAAAACGAAAACGGCTTCGAGGAAGATAGCGAGAACGGCGGCATCGAGCCGCTCGATTCGCCCTCGAAAAAACTCCAGGACGTGATCGACCAGCACTATAAACAGATGGCGGCCGCCGGCGGCAGCGGCACGCCGACCGTGCTCTACCAAAAACAAGACGATCAATGGGCTGCCCGCGTAGGCATGCCGCCCAAGCAATGGCTCAAGCAATATATCGACAACCATAGCTGATCACCCAACCGGGCCGGTCGGCTTTTTGATTTCTCGACACGCGGTCGGCGCATGCCGGCCGCTGGCTTGTACCGCGGTTTTCCATCGTGCCCAACCCTATTCGACGTCTTAGCCTGCACGGCGGCTGGATCGCGCCCAGTTTGGCCGTGCTGGCCGGGATCGCCTCGGTCGCAGCGTTCGCGCCCTTCGGCGCATTCTGGGTCCTGCCGCTGACTTTGGCCGCCCTGTTCCGGCTGGCCGACCAGACCGCCCCGCGACGCGCCGCGCTACTCGGCCTGGCTTATGGTATCGGCCAGTTCGCCGCCGGTACCTACTGGATCCTGATCGCCCTGTCCGGCGTTGGCGGTGCGCCGCTGCCGCTGGCCGTGGCGTTGCTGGTCGGCCTGATCGTGCTGCTGTCGACATTCATTGCGTCAATCTTGGCGTTGACGGCCCGTGTCGCACCGCAGCCGGGGGCGCTGCGCTATCTGGTCTGGCTGCCGGCCCTCTGGTGCCTGGCCGAATGGCTGCGCGGCTGGGTGTTTTCCGGCTTTCCCTGGTTGTCGATCGGCTATTCCCAGATCGATTCGCCCTTGGTTGGCCTGGCGCCGATCCTGGGTGTATTCGGTGTGAGCTGGGCGGTCGCGCTGTCGGCCGGCCTGCTGGCTTGGCTGAGCACATCGCCGCGGCGTGCTCCGATCGCGCTGGCAGGCTTGGCCGTCGTCTGGGCAGGCGCCTACGGGCTCGGCCGGATCGACTGGACACATCCGATCGGCCGACCGCTGTCGGTCACGCTGGCCCAGGGTGACGTCGCTCAGCAGGCCAAATGGTCGCCCGATGCCGTGCAGCGGGCGGTTCATCGCTATTCGAGCCTGACCCGGGGCCATTGGCGCTCGGATTTGGTGATCTGGCCGGAAACCGCGATTCCGAACTATTATCGCGCCGTCAAACCGGCGCTCGACGATCTCGGCGAACAGCTCGCTGCCCACGACACTACGCTGATTACCGGGCTGTTGCGCGCCAGCCCCGATGGTCAGCAGATCTATAACAGCGTGGTCGCGGTCGGCGCCGGCAGCGGTTTGTATGCCAAGCGCCATTTGGTGCCCTTTGGCGAATATTTTCCGGTGCCGGAGGTGATTCGACGCTGGATGGCCCAATCGGGGATGCCGTATTCGGATTTCACGGCGGGCGCGCTCGACCAGAAACCGATCGTGGCCGGCGACGTGGCCCTGGGCATTTCGATCTGCTACGAAGACATCTTCGGCGGCCTGATCGCTCGCGACGTCCCGCCGGCCAACGTGCTGGTCAACGTCTCCGACGATGCCTGGTTCGGGCGCTCGATCGGCCCGGACCAGCATTTCGAGATCGCCCGCATGCGCGCCGCCGAGACCGGGCGCTATTTGCTGCGCGCGGACAACAGCGCGGTCACCGGTATCGTCGGGCCCGACGGTAGCATCGAAAAACGCGCCCCCGATTTCGAACAGACCATAGTGACCGGCGAAATCCATGCCTACGACGGCCTAACGCCCTTTGTCCGCTGGGGCAATGGCGGCGTGGCCGGGCTGGCGATGTTGGTGCTCGTGGCCGCCGGCATGGCCGGACAGCGCCGTTCGTCGCGATAATGAGGATTCCCGACTGTAGCAACGGCACAAATCCTGCTAAAACAAGGCAAGTCCCACTTCTTGTAAAGGCCAGGAGGTTCTATTATGTCCTCGGTTTCCTTGCCCACTGTCGATCGCCGCGCTGACCGTGGCCTGGCAGCGCCGCTTCCCCACGATATCCGCAAGACCGGCATCGACCCGGACTACTGGTATCCGCTCGCGCGCTCGCGCGATGTACCGCGCGCCGGCACCAAGGGTGTTGCCTTCGCCGGCGAGCCGATCGTGCTCGCCCGCACCGATAAAGGCGAGATCTTTGCCCTAGAAGACCGCTGTGCGCATCGCCAGGTGCCGTTGTCGCTGGGCGAGGTTCGCGGTGAGCGCCTGCTCTGCGGCTACCACTGCTGGGCTTACAACACCGCGGGCGCCTGTATCAACGTCCCCTATCTGGACAAGAACAAATCGCTGCCCAACGGCGTGAAGAGCTATCCCTGCGTCGAGGCCTACGGGCTGATCTTCGTGTTCCCGGGCAACGTGCACTCGCCCAATATCGAGGCGTTCCCACGTATCCCGTCCTGGGGCAAGTCCGAATACAAAACCCGCTATCTGGATCGTCGCATCGACTGTCACTACAGTTTTATGCACGAAAACCTGATGGACATGAACCATCAGTTCTTGCATCGCAGCTTGATGGGCAGCATCAACCCGACTGCACTGGCGATTCGCGAAGGCGATGGCTGGGTCGAAGTGGACTACACCTTCCATCGCGCCCGCGGCAAGCAGCCGATCGGCGAGAAATTCATGCTCGGCCGCCGTGCCAAGACCCCGGATGCCAAAGCCGAAGCCCGTGAGGATAAGGACATCATGACCATCCGTACGGGCTACCCCTACCAGACGCTGCAATTCTGGACCGCCGGCTCGAGCGAACCAGCGCTGGATCTGTGGAATGCCTATGTGCCGATCGACGCCGAACAGCGAAAAAACCATACCTTTGGCCTGATGATGGTGAAAAAACCGGGCATCCCCGGCGCCATTCATCTGCTCTGGCCGTTCATCGTGGCCTTTACCAACGGCATCTTCGGCCAGGACGAAGACATCGTCGAAGCCGAACAACGCGCCTTCGATGCCCAGGGCGAGGATCTGAACAACGAAATCTTTCCGATCATCCAGAAACTGCGCCACCTGCTGGTGACGCAGGGCGTGCCGCTGCCGGAACCGCTCGCGACGCCGGCACCGGTCCAGCTCGGTACTTCTACCGATGGCCTGCGCTGAGCAGGGGCGCTAGCGTCAATTAAGCGGGCTTGAACCGCCCGCCGGGTCGCAAGACCAATATCTCGCCTCGCGGCCACGCCGCAGGCACTTCGAAGCTCTCCCCCCGAGCTTCACACTGGAACCGGAGGGTTCTTACATGGTTGACGAAGATCGCAAACAAGGTACGGCCGACAAGATCAAAGGCACCGTCAAGGAGCAGGTCGGCAAACTGACTGGCGACGAAGAAAAGGAAGCCGAGGGCAAAGCCCAAAAAAACAAGGGCAAAGCGCAAGACACGCTCGGCAAAGGCAAGGACAAGGCCCGCGACACGCTCGACTGATCAGTCGAGGAGCGGGCCTCTTCGAGTAGGCCACTAGGCCGCTTTCAACAGCCCGCTCGAGAGCCGGAGCTTCGCTCCGGCTTTTTTTTGAGGCGCCGTGGCCACCCCGCGGTACGCAACCCTTCTTGCTGCCCGAAGGCGAGTCCACGCCAGGGCTGTTGGGCTACAAGCCGAGGCGCTTTGCGTACAGCGCAGTTGCGCGACGTCAATGAGCAGCAACGCTGGGCTGCGGCCTGAATCGCGTCGGCCCACATTACGCGCCTCGATCATGGCACGCCCAGAACCAGAACCGGCGGCTTGTGCCTCGCCAGCCACGATTTAGGGCAGCAACGCAGCGCTCGCACGACCCCGCACTACGCCCCAGCGGCTCATGACGCCGACATCGAAGCCCCGCGGCCACGTAGCGCGGCATGGCGCGCACGGGGTACGCGGGCCGCACCCGGCGAGCCACCGCCGGTCGCACAGACACCGGCTACCGCGATCATCAGCATACCGCCGATGGCCCAAAGATCCGGCACGTGGGAAAACAGCAGCAGACTCCACAGCGCCGAAAACACCAGATAGCTATAGTCGCCGGCGGCCACCAGAGGCGCGGGCGCCATCTGGTAGGCACGCGCCATCGCCGCACTAGCCACGACCGCAATCACCGCCAGCGCCACGACGATCGGCGCGACTTCAGCCAGCGCCGGGATCGACAGCGTATGCCACCCAGTCGCTACGAACGGGGCGCTTTCCTGCCAGCTCGCCGGCAACGAAACCACCGACGTACCGAGCAATCCCAGTAAGCCGGCGAACAGAAATACCATATGTACGCCGAGCGCCATCAGTAAGGGCGACTCCTCACGACAATGCGAGGCAGTCAGCATCGCCGCCAACGCATAGAACACCGCCCCGACCAACGGCAATATCAGCATCGGCGAAAAAGCCGATGTGCCTGGCCGCAGGAGCACCAGCACGCCCACGAAACCCAAGGCTACGGCACCGATTTCCCCCCGGCCGAGCCGCCGTCCGGGCGCCAACGCCGACATCACCGTAATCAACACCGGCGCACTGTACAGGGCCGCCGAGACGCTCGGCAGGCTCAACTGGGTCAGGGCGAGATAAACCAGAATCCACATCGCCACCAGCAATACACTGCGTAGGCCGAGCCAGCCCAGATTCTTCGTACGCCGGGCCAGCGGCGCGCGCCGGGTGAGCAACAGCACCCACAGCAGCGGCAGCGCCACTACGGAACGAATGAATATCAGCTGCCACACGCTGACCGTATGCGAAACGATCTTGACCAAACCATCGCCCAAGGCCAGAACAACGGCCGCCAGCACGATGTAGCCGAGCCCGCCAGCGGCCGGCGACGCCCACCAAGACATACGATCCATGACATGATCCGGCTGTAGAGAATGAGCGGATGCTGGCCCAGCCGGCGTTTCGCGTCACGCGATGAATCGATCGCTTCGCATAATCTCAGGTAATGACAGATATGAGCCGACTGCGTCGCACCCTACCGCCTCTGGCGAGCCTGCTGCCATTCGAAGCGGCCGCTCGCCGCCAGAGCTTTACTGCAGCCGCTGCGGAACTGCATCTCACCCAAGCGGCCGTGAGCCGACAGATCCGGGCACTGGAACAGGATCTGGGCGTCAGCCTGTTCACGCGTCAGCATCGTTCGGTGGCCCTGACCGATGCCGGCGCCGAACTCGCCAGGGCGATCGGCAACGGCCTGGAAACCATCGCCGCCACCGCAGAACGGCTACGATCGCGCCGCGACAACGACGACGTCGTGCTGCTGACCGAAATCTATATGTCGATGTACTGGCTGATCCCGCGGCTGCCAGCGTTCCACGACAGCCATCCGCAGATCCGTCTGCGGGTGAATGCCTCGACCCAGCCACTGACCTATGCCGAAGAATCCTTCGATCTCGCCCTGCAATGCGGCACGCGCCCGGCCGGCGTGCTGGCCCCGGTATTTTCCGTACCCGACGAAGTGTTTCCGGTGTGCAGCCCGGCCGTGGCGGCTGCCGGCAGCCTGAGCGCAGCGGATCTGGCCGACTATCCGATCCTGCATTGCCGCGACGATCCCCAGGACGGCTGGCTGACCTGGGGCGAATGGCTGTCCGCGGTCGGCCTGCCCGGCCCGGCACCCGAGGGCAGCGTGTTCGACAACTATCCCGTTGTCCTGCAGGCCGCCGTGATGGGTCAGGGTATCGGGCTCGGCTGGGGGCGCGGGCTCGAGCACCTGCTGGCGACCGGCCAACTGGTGCGTCCGATGCCGGACTATCTGACCCTGCCGCGTGGCCTGTCGGTCTATGCGGCGCCGGGGCGCGCCGACGATGCACACACGGCAACCGTCATCGACTGGCTGGCCGATACCCTGGCCGCGAACCCGACCTGAGCCAGCGCATGCCCTACCGTTCGATCGCGATCGCGATGCCTTGGCCGCCGCCGATACAGAGCGTGGCGATGCCGCGATGCGCCTCGCGAGCCGCCATGGCATGCACCAGCGTCACCAGCACCCGAGCGCCCGAGGCACCGATCGGATGGCCGAGCGCGATCGCCCCGCCGTTGACGTTCACCCGCGCCGCATCCCAGCCGAGTTCGCCGCCGACCGCCAGCGCCTGGGCGGCAAAGGCTTCATTGGCCTCGATCAGATCGACATCGGACAGCTGCCAACCGGTACGTTCCAGACAACGACGCACGGCATGCACCGGGCCAATGCCCATATAGGCCGGATCGACGCCGGCGCTGGCCAGCCCGGCCACGCGGGCAAGCACCGGCCGGCCTTCGGCTGCGGCCGCGTCGGCGTCCATGAGCACGAGGGCTGCCGCACCGTCGTTGAGCGCGGAGGCATTGCCGGCCGTGACCGTACCCTCGCGATCGAAGGCCGGTTTGAGTCCCGCCAGCGACTCGGCTGTGGTATCGGCCCGCGGCTGTTCGTCGCGATCGACGACGATCGGCTCTCCGCGTCGTTGCGGCACCGCGATCGAGGCCAGTTCAGCGTCGAAGGCCCCCGTTTCGATCGCAGCCGCCGCCCGCCGATGCGACTCGGCAGCGAACGCATCCTGGGCTGTGCGATCGATGGCATAGCGTTGGGCCAGATTCTCGGCCGTCACGCCCATGTGATAGTCGTTGAAGGCATCCCACAGACCGTCGGAGACCATGCTGTCGATGAGTTCGGCATGGCCCATGCGCAAGCCGGCACGGGCCTTGGGCAGTACATAGGCGGCCCGACTCATGCTTTCCATGCCGCCGGCCACGATCGTGGTCGCATCGCCGGTCCGGATCGCCTGCACGGCCGCGTGTACGCTCGCCAGCCCCGAACCACAGACTTTGTCGATCGCGGTGGCCGGCACAGTGTCCGGCAGGCCGGCGGCCATCGCAGCCTGGCGGGCGGTGTTCTGGCCACAGCCGGCGCGCAGTACATGGCCCATGAATACTTCGTCGACGCTGGCCGGATCGAGACCAGCGCAGACATCGCGGATCACCGCCGCCCCTAGATCGACCGCCGACAGCGGCGCGAGCGCCCCCTGGAAACGGCCGATCGGCGTGCGCGTCGCGGCCACGATCGCGACATTAGGCATGGGAGGCCTCGCAGTGATCGAGCAAGGGGCAGCCGGTGGCTGCCTGGATTTCGCCGAAGGTCACCCCAGGCGCCATTTCGACCACAGCGATGCCTTGGTCGGTGATATCCATCACGCCAAGATCGGTAATGATGCGATTGACCACCCCCACGCCGGTCAGCGGCAGCGTGCATTCGGATAAGATTTTGGGCTCGCCCTTGGCGGTATGCGCCATCAGCACGACCACGCGTTTGACGCCGGCCACCAGGTCCATGGCCCCGCCCATGCCCTTGACCATCTTGCCCGGGATCATCCAGTTGGCCAGATCGCCAGTAGCCGAGACCTGCATGGCGCCAAGAATCGCCAGGTCCACATGCCCGCCGCGGATCATGGCGAACGACTCGGCGTTGTCGAAGAAGCTGCTGCCGGGCAGCGCAGTAACGGTCTGCTTGCCGGCGTTGATCAGATCCGGGTCGATGGTGTCCTCGGTCGGAAACGGGCCGATGCCGAGCAGGCCGTTTTCCGATTGCAGCCAGACATCCAGCCCGTCCGGAATATAATTGGCGACCAGCGTAGGCTGGCCGATACCGAGATTGACGTAGAAGCCATCCTCGAGCTCGTCGGCCGCACGGGCGGCCATGTCTTCGCGGGTCCAGGGCATCAGGCGGCCTCCCTCACGGTGCGTTTTTCGATACGTTTTTCGGGTGTGGCATTGACCACGATGCGATCGACGTAGATACCCGGCAGGTGAATATCGTCAGGCTCGATCTCGCCGGCGGCCACGATCCGTTCGACCTCGACCACGCAGACTCGCCCGGCGGTCGCCGCCAGCGGATTGAAATTGCGGGCAGTCTTGGCAAAACGCAGATTGCCGATCGTGTCGGCGACTTCGGCCTTAACGAGTGCGACGTCGACGGGTAAGCCCCGTTCCATGACGTAATGGTGACCGTCGAACTCGCGGGTTTCCTTGCCCTCGGCGATCTGGGTGCCATAGGCGGTGCGGGTATAGAACGCCGCAATCCCGGCGCCGCCGGCTCGCAGGCGCTCGGCTAGCGTGCCCTGCGGCGCGAATTCCAGCTCCAGCTCGCCAGACAGATACTGGCGCTCGAATTCCTTGTTCTCGCCGACATAGGACGAGATCATTTTCTTGATCTGGCGCGATTCCAGCAGCAGCCCGAGGCCGAAGCCATCCACGCCCGCGTTATTGCTGGCGACCGTCAGATCGCGCTTGCCGGTATCGCGCAGGGCCGCGATCAGGGCTTCGGGAATGCCGCACAGCCCGAAGCCGCCAACCGCCAGCGTCATACCATCGGCGACCAGCCCGTCGAGCGCGGCCGCCGCCGAGGCGTATTCCTTGTTCATATCTGCTCCGATGCGTTATCTGGTTTCGGTCTAGAAGTTGACCTGGTCGCCGCCCTTCAGGCCCAGCCTTTCTCGGGCTTCGTCGGGGGTCGCCACGCGCAGGCCCAGGGCCTCGATGACGGTGCGGATACGCTTGACCTGGTCGGCGTTGGAAGCGGCCAGCTGGCCCGGGCCATCCCAGAGCGAATCTTCGAGTCCGACGCGGACGTTCGAGCCCATCGCCACCGACATCGCGCCCAGGTTCATCTGATTGCGCCCGGCGCCCAGTACCGACCAGCGATAGCCGTCGCCGAACAGACGATCAGCCGTGCGTTTCATATGCATGAAGTCTTCAGGATGGCCGGCAATGCCACCCCGCAGCCCGAATACCGACTGGATGAACAGCGGTGTCTTGAGCAGGCCGCGATCCAGGAAATGGGCGGCCGTATACAGATGATTGATGTCGTAGCACTCGAGCTCGAAACGGGTGTCGTTGGCCCCGCAGGCTTCCAGAATGTGGGCGATGTCGCGGAAGGTGTTCTTGAAGATCCGGTCGTCGCTCTCGGCCAGGTACGGATATTCCCAGTCGTGTTCGAACGTCTTGAACCGGTTCAGCATTTCGTAAAGCCCGAAATTCATCGAGCCCATATTCAGCGAGGCCAGCTCGGGGGCGAAATGATGCGCTGGGCCCATGCGTTCCTCGACCGGCATGGTCGGTGCGCCGCCGGTGGTGAGATTGATCACGACATCGCTTTGGGCCTTGATGTCCGGCAGGAACTGATCGAACAGGGCCGTATCCTGGCTCGGCTTACCGGTCTCCGGGTCGCGAGCGTGCAGATGCACGATCGCCGCCCCAGCCTCGGCTGCGCCGAGCGCGGCGTCACGGATCTGGGCTGGGGTGACCGGCAGATGCGGCGACATCGACGGCGTATGAATGGCGCCGGTGACGGCACAGGTGATGATGACGGGTTGAGGCTTAGCCATTGTCTTACTCCCTCAATTTTCAGGATCGGTGTTGTCCATGTCGCGCTTGTGGGCGGCCAGCGCCATCAGGCGCCGATCACGCCATGCCTGACGCTCGGCAAGCTCGGTTGCCGGCAGCCGTTCGCGACGGGCATGTTCGAGTTCGGCAATGGCGGACTCGCTCCAGTCGGGCGCTTGAGCCTGGCTTTCGGCCATACCGGCATACAGGGGTCCGTAGCGCGCGGCATAGTCGGCGATACCGCCGGGCGCGTTCAGATCGATGGTTTCCAACGGGCCCATGAACGACCAGCGCAGGCCGAGACCGTGCTTGACCGTGTTGTCGAGATCATCGGCACTCACGTAGCCACCGCCGACCAAGCGCATGGCTTCGTTGAGCATCGCGCCCTGCAGGCGGTTGAGTACGAAGCCGGTGATTTCCTGATGTACCGTGATCGGCACCTGTCCGGCGGCCTCGATCAAGGCCCGGGCGCGCTCGACCACGGCCGGATCGGTCGCTGGCGCCGGCACCAGCTCGACCAGGGGAATCAGATAGGGCGGATTGACCGGATGCGCGACCAGACAGCGCTCCGGGTGTGCGAGCCCGGCCGCGAAATCCGAGGCCAGGATGCCCGACGTCGAACTGGCCAGGATCGTGTCCGGTGTACTCGCTGCTTCAAGCTCAGCGAACAGGGCCTGCTTGGCCGGGAGTATCTCCGGACCGCATTCTTGAACATAGCTGGCCCCGGCCAGGGCTGCGCCCAGTTCGGATTCGTAACGTATCTGCGTTGTAAAACCGGCGTTCTGGACCAGTCCGGCCGTCACCAGATCGTAGACCGATGCCTCGATTGTCTCGCCTGCCTTGGCCAGCGCATCGGCGGATACATCGGTCAATGCGACATCGAATCCGGCGCGGGCGAACACGATCGCCCAGGCACGCCCGATGAGTCCGGCGCCAACCACGGCAACGTGATGACTCATGACCGCCTCCCTAGAGGGTCTCGACGTTGCCGCAGACGCTCAGCGCCTGGCCGGACACATTGCGGCCGGCTTCGCTGCACAGAAACACCACCATGTAGGCAATGTCTTCCGGCCCGACCATGCGCCGCAGCGAGATTTTCTCCAGGTACTGGGCTTCCATCGCCTCGTACGACAGGCCGAGCGCCTTGGCACGGGCCGCGATCACGCCTTCCATGCGCGGCCCGCGTACGATACCGGGCAGGATAGCGTTGACCCGGACTCCGCTCGGGCCCAGCTCCTTGGCCAGGCTCTCGGTCAGGCCGATGATCGCCCACTTGGTGGCTGAATACGGGGTGCGCTGGGCATAGCCGAACCGGCCGGCCACCGACGACATATTGATCAGCACGCCTTCGGACTCGCGCAGTAGGGGCGCAGCGTAGTGGGCGCAGTAGAACTGGCCATTGAGGTTCACATCGACCGTGTTGCGCCAGCTGTCTGGGGCGATTTCGTCGATCGGCCCCGTGTCGCCGGCGATGCCGGCGTTGTTGAGCACCACGTCGACGCCCCCCCATTCGCGGTGGACGGCGTCCACGCAAGCGGCCACTTCTTCCTCGCTGCGCACGTCGGCGAGCGTGGCGCGCGCCTCCGGGTGGGTATCGGTGAATTCGGCGATCGCCTCCTCGGAGACATCACAGATCCAGACCCGAGCCTCGCGGGCGATCAACGCATCGGCGATCGCCCGACCGATGCCCGTTGCCCCGGCGGTAATCAGCACCCGCAGGCCGGGCTGTGGCTGAAATACGTCTTGATTCATTATTCGCTCCTCACGAACTCGTTCTTTGTTCTTGAAAATCGCTCAGGCGCGCTCGCGCAGAGCCAGTACCGCGGCCAAGACCACGCAGCCGTAAACAATGCTTTTCACCGAATCGGAGAGCATGGTCCCGGCCAACAGGGTGTCGAGCGCGGTCAGCGCTAAGGCCCCGCCCAAGATGCCCAGATAATGGCCGCGCCCGCCGGTGATCAACGTGCCGCCGACCACCACCACCGCGATCGAGGACAGCAGATAAGGATCGCCCATACCGTTGAAGGCCTGACCGTTGAAGCCGGTCAGCAATACCCCGGCCAGGGCCGCGCACAGCCCACTGACGGTATAGGCAGCGATCAGCGTACGACCGACCGAGACACCGGACAGCCGGGCCACACTTTCACTGTTGCCCACGGCATAGATCTGGCGACCGAAGGTGGTGCGGGTCAGCAGCAACGTCGCGGCCGCCACGAAAGCGATCAGAAACCAGATGACCGGAGTCACGCCGAGGAATTCGCCGGTCATGAAGGTCTGCAGGAACGGCGCGGTCCAGCCCTGGGGCGCACCGCCGGTCAGCACCAGGGCAAAGCCTTGCAGCAGCCCGTTCATGGCGAGCGTGACCACGATCGGCGAGATGCCGAGAATCGCTACGCCGACGCCGTTCAAGAGCCCGGCTAGACTGCCAAAGATCAATACCGCAGGAATTCCCCAGAGCGCGATCTCGTTCGATCCGTGCACGATCTGGGTCAGCAGGATGCCGCTGGCAGCGATGTTCCAGGGCAGCGACAGATCGAGCCCGCCGGTCAGAATCACCAGCCCCTGGCCGAGACCGAGGATGGCCAGGAACGATGTCAGTACCAGCAGCGAATCGACATAGCCGAACACCCCGGCGCGATGGGCGAACATCACGAACGTAATTGCCAAAAGGCCCGCGAACAGCACGTAGGCCGGCATCACGAAGCGCAGCTGATCGCCATGGCGGGTCCACAGATCGGCCAGCGAAAACGACTGCCGCTCGGCCGCGACGTGGCCGCCGAAATCGTTCGGCAGTGCCGTATCGGCCCGCGAACGGCGTAGCGGCCGCGTGCCCCGCCAGTACCGTCCGATCTTGAGCGTGCTGTAGCGCAGATAGCCCATAGCCTGGGAATCGCTAGACAGAGTCGTGGCCAGCACCGCCAGCAACAGAATCACCGATTCGGCGACCGTTGTGTAATACGGCGACACATTGAGCACGAGCAGCACGTTGGCCGTCATCTGGATTACGTAAGCGCCGAGCACACTGCCGAGCGCCCCGCCGCGACCACCGCCGAGCAACGTGCCGCCGAGCACCACGGCAGTGAACAGCTGCAGCAGCATCGGGGCGCCGATATGCGGGTCGCCCGAGCCGGTCTGGGCACTGATGAACACGCCGGCCGCGGCATACATCACACCGGCCAGCACAAACGTCCAGAACCGCGCCCAGCGTTCGTTGATGCCGGTGGACTGGGCCGCCGAGGCATCACTGCCGATGGCATAGATCGACAACCCCAGCCGCGAATGCTTAATCAGCCACCACACGCCGAGCATGGCCAGTACAACCACGATCGGGGTCGGCAGGACACCGGTGATCGTGTCGCCGCTCAACAGGCTGATGAAACCGCCCGGGATCGAGCCGCCTGGCTGGCTCATCACCAGCAGCGTGATGCCCTGGACGATGAACATGGTCGCCAGCGTGACCACGATCGCCGGCAGGCGCAGGAAACCTACGAACAGACCGTTGACCGCGCCGACCAGGCCGCCGATACCGAGTGCGAGGATCGGGAACAGCACCTGCCCCATCGGGGTATCGGGCATGTAGGCGGCCAGGAACACGTTGGTCAGCGAAACCACCGCAGCCGCCGATAGATCGAAGCCGCCGGACAGAATGACCAGCGTTTCGCCAATCGCAGCGATCGCTAGCGGCGCGCCGCCGGCCGACAGAAAGCTCAGATCGAAATAAGTCAGACCGCCGCGCGACAGAGTCTGCAGCAACACAGAGACGACCACGAAGGCGCCAACCGCGATCAACAGGCCACGATGGCGGGCGATATTCAGATTAGGCAGGGTTGCAGACATGATTGGCCCCGTTAGACGAACGCCGCAGCGCGCTGGGCGACCGCGTGGCCGGCGTCACGGCCGCCTGCGGCGGACTCCGGCTCGGCCTCGGTATCGATCTGGCCGAGTTCGGCTTCGAGCAAGGCCTGTTCGGTGATGGCCTCGCCGGCCAATTCGCGTACGACGCGGCCGCGATAGAGCACGATCACACGATGGGCCACGTTGACCAGTTCGGCGGTGTCGGTGGAATGGAACAGCACACCGCCGCCGTTCTCGGCAAAGCGGTGCATGCGTTCGAAGATCTCCAGCTTGGTGCCGACGTCGATACCGCGGGTGGGGTCGAACATCAGCATCAGCTGCGACTGGGTCAGCAGCCATTTGGCGAGCACGATCTTCTGCTGGTTGCCGCCACTGAACGCACTGCAGCGGGTATATAGCGCGCGCGGGTCGACCTGGACCTGATCGAGCACGGCACGCACGGCCTGGGTCTCGCGGCGCTTGTCGAGCCAGCCGAAGCGAGCGAAGCGATCGAGCAGCGGCAGCGAGGCATTCTCGACCCCGTTCATGGGCAGCAGCAGCCCTTCGGTCTTGCGATCCTCCGGCAGATAACTGATGCCGATGCCCGAGCGGATCGCATCACGCGGCGAGGCGAACTCGACCTCCCGGCCCTCGACCGCCATCGTGCCGCGGCTTGCCCGGTCCAGCCCAAACAGGCTGCCGTAGAGCGCGCTCTGGCCCATGCCCTGTAGCGCGGCCACGCCCACCACTTCGCCGCGACGGATATCCAGGTCGACATCGACCAACCGCTCGCCGACGGTCAGCCCGCGGGTGGACAGCAGCACCGGGGCATCCGCCGTCGGGGCGGCGATCTTGGGCGGATAGGACTGGGTCATCGCCCGGCCGAGCATCAGCTCGACGATATCGCCGTCGCTGTAGTCCGCGACCGCACCGCTGCCGACACAGCGCCCATCGCGATATACCGATAACGCCTGGCAGAAACTGCGCACTTCCTGCATGCGATGAGTGATGAAGATCATGGTCACGCCGTCGGCACGCAGCCGGGCGACCAGCCCTTCTAGCCAGTCGACGTTGCGCCCGGACAGCGCCGAGGTCGGCTCGTCGAGCAATAGGATGCGCGGCTCGCGAATCACGGCCTTGGCGATCTCCAGCTTCTGGCGGGTCGGCAGATCCAGATCACGCACTTCAGCCCGGGGGTCGATATCGCCGAGGTCGAGCCGCTCGAGTTCGGTCACGGCCTTGCGCTTGGCGCTGCGCGAGCGCAGCAATCCCAAGGCATTGGCCGGGGTGTAAGGCAAGAGCAGATTCTGGGTAACGGTCAGATCCGGCACCAGCGTCAGCTCCTGGAAGGCGGTCTGAATGCCGTGACGATGGGCATCGCGCGGCGAACGAAGGCGTACCTCGTCGCCAAATACGCGAATATCGCCGCTATCGGGCGTGACCAGGCCGCTGAGCACTTTGACCGTGGTCGATTTGCCGGCGCCGTTTTCGCCCAGCAGGGCATGTACCTGACCGGCCGGTACCGCCAGCGAAGCTTCGTTAAGCGCCACAGTCGGGCCATAGCGCTTGACGATAGCGCTGAGTTCGATCGCCATGTCCGTCATGACAACCTCCACAAAACTAGGAATTCCGGGAGGTCCGGCAGCGCCAAAGGCTGCCGGACCGGGCGAACCTTACTGGCGGGGTTCCGGCTTGGCGTTGAGCGCGGCCTGGAAACCGACTTCGGGCGTATCCTTGCTGTAAATGTCGGAAAACCAGCCCGGCGGCACGCGACTCGGATCGAACACGTTGCAGCCGTCTGCCAGTTCTTTATAGGAACCGGTCTTGCAAAGCTTGACTTGGTCGGTAGTGGCCAACGGCAGCGGCAGCTTGATGTTGTGCGGCAGGCTCTTCTTCTGTCCCTCCAGCTTGGCCAGAGCCAACTTGAGTGCCAATGCGCCGGAATAGATCGGCGAGCCATAGGAAATGCTCTTTAAACCGACCGGCTTGTAGGTATCGCTTTCGCCCTTGACCGTGCCGGCTGCCAGCATCTGCACGCGATGACCATTCGAGGCCTCACCGGCACAGGGGCGCAGTTTGTCTTCGGCAATACCGGCTTCGATCTGCATCGAGGTCCCGGTATAGCAGCCAACCTGCATCCATAGACCGTCGATGTTGTCCCAGCCATGGGTGGCGACCACCTGCGACAACGCCTTGCGGGCCACCGCCTGCGACCACATGCCGTTGGGCTTGGCGATCACGTTGAGTTTCGGGTATTTCTTGAACACCTTCATCGCCGCTTCGGTGCGGGCCTTATCGACCGACGTGCCCGGCACGCCGGTGACCATTACGACATTGCCTTTGTGATCGAGCGAATCGGCCAGCCACTGGGCGGTCTTGGTGCCGGCTTCATGCTGGTCGATAGTCACGTTGTGGGCACAGGACTCGGTGATCTCGGAATCGTAAGCCATGACCACTACGCCACGATTACAGGCATTACGCACCACGGCGTTGAGGGCGTTCGGCGAGATCGGATAGACGATGATCGCATCGGCCCCGGCCTGGACCATGCCGTTGATCTGCTGGATCTGTTTCTGGGCGTTGGTACCGGCCACCTGGACATGGAAATCCACCTTGTCCGAGTAGTATTTGGACATGGCGGTGACCATGTTCTTGGCCTCGCTCTGCCAGTCGTTGCCGATATAACTCATGCTCAGATAGACCTTGTATGTCTTGTCTGCTGCCTGAGCATGGCTCGATATCGCCGCCGATCCCAGCACGAGCGCCAGTAGCGCAACGCCTAGCGACACACGTCTCGTCTTAAATATTGTCATGTCATCTCCTCCATGGATCTCTCGTTTCTTATTTAGGGTAATCGCTTACCCTTACAGCTAAATTTTTTTATAGCTGTCCTGCGTCAGGCTGACGAACGAATCGTCAAGGTATGGGCCAATACGGTCCGCGCTGGCACATCACTGCCTCCGTCTAGCAGCCGACTCATCACTTCGCTGACCTGCTGGCCCAGCTCTTCTAAAGGCACGTGCACCGTACTCAGCCACGGCGCCAACCATTCGTTGAGCGGGTTATCGTCGAAACCGAAAATGGCGATGTCTTCGGGCACCGCGAAATCAAGTTCCTGGCAGCGCCGATGCAGTCCATAGGCGATCGGGTCGTTGCCACAGAACACCGCCCGCGGCGCCCGGCCCTGGTCGAACAGGCGCTGCGACTGTCGATAGCCGGATTCGATGGTCAGGTCGCATTCCACGACACAGTCCTCGGCCAACGCCACACCGGCTGCAGCTATGGCATCGCGAAAACCCTCGAAACGCTCGCGACTGGCCGATGAACTCCACGGCCCATGCAAGGCCGCACAGTCGCTATAACCGCGTTCGAGGAAATAGCGCCCCACGTCGTGTCCAGCCGCATAGTTATCGATCCCGATAAACGGGCTGTGGCCCTCGACCGGGCATTTCCGGTTCACGAAAACCACCGGCGGTCCATCCTTAAGAAGCCGTTCCAAACCCGGCGTGCGAACCGCCCCCAGCAGCACCACGCCGGATACCAGATGCGAACGCATCTCTTCGATATAGGCATCCTGCGACACGGGATCCTCACGCGTGTTGCACAGCGTCATGGCGTTGCCGGTGGCGCTGATACCACGTTGTACTGCGTCGGCAATGCTGGCGTAGAAGGCATTGCGGTTATCCGGGGTCAGCAGCGCGATCACTGCCGAACGCATTTTGCTGAGCGACCGGCCGGCTTGAACCGGGCGATAACGCAGCTCATCGACCGCAGCCTGGACCCGGCGCGCGGTCTCTTCGGAGGCCTTGTTCGGTACCCCGTTGAGAATACGCGACACGGTGGCCGTGGATACGCCCGCAGTCCGCGCCACATCGCCGATGGTCGGCGAACCGCTCGTACGCGTGCTGCTGCGGCGGCGCTTGCTGGACGTATCCGACACTTTATTCGATCTCCTTGGGCGGGCTCAGCCGGCGAAGCGATGCTCGGGTAACCCCTGCACGCCTAGCCCGTGTACCGCGAATACCCCGCCGTTGCGCGGATCGGTCGATTTTTTCCCCCGAACCGGCTGATGGCCCATGCTGGTTACGAACAGCGTATCGAGATTTTCGCCGCCAAACATTACGCTGGTGATGTTCTGGATCGGGAAATCAATCGAGCGATCGAGACGGCCATCTGGCGCATAGCGGTTGAGCTTGGCGCCATACACCTGCGCGCTCCAGACGAAACCTTCGGCATCCACAGTCGCCCCATCGGGCACGCCGAGCGATTCATCCTCGACCGGCACGAACACTCGCTTGTTCGCGACCGTACCGGCATCGATGTCGTAATCGTAGGCATAGATCGCCTGCCAGGTATCGGCGAAATAGAAGGTCTTGTCGTCTGGGCTCCAGCAAGGGCCGTTCGAGACCACGATGCCGTCATCGAGCTTGTGACAGGACAGATCGGCATCCAGCCGGTACAACCCGGAACTGCCGCTTTTTTCATCGTAATCCATACAACCGGCGATCATGCGCCCGCGCCGATCGACCTTGCCGTCGTTGAAGCGGGTGCCCGGATTGTCCGCTTCGGGATCGGTGATGAACTCGCATTCACCGGTCTCGAAATCCAAAAAATGGAAACCGGTCTGCAGTGCGACCAGGCCGCCCCCCTGTTCGCGCAGTGCCAGCGAACCGATATTGGCCGGCACCGACCAGCTTTCGACCTCGCTGCCATCGGCCTGGCAGCGATTGACGGTATTGCCCAGACTGTCGATCCAGTACAGGCGCTGCTCTTGGGTATCCCAGAGTGGGCCCTCGCCAAGCGTGTTTCCGGCATCCACCAGAAATTCGAATTGCATATCTCCTCCTTTATCGCAGCGGCTTTTGGGGTAACCGCTTACCCTGAACCATAGCGGAATCCGGCCCCCTGTCGATCATCCATAGGTCGAAGCTCGGCCTAGTCGAGGCATGGCCTCAAGCGCTTCGATTGCCTATGCTTTGCCGCTGTCGTACTGATCAACGGGGAATCAGATACCGTGAACGCGCACCTCGAGCAACTCGAACCAACGCTGCTCTGGCAGCATTTTCGTACCTTCTGCGATACGCCGCGGCCGTCGTGGCATGAAGACGCCATTCTGGCCAAGATCGAGGCCTGGGCCGATCAGCGCGGCCTCACCCATGAACGGGACGAGGCCAACAACCTGCTGATTCGAAAGCCCGCTTCGCCGGGCTGCGAGAACGCCCCGGGGGTCGTGCTGCAGGGCCATGTGGATATGGTCGCCGAGGCCGATGCCGGTGTGGATCACGATTTCCAGAAGGATCCGATCGAGACCTTCACCGAAGACGGCTGGCTCAAAGCCCACGGCACGACACTCGGTGCCGACAACGGCATCGGCGCCGCCGCCGCGCTCGCGATTCTGGACGAAACCGATCTCAAACACGGCCCAATCGAAGTCCTGCTGACGATCGCCGAGGAGGTCTCGTTGGTCGGCGCGGCCAATCTGGCACCGAACTGGCTATCGGGCCAGCTGCTGCTCAATCTGGATACCGAGGAAGAAGGGGAGGTCACCATCGGCTGTGCCGGTGGCGCCAACGTCACCACCGAGACCGAGTTGGCCGAGCATCCGTTGGAAGGCAATCTCACGGTATTTAGGGTCGGGGTGCACGGACTGACCGGCGGCCACTCCGGCATGGATATCGATACCGGTCGCGCCAGCGCCAATCGGTTACTGGCCCGGGTGCTATATCGACTGCTGCCACACGGCCTGCGGCTGGTCGACTACGACGGCGGGCGCATGGATAACGCCATCACCCGGGCGGCCTGGGCGACCGTGGCGATCCCGGATGCCGATTTCGATGACGCCACTGCCGAGCTGGTCGAGCTCGAAGCCATCTTCAAAAAAGAGCTGGCCGGCGTCGATAGCGAGGTCACGATCGGCCAGGAACGGGCCGAGGCGGATTCCGCCCTGTCCAAAGCCGATAGCAAGCGCCTGATCGGCCTGCTCTATACCCTGCCGTTCGGCATCGAGCGCATGAGTGTGGCGGCTCCCGGCGTAGTCGAGACTTCCAATAATATCGGCGTGATCCAGATCGCCGACGGCGTGTTCACCGCCCAACTCATGGTGCGCTCACTCGTGGACTCAGCCCGGGATTCGCTGGTCGAACGTATCGCCACAATGTTCGAGCTGGCCGGCTTTCCGGTAACCCGTCAACGCGGCTACCCGGGCTGGGCACCGAACCCGAAATCCGATCTGTTGGCGCGTTTTATCGACGTACACGCCCAGGTGGCCGGCGCCAAGCCGGAAGTCAAAGTGATCCACGCCGGCCTGGAATGTGGCCTGATCGGCGCGAAGTATCCGAAAATGCAAATGATTTCTTTCGGACCGACGATACGCGGCGCGCACTCGCCCACCGAGCGGGTCGATCTGCAGGCGGTCGATAACTTCTATCGGGTACTGCGAGCAAGCATCGCTGATCTGGCCGAGCGGTGACAGGGTTAGGCCGCTGATCACCGCCCTAGGGCATGTCGTACATGAGATCCCCCCAGCCGCGCCCCTGAGGCGGCAAGAAGACATCGTGGCGAGGCCCGGCTACGTGAGCGAACGATAACGCCGAATGGCCACCTCAGGGGTATGGGCGCTTGCGGGTGATGCCTGCCCACCGCGCCAGGCGGCGTTACCGTGGGGCCCGCCATGCTCGGCGGCCTACGCCTTGCCCGACACGATGGGCGGACGTCATGCGGTGGCGTCTCTTATGACGACACGCCCGAGGGGCTGTCGAAGCGTCGTGCGAGTCTGCGTCAAACGCTGCCAAGGCATAGCGAGCATGGCTGGCGCGCACCACGGCAAGGGACGACGCGGCTGAGCCGCTACGTTACAGCGCCTGTCTATTCGGGCCGCCCATGCCAATGAACCATGGGGCGGCGAGGCGGCGCGGGCACGCCCTGGCCTTTGGGCCTAAGGCGCCGTAACCCGCACCATACGGGTTGCCTCTGCTGAGCCGGCGGCCGGGCCATAGAGCATCCAGCGCAACGCCAGGGTATGGCGCTCGATCCGGCTTAGACGATCACGGCTGGCGACGAACAACGCCTGCTCTTCGTGGCTCATGGCCTCTTCGCTGGCGCGCATGAGCGCCACCAGCCGACGCCGAAGCGACAGCCGTTCGGCACGCGGCAGCGGGCGAGCCAGACAGTCTCTAAGCTGTTGCCAGGCCCCCGGCCCGGCAACAGCGGTCTCGGCATCATCGTGTTCGCCCAGATAATTCCGTAGACAACGCTCGCGCGGTATGTGGACCCGGGCGACATAATCGATATAGACATCGACCCACGCCCGCAGCCGCCGGACCGCGTCGGGCCGTGCCCTAAGATAGCGGCCGAGCTCGTGGCTGATTTGTTCGAGCACGTGGCGCATACGCCGGTGATCGGCGGCCAGACTGTCCAGAATATCCATGTCTGTAATGCCTTCAGATCAAAACTCTGATTCGCGTTTGAGAATCGCGCACCTGACCGCCGGCCTATTTGATATGGATCAAGCGATACCGGCCCACTGGACGCAGCGGCGCTTTCAATACGCACCATGATTCAAGCCTGGTCGAGTCGGGCGCGATGCGCGGCCGGGCCCGACCTTAAGCGTTGGGCTGCACTTCGACCCGCGCCTAGACAAGCCAGCTTTGCGCGTTGTGCGACCGGCGCGAACACGGCGTCTAACGCTATTTGCGGTCTTGATATGCTCGACCGGTCAATGCATCGCAACGGCTTGCGGGTATGTTGTCAGGACGATCCTGGCGCTACCTACCCCGGCCCAGCGCTCCCACTACGGAATTCACATGAGTCATAACGTTGCCGAAATCATGGTTGCTACCCTGCTCGACGCTGGCGCCAAACGTTGTTATGGCGTGGTCGGCGACACCATCAATCATCTGACCGATGCTATCCGCAGTTCGGACATGGCATGGGTGCATGTCCGTCACGAAGAAGTCGGCGGTTTCGCAGCCGGCGGCGAGGCCTATATGACCGGCGAACTGGCCTGCTGTGCCGGTACCTGTGGCCCGGGCAGCACCCATTTCATCAACGGCCTGATCGAATCCCATCGCAACGGGGCGCCGGTGGTATTCATTGCCTCGCAGGTCGCTACGGCCGAAATGGGGGTCGGGTTTCCTCAGGATGTCGATCAGCGCCCGCTATACGCCCAGTACAGCGTGTTCTGCGAATATGTGTCCAGCCCGGAAAACGCCAAGCGTCTGACCGCGATCGCGGCCCAGAAAGCCTTGAATGAGGGCGGCCTGGCCGTGCTGATCGTGCCCGGCGATCTGTTTACGGCACAGCCGGACAACAGTCTGCCTTGGCGCAGCATGCGTTTTAACCCGACGATTCGACCGTCCGAAGACGAACTGCTGGAGATGGTTGCGGCCCTGGACGCCGGCAAGAAGATCTCGATCTATGCTGGCCACGGCTGTGCCGATGCCCACGACGAAGTCATCGCGCTCGCCGACAAGCTCGGCGCGCCGATCGCCTGGACCTCCCGGGCCAAGGATTTCATCGAATACGACAACGAACTCGAAGTCGGCATGACTGGCGTGTTCGGCCTGGCCGGCGGTTATCGCGCGGTCTCCGAATGCGACACCTTGCTGCTGCTGGGCTGCAGCTTTGCCTGGGCCCAGTTCTATCCCGAAGATGCGACCATCATCCAGGTGGATATCGCCGCCGGGCAGATCGGTCTACGGCATCCGGTCGATATCGGCGTGATCGGCTCGGCGCGCGATACCTGTGCAGCCCTACTCGAACGCGTGGCCCCACACGCCGACCGCGACTGGGTCGATGCCTGTCGCAAGACCTATCTGGAATCCCTCGACGATGCCGCGGCCGAATCCGACGACGACCACCTGATTCATCCCCAGGAGCTGACCCTGGCTTTGGATAAGCAGGCCGCCGACGACGCCGTATTTACCGCCGATGGCGGCAGCCCCATGGTCTGGTGTCTACGCCATATCAAGGCCAATGGTCGGCGCCGGACGCTGCCGAGTCTGATGCACGGCACCATGGCCAATGCTTACCCCCAGGCGCTCGGCATTAGCCAGGCATTTCCGGATCGACAGGTGATCGCCATGTGCGGCGACGGTGGGCTATCGATGCTGATGGGCGATCTGTTGACCCTGGCCCAGTTCCAAATCCCACTCAAGATCGTGATCTTCAACAACAGCTCGCTGGGCTTCGTCGAGCTCGAGCAGAAAGTCGAGGGGCTGCTGGACGCCTATACCGAACTGAAAAACCCCGACTTCGGCGCGCTCGGCCATACCATCGGCCTATGGGGCCGCAAGGTCGAGGCCAAACACGAACTCGACGATGCCGTGGCCGAGCTGCTGGCCCACGACGGTCCGGGCATTCTCGATGTCAAGGTCAATCGCATGGAACTGGTGATGCCGCCAAATGTGCAATTCAGCCAAGTCGCCTCTACCGCGCTGTATTCGACCAAGGCCGTGCTGTCTGGCCGCATGGGTGAAGTGGTCGATCTGGTTCGCAACAACTTCTGGACCCGGTGACCTGTGAACATCCTCAGGCCGGCCTCGCCTTGCGCGAGCCGGTCGCCGATGATGATGCCCAGCTGACTACATGGGTATTCGATCGACGCGCCGGTCTGTACTGGGCCGGTCCGGAGCTGGCCCCCCGGACGTGGCCGCTGGCGGGCCTGCGCCTGGCGCTCGCCCTGTACCGCCCAACCGCCACGCCACGCTCGTTGATCGACGCCCAGGACCGGCTCGCCGGATTCGGCGAATACCATCGCAAGCCCGAACAACGGGTCCGGCTAGCGCGCCTGATCGTAGACCCGAGGCGTCGTGCACAGCCGGCTGATCGACACGCTGACACGCCTGCTGGTTCGCGATGCCCAACGCCAGCACGACTGTACCAGCATCGAACTGGCGGTTTTCACCGACAAACCGCCAGCAGTTCGTGCCTATCGCCGGCAGGGCTTCCAGCCGATCGCTGCCCGGTCCGCCGCGACGGTTTTGACCATGCAGTGCCCGGTCGCATCGGGAGCCACGTCGACGACCGCGCCGCGAGCTCAGGCCGTCCGGCGCCCGCTCGCGCGGTACCTGGATCGGCGTCGATGACAGCTCTGCCTGGCCCCTGATGCATCGTGGCAAGATCCATCGCCTGCTCGCCATGGCTGTGTTGCTGCCGGCGCTTGGCCTGGCTGCGTTGGCGACGGCCGATATCCTGGGTATCGGCCATATTCCAGCGCCTTGTAGTCGGCATCACCTGGCCCATACGACCGCTCTAGTATTGAGCGGTGCGCCGCGCTATCGACGAACGCAGCAGGCCATCGCGCTCTATCGGCGAAACGAGGTCGACCGCATCGTGTTTTCCGGCGCCGGTTATGGTGGCGACTCGGCCCGCCGGCTGGCTCACGAAGCCCGCCGACGCGGTATCCCCGATACCCATATCGACATCGAGGACCGGGCCCGCTCGACGGCCCAGAATTTTCGTTATGCCTGTGCCCTGGAGTCGGTCAGCACAGCACCCCGCGTAGCCATCGTCACCGACCGCTTTCATGCCTATCGGGCCTGGGCCACCGCCCAGCGACAATGCCAGGGCCTCGAACTCTGCTCGGCCCCAGTCGCCGGCTCGGTGTCGCTGTCGCGACGTTTCAGCGAAGCCGGCAAACTGCTGGCCTATCAGCTACTCGATCGCGCGGCATTCTGGTGATCGAGCTGTCGCCAGATCGCCATTGCAACGAGCGCCGCCCAGGCGACGAACAACACCAGGGTCGCCGCATAGATCGCCTGCACATCAACCGATAGCGCAGCCAACAGCGTGCGCGTATTGGTAACCACGATCATCCCGCCAACGAACACGCCGAGGATTCGGGCCGGCAGCAGCCGGACCAGCCATGCCGCCAACGGTGCGGCAACCAGCCCGCTGAGCGCAAAGATCGCCACCCAGCCCCAGTTGATCTGGGTCACACCCAGTACGAGAGCAAAACCGAGCGTGCCGGCCAGGGTGACCACGAATTCACTGGCATCGACGGTGCCGATGACCCGTCGCGGATCACTACCGGCGCGCGCCATAAGCGTCGGCGTGGCAATCGGCCCCCAGCCGCCACCGCCGATGCTGTCGAAAAAACCAGCGACCAGCGACAGCGGCACCAGCAGCCAGGCCGAGGGCCGGCGGGCGCCCGCGGTGCGCGGCGCCCGCGGCACGATGAACCGAGTCAGCACGTAAAGGCCGAGCAATAACAACAATCCAGAGACCAGCGGTTTGATGGCATCGCCGGGCGCCAAACTCAGTAGGCAGGCGCCCACGAATGCGCCTATGGCGCCAGGCCAGATCATGCGTTTGAACAACGCCGGCTCGACATTGCCGAATCGATAGTGCGCGGTGCCCGAGGCCGCAGTGGTGGCCAGTTCGGCGAAATGGATGGACGCCGAAGCGATCGCGGGCGTCACACCCAGAGCTACCAGAATAGAGGCCGAGGTGAGCCCGTAGCCCATGCCCAGCCCGCCATCCACGAGTTGAGCAATAAAGCCGGCTAGGCCGAAAATGAGAAGTTTGTTCACGATGGTCTACTGCGCCGAGAAAAGATCTTGCGCATCACGCTAGCGCCCGCCGAGCAGCACGAGAACGAATATTTCTGTCTCCATATATTCAAAAAAGAAATATAAAATATATTTCTTATTCGAATAAGTAACGATCAAAATCTTCCATTCCAGGCTTCGGCCGTGGCCCCGGTACTGGTAGCTTAGATGGCAGCCCCGCTTACATAGGAATCTCGTCGATGCCCGGTACCGCACATGGCAATGTCCGCGATCTACGCGCTTTCGATACCGCCGAGGCAGCGCTGGCCCGGATCACGGCACTCTACGACGCAGCCTATGAACAGATGCGCGAGCGACACCAACGGTTTGTCGCCGGCGATCACGAACCGGAGTCGATGCCGGCGGCGTTCTACCCTTATGTCGGTATCGAGACCACACCAGACCGGCTGGTGAGCTCGGCCCGGCCGACCTATGGCTCGCTGCGCAAGGGGGGTGTTCATGGCACTACGGTCACCCGGCCGGATCTGTTCCACAACTATCTTCTAGAGCAGCTGTCGCTCTTGATCGACAATCACGGGGCGGCCATTCAAGTGGGTCTGTCGGACCAGCCGATCCCGCTGCCGTTCATGATCGAGGCCGCCACCGCGGATCTCACGCCCGAAGCAGTACGCGCGATGGAGCGGGCTTTTTATCTGCCCGATCTCGCCACCATGAACGATGCGATTCCCAACAGCACGTACCGCACACCAGTCGGCCAGCCGTTTCCACTGGCGTTGTTCGATGCACAACGTACCGACCTGGCACTCCAGCGCCTGTCGCATTACACCGGCACCGACCCTAAACACTTCCAGGGCTTCGTGCTGTTGACCAACTATCAGCGCTATGTCGACGACTTTGCCGCCTATGCCCGCGACCAGATCGCCCATTACGAGGAATACACGGCCTTCGTCAGCCCGGGCGAGGTGATCGAGGCCAACCCTCGCTTCGACCATCTAAAAGCCACCGGTGATGCCCCCCAGCATCTGCCCCCGATGCCGGCTTATCATCTGACCCGCGAAGACGGCCTCGGGGTCACGTTGATCAACATCGGCATGGGCCCGTCCAATGCCAAGACCATTACCGACCATCTGGCCGTGCTGCGGCCCCACTGCTGGCTGATGATCGGCCACTGCGGCGGCCTGAGACGCTCCCAGCAGCTCGGCGACTATGTCCTGGCGCATGCCTACGTCCGCGAGGATCACGTACTCGACCAGGATCTGCCGCCCTGGGTGCCGATCCCGCCGATCGCAGAAATGCAGGTCGCCCTGGAGCAGTCGGTCTCCGGGGTGACCGGTCTGTCCCAGCGCGATTTAAAGGATCGGCTGCGCACCGGCACGGTCGCCAGCACCGACAATCGCAACTGGGAGTTCCGCTACGACGAACTTTACGAGCGTTTCTCGCAATCGCGGGCGATCGCTATCGATATGGAAAGCGCGACTATCGCAGCCAACGGTTTCAGGCTGCGGGTGCCCTATGGCACCTTGCTATGCGTCTCCGACAAACCGATGCACGGCGAGCTCAAGCTGCGCAGCATGGCCAATGCTTTCTATCAAAACCAGGTCCGCCAGCATCTGACCATCGGCTTGGAAACGATCCGGCTGATCAAGGCCTCCGGCGTCGAAGCGCTGCACTCGCGCAAGCTGCGCTCTTTCGACGAACCAGCCTTTCGCTGAGCCTGACCCTCTGCGGCCGAGTCGTGCCGGATACGCCTTGATGAACCACGCTCGGCGCCGACCAGGCTGTCGAGCCAATGCGTACATGGCACCACCGCCGTCGCCTGACGTGGGCCTGCCCGCCGACGACTGTACGAACCCGGCGGGCCCCTCGATACACTGGGCGCATCATTCGAGCTCGCGAATTCGATGCAACGCTTATTCCGGTTTCCGCCGCTTTGGGCTGGCCTACTCTGTGCCGCGGCCATGCCCGTACTCGCCGATCCGCCGTCTGAGGCTGGACAAGCTTCGTTGGCCCATGCGCAATCCATCGGTCCACTCACGCCGGCTTTCCTGTTTCACGATCAGATGCCGACCGGCGTGACCGTCACCCGCGATGGACGCCGCTTCGTATCCTATCCACGCTGGGGCGACCACCCAGCCTTTACCGTCGCCGAACTGAAAAACGGCCGGGAAGCGCCCTACCCGTCGCCTGCCTTTAACGCGCCCGATCTGGATCAGCCAGGGCAGCACCTGATCAGCGTGCAGAGCGTAGTCGCGCCCGGCGATGGCCATCTCTGGCTTCTGGATACCGGCACGCTGCCGGGCACTGGCTACCCAAAGAGCGGACAACTCGCCAACGGCCCGAAACTGGTCGCCGTGGAGCTCGCCACCAACCAAGTCGACCGAACCATCGTCTTGCCCGATAGTGCCGCGTTGCAATCGACCTATCTCAACGACGTACGCATCGATACCTCCAAGGGCAAGGCCGGCGTGGCCTATATCACCGATTCATCCTTCACCGGCCCGGGCGCGATCATCGTGGTCGATCTGGCCTCGGGTGACGCCTGGCGCCAGCTCTCCGGCGCGTCTTCGACCCAGGCTACGCCCGGCTTCCGGCCGATCGTCGAAGGGCGCTACATGATGCAGGACAACGGCCAGGGCCAAGCCAGCGTTCCGGCGATCCCGGCCGACGGCATCGCCCTGTCGCCGGACGGCACCACGCTGTACTACTCGCCGCTGTCGTCACGCAGGCTCTACCGCGTGCCCACAACGCTGCTGCGCAATCGCGACGTGTCCGAGGACAAACTCGAGGCTGCAGTCGAGACGGTCGGCGAGAAAGGCGCTTCGGACGGCCTGCTGATGGATGATCAGGGCCGACTCTATGCCACAGACTACGAACACAACGCCATCCACATATTCGACACCGATACCGGCCGCTGGTCGACGCTGGCCCACGACCCGCGTCTGCTCTGGCCGGACACGCTGAGCATCGGCCCCGAGGGCGACCTCTACGTCACGGCCAACCAACTGCACCGCCAGCCCCAGTACCGCAGCGGGCACGATGAACGACACAAGCCATACGTGCTGTTTCGGATTGCCGCCGAGGCCGAGCCGATTCCGGCCGACCATCACTCGCACTAACCGGGCCGTACCGATATCCGGATTGCCCTATTCCGGATGTCGGTTTTGCCCGCCCGAGCGACAGCGCCCGGCGGTTCGCCCCGGCCGTCTTCGCTGATCGAATCGCGCAGACGCGGCTTTTTGATCGACCCTAGCTAATACCCTCCGGCTGCTGGACAGTACGCCTTGTCGGCATGCAGAACGACCGGCTCGCTGTCTCAGCATTCAGAATGCTGTCTTTCATTATGGAAACAGCGATTTGGCGTATCCCACCTGAATTCGCGTACAAACCGGCGTTCCAAACTATAGAACGCTGACAGGTAAGACTTTTTTCCAATACCAGCCGACCTCCAATAGGCGCCAGATGCCTATATCGAATTTTGGAAACGCGTTCTGGTATTTGGAACATGGACAAGACACTGCTCAAGGGATTGCGGGTTCTCGAAACCCTGGCCGCCAATCCACAGCCAATGGGCGTGACCCCACTCTCGCGGGTGCTGGATCTGACCAAGAGCAACGTGCATCGCACGCTCCAGACCCTGACGGCTGCCGGCTATGTACGCAGCAATCCCGAGACCGCGACCTACGAATGCACGCTCAAGCTGTTCGAAGTCGCCAGCACCATCGTCGGTCGGCTCGATGTACGCCAAATCGCCGATCCCTATCTGCAGCAACTCGCCCATGCGACCCGCGAGAGCATCCATCTGGCGGTGCTCGACGGGCTGGACGTGATCTATCTGAACAAGATCGAGAGCCCGCAGCCGGTCCGCGCCTATTCCGCGATCGGCGGGCGCGCGCCGGCCCACTGTGTGGCCTCGGGCAAGGCGCTGTTGGCCTGGCAACCAGACGAACGGCTTGCCGAGCTGCCGGACGAGCTCGCGCAGTGGACGCCGCGCTCCCTGGATAGCCGCGACGCCCTGCTTGCCGACCTGGCCGAAACCCGCCGCCGTGGTTTCTCGATCAACTGCGGCGAATGGCGTGACTCGGTGGGCGGCGCGGCCGCACCGGTATTCGACGCCCACGGCCGACCAGTCGCAGCACTGGGTATTTCCGGGCCGCTGGAGCGGCTGTCGCTCGGCACTCTGCACCAGCACGGCCCAGTCGTGATCCGTACCGCGCGCGAACTGTCGCGAGCGCTTGGTTATCGCGGCAACGCCTATCCCGACAGCGCGGCCGCCTGAGCCGCCCTCCCTTTCTATCGTCAAGGAGACACCGTGCAACCGTTAACAGGTATACGCGTCATCGAATTCTGCAGCGTAGCGGCAGGTCCGTTCTGCGGCATGCTATTGGCCGACATGGGCGCCGACGTCATCAAGGTCGAGAACCCGGCCGGCGGCGACAGCATGCGCGCCTGGCCGCCGATCAGCGATGGCTACAGCGAGAATTTCGCCTCGGTCAATCGCAACAAGCGTTCGGTCACCCTCGATCTCAAAAATCCGGCCGATCAGGCCCGGGCCCGTGCGCTGGTCGATTCGGCCGACGTGGTGCTCGAAAACAACCGCCCCGGCGTGATGGAACGCCTCGGCTTAGCCTATGCCGAAGTCGCCAAGCCGCACCCGGAACTGGTCTATTGCTCGATCTCGGCCTTCGGCCAGGACGGCCCGCGCGCTAGAGAGGCCGGTTTCGATCTGACCTTGCAGGCGATGAGCGGGGTGATGAGCGTGACCGGCGAACCGGGCGGCGATCCGGTCAAATGCGGCGTGCCGCTGGCCGATTTCGCCACCGGCCTGTACGGCGCCTTCGCGATTTCGGCAGCGCTGCGCGAGGTCGCAGCCACCGGGCAAGGCACGCATATCGATGCCTCGATGCTGGGGGCGTCGCTGGCGATCGGCGCTTTGCAGACCAGCCAGTATTTCGGCACCGGCGAGAACCCGGTCAAGCTCGGCTCGGCCCATCCGCGCAACGCGCCTTATGAGGCTTTCCGGGTCGCCGACGGGCATGTCGCCATGGCAGCCGGCAACAACGCCCTGTTCGCCCGGGCCTGCAAGGCGATCGAGCGCGAGGACCTGATCGACGAAGCCCGGTTCGGCTCCACCATCCTACGGGCCGAGAATCAGGCCGAACTCAAAGCGATCTTCGAAGACGTGTTCGCCGACAAGAGCGTCGATACGGTGCTTGCCATGTTCCGCGAGGCCGGCGTGGCGTGTGCGCCGATCAATGGCTATGCCGAAGCACTGGCCGATCCCCAGGTCGATCACATGGGCTGGGTCCAGCCGCTGACCCTGCCGGGCGGCCATGAAACGCAGACCTTCATCTCGCCGCTGCGTTTCGGCGGAGACAATCTTCGCCCCTATCGACGCCCGCCCGAACTCGGCGAACACAACGACGAAGTATTCGCCGAATTCGAAGCGCGACCGGAGGCCGCCGATGCCCGCTGAAACCGTATTCCCGCTCCACGTAGCCCGCGACGGGACCACCACACAGGTCGTACTCGCCCGGCCAGACAAGCGCAACGCCCTGTCTGCGGATCTGGTCGAAGCACTGATCGACATCGTCGCCACGGCCGAGGGCGACGGTACCCGTCTGCTGAGCCTGCGCGGCGACGGCAAGAATTTCTCGGCCGGCTTTGATTTCTCCGGCTTCGAAGACGAAAGCGAAGGCGATCTGCTGCGCCGCTTCGTCCGCATCGAGCAGCTTTTGCAGGCGCTCGCCCATGCCCCCTTCGATACCGTCGCCCATGCCCATGGGCGCAACTTCGGTGCCGGCGTGGATCTGTTCGCGGTCTGCAACCGACGCTGGGCGACGCCGCAGGCCAGCTTTCGTATGCCGGGGCTCGGCTTTGGGCTGGTGCTGGGCTCGCGTCGGTTCGCCGATCTCGTCGGTGCCGACTGGGCCCGCGAAGTCCTACACGACGGCGTGACCTTTGATGCAGCCACCGCCCGCGAACGGGGTTTCGTCACCGACCTAGTGGCCGCCGAAGACGTTGGCCCTCGCATCGACGCGCTCGCTGCCTCTGGCCTCAGCGCCGATGCCGCCGCCCGGCTGTTCCGAGTGATCCGTCGCGATACGCGCGATGCCGACATGGCCGAACTGGTGGCCTCGGCCGCCGAGCCCGGCCTCAAGGCCCGCATGCGCGCCTATCGCGAGGCCGCTGCGGCCCAGGCACAACAACAAAAGGCTTCGTAATGGGTATTGCACGCACTGCCAAGATCGAAAGCGTGGCCGAGCTGGCCGCGCGTATTCCCGACGGCGCCTCGTTGGCGCTCGGCGGCAGCTTTTTGCATCGCGGCCCGTTCGCGCTGATCCGCGAGCTGATCCGCCAGCAGCGCCGCGGCCTGGAGATCATCAAGCAATCGCCGGGCTACGACATCGACATCCTCTGCCGGGCCGGCGCGGTCCGCCGGGCGCGCACCGGCATCGTCGCCATGGAAGGCAATTTCGGGCTCGCCCCCTGGTATCGCCGTGCGATCGAGAACGGCGACGTAGAGCTGGAAGAACATGCCTGCGCCACGCTCACCGCCGGTCTTCGGGCCTCGGCCTTTGGCGTACCGTTCATGCCCTGCGGCGGCATCCACGGTTCGGCGCTGGCCGAGCTCAACGGCTGGAAAAAGCTTCCCGATCCCTACGACAGCGCAGGCGAGACCTACGTGATCCCCAAGATCCGCCCGGATTTCGCCATCGTGCTCGCCAACGAAGTGACCGAACAGGGCGATGCCCGAGTCTTCGGTACCTCGCATTGGGACCGGATCATGACCCGGGCCGCGGATCGCGTGCTGGTGGTCGCCGAACGCCAAGTCGCCCCCGACGTCTTTCGCGAGCGCCCGGAGCTCACGCTCGTGCCGCATTTCATGGTCGAGGCCGCCGCCGTGCTACCGAATGCCGGCTGGCCGGGGTCCTGCTGGCCGGATTACGAGGTCGACTATCCCGCTGTGCAGGCTTATCTCGCCCGCGACGCAGATGCCCTTGACGTTCATCTGGCCACTGCGCCGGAAGCCTGCAAGGAGACTGCTCATGTCTGAATCCTGGTCGCCGTTCGCCTATATCGTGACCAATTTGGCGCGCTTCATTCGTCCGCAGGAAGTCACCTTCAGCGGCGTGAACTCCAGCCTGCCGATGCTGGCCTGCCTGCTGGCCCGCCGTGCCTACGATTTCGATTTCACCTATATCAACGTCGCCGGCGGCGTCGATCCGCGCCCCTCGGCGGTGCCGATCTCCAGCTCCGACCCAGTGCTCGCCGAAGGCTCTACAGCCATTTTCGGCAACGAAGATTTCTACGATCTGTGCACCCGAGGCGGCATGGACTTGTGTTTTCTCGGCGCGGCTCAGGTCGACGGGCAGGGCCGAACCAACGTTTCGGCGATCGGCGACTGGCACCACCCCAAGGTGCGGCTGCCGGGCGGCGGCGGCGGTGCGGTGATGCTACCGACCGCCAAACGCTCGGTCACCTGGCGCACCGAGCATTCGCGCCGGACCATGGTCGACACCCTGGATTTCGTGACCGCAGCCGGCGGCATGCACGGCGTGGTCACGCCGATCGCCGTGTTCGTCAAACACGACGACCGACTGGCGCTAGCCTCCTGGCATCCCGATGCGTCGCTCGCCGAAGTACGCGAACGCACGGCCTTCGACTTCGATGCCAGCCAGGCACGGCCCACCGAGCTGCCGACCGATCGCGAGATCGAAGCACTACGCGCACTCGATCCCAACCACCAGTTCGAAACCGACGCCGCCATCGTGCTGCGCAAGGAGGCCGTATGACCCCGGACGTACAACCCTTGTCGGACGCGCTACGTGCTGCGATCGACACCCATGCCGCAGCTGGGCGCATGGCACTGCACGGCCCGGCCGGCATGCTCGACTATGCTGCGCTCGGCAACGCCATCGATGCCTATGCTGCCGGCTTCGCATCACTCGGCTTGGCCCGCGGTGCGTTCGTGGGCATCGCCGCGGCCAAGACACCGGCCTGCGTGGCTGCGCTGTTCGGCGCCATGCAGAGCGGGCTCACGCCGACCATCATGGAGCCCCGGATCACGGTGCCAGAGCTGGCCGAGCGCGCCGAATCGGTCGGCATGCCGGTGATGGTGTTTGAGGACGATCACTTTCGCGAGGAGGCCGAAGCCCGGCTGGCCAGCATGGGCACCCGGGCCCTGCCGCTGGCCGCGCTCGAACACACTGGTAAGCCGGCGCCGACCGTCGTGCATCGGGCCGAAGATCGCGCGCTGCTGCTGTTCACCTCCGGCAGTACCGGCCGCCCCAAGGGCGTGGTGCTGACCCAGTCCAATCTGCGGGTCAATGCTGACGGCGTGGTCGCACATACCGGCCTGACGGCCCACGACCGCCTGTTGCATGTGATGCCGCTGCATCACACCAATGGCATCAACAACCAGCTGATCGCCCCTTTCCTGGCCGGCGCCGAGGTGGTGTTGATTCCGCGTTTTCGTGCTGACGATATCCTCGGCCAGCTGCGTACCTACCAGCCGAGCATCGTCACCGGTGTACCGACGATGTATTCCCGGACCCTGCCCAATATTCCGGCGGGCGAGACCTTCGAGTATCTGCGTTTTCTGCGTTGTGGCTCGGCGCCGATCACTCCGGCCCTTCACGAACAGATCGAGGACGTCTTCGGCGTACCGCTGGTGGTCTCCTACGGCCTGTCCGAGTCGACCTGTACAACCACCCTCAACCCGCCGGCCGCACGCCGGATCGGCTCGATCGGCACGGTGATTCCCGGCCAAACGTTGAAGCTGTTCGTGCCGGAAACACATACCGAGGCCGCCCCCGGCGCCGAAGGCGAGATCCGTATTACCGGAGCCGCACTCATGGCGGGCTATATCGGCGCCGACGTCGACTCGCCGATCGTCGACGGCTGGCTACGCACGGGCGATCTCGGTCGTATCGATGCGGCCGGCTATGTCTCGATCACCGGCCGACTCAAGGATGTGATCATCCGCGGCGGCGAAAATCTGTCGCCGGCGCTAATCGAGAACCGGATCGCGACCCATCCGGCGGTCGCCGAATGCTGTGTGATCGGTGCCCCGGACACAGATCTCGGCGAAGTGCCGGTCGCCTTCGTCGTCGTCCACGCTCAGCAGGCTGTCGACGCCGAAGCGCTCGCGGACCGGGTCGAGTCCGATCTATCGCCCGTATATCGCCCGCGTTCGGTCTATTTCGTTGAGGCTCTGCCGCTGAACAAGGTCGGCAAGGTCGACCGCAAGACCCTGCGCCAGCAGTTCGAACCATCCCCTAAGGCCGAAGCCACCGGCTAAGCCGCCATTTCTTCTGACCCAAGGAGAGCCCCGCCCACAACCCGTTGTAACGATCGCTGTGCGCCTACCGAAGACACGGTCCCGGCCGCAGCCCGAAAGCATTCCGACCCTCGATTTTCTTTGCCTGGTCCCGTGCCGGTCCGGGGACGGTATGCCCATAACAAGCGAAAAACCGTACGAGATACGGAGGAGTCACCCATGTCGAGCACAACCACGGTATCGACGACCTCGAGGGCCAAGAACACCGCGCGCGTTCTCACCGGCAATTTTCTCGAGATGTTCGATTTCATGATCTACGGCTTCTATGCCGGGATCATCGCCGATGTCCTGTTCCCTGCTACCGATCCCGCGTTCGCACTGTTGATGTCCTGGATCACTTTCGGCATCGGCTTTCTGATGCGGCCCCTCGGCGCCCTGGTGCTGGGCGCCTATGCCGACAAGCACGGCCGCCGCGCCGGACTGCTGTTGAGCCTATCGATCATGTCGGTGGGCGTGCTGTCGATCGCCTTCGTGCCGTCGTTCGCCACCATCGGCTATGCCGCGCCGGTGATCGTGATCATCGGCCGTCTGTTGCAAGGCTTTTCGGCCGGCGCCGAATCGGGTACGGCTTCGGTCTATCTGGCCGAAATCGCGCCGAACAATCGCAAAGGCTTCTTCGCAGCCATGCAACCCGCCAGCCAGTCGGCATCCGTACTGCTGGCTTCCGTGATCGGCGTCGTCCTGGCGATGACGCTGTCGGATGCCCAGATGCACAGCTGGGGCTGGCGGGTACCGTTTCTGATCGGCTCGCTACTGGTACCGGTGCTGCTGTTCATGCGGCGCTCGATGACCGAGAGCGAAGAGTTCAAGCAACGCCGTCATCATCCGAGCATGCGCGAAGTCAGCGCCACCCTGGCCAAGAACTGGCAGCTGATCGGCAACGCCATCATGATGATCTTGCTGACCTCAGTGACCTTCTATCTGATTACCTCCTATATCGTCACCTACGGCCACAACATTCTCGGCCTGACTTCGATGGAAAGCTTCATCGTCACTATCTGTATGGCCATAGCCAATCTGTTCGTCATGCCCGGGGTGGCCGCGATCTCCGATCGGGTCGGCCGCCTACCGGTACTGTTGTCGGCCTCGGCCGCGCTCGGCCTGTGTGCCTACCCAACCATGGCCTGGCTGGTCGCCGATCCCTCGTTTTTCCGGCTCTGGGTTGCCGTGGTGTTCCTGGGCTGTCTGTACGGCTGCTGGCAGGGCACGCTGATGATCTCACTAGTCGAGATCATGCCAGCCCAGGTCCGCGCCAGCGGCTGGTCGCTGGCCTATAGCCTGACCTACGCCATCTTCGGCGGGTTCACCCCGGCCTTCGTCACCTGGCTGATCCAGATCACCGGCAACCGGGCGATGCCAGGCGTTGCCCTGGCACTGGCCGCGATCGTCGGCTTTGTCGGCACGCTGCTCGCCCGTAAACGGCTGGCCGAAGGCCGCCAGCAGTGGCTGTCGATCGAAACCGCCGAGGCCCAGCCCACCGATGCCGCGACTGCCCCGTCCCAGCGAGGCTTTGCCTAGATATACGCCTCAAACCTGGCTGCCCCTTCCGTACCCGCCACCCTCGGCGGGGCGGTCGAGGGCAGCACCGCCGCGATTCTGGTCGACACACGGCATCGGTGCGGCATAGCAACGCTCTTCACCATGCGAAGGCATCCAGAACGCTCCGTTGCTCGATACGCTATCTCGCGCCGCTGAGCGCATTCGCATAGTCACTCCACCACACGAACAGGCGACAGCCGCTATGACGCCCCGCCAGGGCCGAGTCAGCGGCCGCCCCGGCCTCTGTACGGTCAAAATCCGGCTCGGGTCTGCTGAAGCCGACTGACGCTCTCGCGACCGTCGAGGCCCCGCTAATGGCCCTGGCCGGCCTGGAGAGTCGCAGCACAGGATCAGGCGCGGCATAGCTCGTCGGCACGACATCGACGCTCCAACGGTCATCATTACGCCATGTTGCGACATTCGCTGAGCGCATCGCTTATCCAGGCCAGCCCTACCGCGCCCTGAGCGCTATCGATGATCGAGCCACAGACTGATTGGCGCGCCGCTATTCGTGACGTGCTACCGCAGAACATCATCTTCGTCGACGGATTCATCCAGCTCGGCGATACCTGCCTGCTGTATTCCCGTCTATGAACCGCACGCGTTTTGTTGCCGAGCTGGCCAAGGCAGGCCCGGCTAGGGCTCACCAGCGGCGCTTGGCACCAGCCAGCGGCAGTCGATCGCTAAATCGTCTAGATCAACGGCAATAACGGCTCTGTCTAGACGATTGCCGGACTGGCGTGCGCTGCCACGCAGGCTATCCCGCGGCTAGCGACCAGACCCAACGGCTTTGCCTAAGGCAAGCGCTGTCGCCTCCAAAAATCAAAACCCAGGCGGGCAGCCGAATCGCCAGCACGCTGCATTAGCCAGACTGCTTGGAGTCACCGAGAACGGCGGCATACGCGATAGGCACGCCGCTACCTTGAATGCGCTGCGCGTATGGCTGGACAACGCTTTTGCGCGCCATACCCGGTTGCGTATCGCAATCGCCCATGCCCCTGGGGCGTTGTTCTACGTGTCGCACCTTTGCGCAGGCCCAAGATAGCGCCAAGCGCCGATCAAGACCGGTGGCCACGCCCGACGGCTCGTCTTCGAAGCCCGACGACGCCATCTTGTTGGGACGCATGAATCGAACGCGAGCCGAACCGCTGAGCACTGCTGTCAATCATCGCGCCTCGACACGGTGAGGCTGGCTATCCCTGGTCCGGAATACGAACATTCCAACATCGGTACGGGCGCTGCCTGCTACTGCATATATGGATCCGACTCTGGGCCGAGGCTCGCCGGCTCCGCTGCCTGCCTCTGCACCAAGGTAGACCCGACTCCCAAGAATGAAGCCCTATTCCTGCGCAGCGCAGCGCCAGTTTACTAATTTATTTCAGCCAACCCATAAAAAACAAAAATCCTCTCTAAAGGCATCGGATCAGATGCCGTTATTCCTCCATCAGCCGAATTCCAGACGCCTTCCATTGCTCGAAGGATCTCGCGTTCGATTGGCTGGCGGAGTGGCAAGTCGTACTTGACCAGTCCATGGGTGCGAAAGAGCGAAATAAGGAATCAGGCTCTCTAACACCTTTTTTTATTTCATATATAACGAGGGGTTATATTTGATGGCGACTTCAGCCAAATACCGTCGAATGCTGGTTGGTTTAATCGGTTCCGCTGCTGTTCTAGCAAGCTCTTGCGCCGCGGCCTGGACATACGATGATTTGAGTCCGGAGCAAAAAAAACGCTACGACCAACAACAGAATTTTCTTAATTACGTTTACGAAAAGTCTGGTCTGACAGCACCCAAGGTGCCGTATTCGGTATTTCTTGGCCCCGATACGCGCGGGGACAATCCCGAGATCACCCGTGTCACGGTTCGCAACCGCTCGGACAACGCCGCCTCGTATCAAGTCGTCACCTACGGACAGGTCTTCAAGAAAGGGGATTATCTGCCCGAGAAGCAGCTGTATTATTCCACGCCGAGCAACCCGAGCAATCAAGGCGTACAAGCCGATATCAAGAGCTACTACGACGATGGCTCGGTCAAACACGCCATCCTGTCGTTCCAGCTCGATAAGGTCCCCGCCCAAGGCGATCTACCGATCAAGCTGTTCACTAACGGTAATGTCCCCGAGGATTCACAGGTTGCGCCCATCTCGATCAGCCGCCTTCTGTCCTCCGGCTTCGACGCCAAACTCACGATCCAGCACGACGGCCATGCGCTGACCCAGAACGCGCGCGAGCTGCTGCAAACGATCGTCGACCGCGGCGGCTGCGACGCCGTAGCCGATAAGATCTGCAAGACCTGGCTATCTGGCGCGCGCACCAGCGAATGGATCATCGGCGGCCGTATGCAAGGCGCGCAGTCCGATCCGGACAACCAGCTCGGTGCATACTTCCATATCCGTGCCCATGCCAGCTATAGCGGCCGGGTCACGAATGCTCGAGTCGATACCGTGGTTGAAAACGATTTCACCTACGGCAAAACCGCCGGCAACCTCACCTACAACGCTACGATCAACGTCGGCGAAAGCCACTTCGAGGCCCAGGATCTGACTCATTACAACCATGCCCGCTGGCATAAGGTGCTGTGGTGGGGATCCGACCCAAGCCTCTATGTGCAGCCGGACATGCAGTATGTCCAAGCAACCAAGGCCATTCCCAAATACGCAGACGTAAAGCCCGAACAAGCCTATCTCGACGGTCTGGCAGCGAGTTACCCGCTGATGACCAACGGTGCACAGACCAAGTACATGGGCGACGTCGGCGCACAGGACGGTATCGGCCCGTTGCCGCGCTGGACCTCAACCTATGCGGTCAGCGGCGATCCGCGGGCCTTCGACCATATGCTCGCCAACGACAACGCCGTAGGCTCGTATGGTTTCCATTTCCGTGACGCCAAAACCGGTAGCCCGATCAAGATCACGGACTATCCATACATCACGGTCGTGGCTCGTCGTGACCAGAGCTGGTCGCCGCAGACTCGCGAACAGCTTTATACCGACTGCAGTACTGACTGCGATTCGCCCTATAGTTTCGAGCTTGCCCACCATCCCTCGATCGGCTTTCTGCCCTACCTGGTCACGGGCGACTACTATTACCTGGAAGAGCTGCAGTTCGCGGCCTCCTATATCGAACTGTCGGCCAATCCCGGCTATCGCGACTATGCCAATGGTCGTCTTCGCCGGGCCGCGCAGCAGGTTCGGCAGCAGGCTTGGTCGCTGCGCACGCTCGCCCAGGCCGCCTATGCCACCCCGGATGCCGATCCGATGCATAGCTACTTCACTGGCTTGCTCGCCAATATCGCGGCCGATTACGACAGCCACTATTTGCAGAATCAGGACGAGCATCCGCTGCATATCCTTGACGACTACACCAACTACACGGTGCAAGGCGAAGCATGGACCGGCGTCGCCCCCTGGCAGGAAGACTTCTTTGCCTGGGCGACTTCCTATGCCACTGACCTGGGGTTCTCCGAATTCGAACCTTTTGCCCAATGGCTGCTTGAGTTCCAAGTCGGTCGGATGACCAACTGGATCGACAAACCGGATAGCGGTTTCTGCTGGCTCAAGGCGGGGGTATATAAGCTCCAAATCCGACCGACTCGCGGTGCCGACTACTTCAGTACCCTGGATGAAGCCTATAAGGCCACGATGCCGCAGATGGTTGGATTCGACTGCGATTCACAAAGCTATCGCAACCATCTAAACGACAGGCCGCAGGCCAACGAGATGACCGGCTATCCGGATTCGCCGGCCGGTTATCCGTCGAATCTGCAGCCTGCGCTGGCGGCCAGCGTTGACCGCGGCTTGGATAAAAGCCAGAAAGCTTGGGAGCTGTTCGATACACGCGCGGTACAACCACGCTACAACAACTATTCGAACTGGGCGATCATACCGCGGCATTAAAACGCCCCTCCTGCTCTACAAGCCCCGGCCTTGGTCGGGGCTTTTTTATGCATCGCACGACCGCAAAGCCTGTTGCAGTGGCCTCATAGCAGCGCCGCTCTGGCGTCTGCCCTGCGTATGCCGCCCAGGCCATAATTCACAATAGATCGCTCCCAGCCCCACGAACAGGCGATGCCGTACGACCAACCCGCGTTATCGCTCGCTGACGTTATACGACGACGCGGTGTTCGCTACGCCTTGTCGTACCCGTCCACCGCGATTTGCGGAAACTGCCTGCCACCTCGACCCGCCCGTCTGCCTAGTACAGCCGCTGAGTGGCATGGCCGCCAGCCTGTCTCACAACTCGATTTCCGGCCCAAGGTTCTGCGGCATGCCTGGATCGAGTGGGTAGTAGTCGCCGGCCTCGGCCACGCAGATATGCTGCGTAGTCGCCAGCCCGGTCGGTGCATCCAGGGCGCCCGGCGCGATCGAAATGCGCTCCGTCTCGTGGCGCCGATAGAACAGGCTGGAGCCGCAGTGGCTACAGAAACCGCGCTCGGCAAAATTCGAGGAGGCCCACCAGCTCAGCATATCGCCGGCCTCGATTACGAGTGCACTCTTGGATGCATGGGTAGCGCCCCAGATATAACCAGACCACCGCCGGCAGGTCTCGCAATGGCAGGCAATGACATCGGTCGTGGCCTCGGTCAGTCGGAACCGTACGCCGCCGCAGGCACAGCGCCCGGTCGATTCGGATTCGCTCATGAACAGCTCGCTATCAACGGTGGGCCAGAGCCAGCCGGGCGCCCAGCGCAATGAAGATCGCGCCGACGCCGCGTTCGGCCCAGGCCGCTAGCCGGCGCCGGCCGCGCAGCATACGCGTCAGCCGGTCGCCGATCAGAATCAAGGCCGGCTCGATCACGCCGGCCACCACGAACAACAATAGTCCGTGCAGGGCCAGCTGTGCGGTCACCGGGCCTGCGCCAGGCTCGACGAACTGTGGAATGAAGGCCAGAAAGAACAGCGCGACTTTCGGGTTCAGCAAATCGACCCAGATCCCCTGCCGATAGGCTGCCCAACGGCTGGGCGCGCTCAGCGGCGGCGCTGCCTCCGAGGATGCCGCCCCGCGCTGGGCCGAGCGCAGAGACTGGATTCCCAGCCAGACCAAATAAGCCGCGCCGATCCACTTGATGACCGAAAACGCCACCGCCGAGCGCGCCAGAATGGCTGCCAGCCCGAACACGGTCGCGGCGATATGCACCAGGGCGCCGGTCCATAGGCCGAACATCGCCGCAAAACCATGCCCGCGCCCATGGCGAGCAGTTTTGGCCGTTATAAATAATAGATCTGGCCCCGGCACGATCTCGAGCGCGAAGGCCGCGCCGAAAAAAGCCACCCAGTGGGCCCAGGAATAATCAAACATCGCAGCCTCCCAACCGTTTCCAATCAACGATGTGCCAGGGCCAGCCGTGCCCCGAGGGCCACGAATAGCGCCCCCAGGCCTCGCTCGCTCCAGAGCGCGAGCCGCCGACGCCCCTTGAACCAGCGGCTTAGCCTATCCCCGATCAAGACCAGCGGGGTATCGCAAACCGCGGCCAGCGCCAGCAGCAAGACACCGTGCAACCCCAACTGGACTGCCACCGGCCCGGCGCCGGCCACCACGAACTGCGGAATAAACGCCAGAAAAAACAAGGCGACCTTGGGGTTGAACAGATCGATCAACAGACCCTGTCGATAAGCCCGCCAGGCGCTGGGCACGGCGCGCCTATGATCTGTCGCTGCGGTCTCGGCGACGTCATCGCTCGAACGCGTACACAGCGACTGAACCCCGAGCCAGACCAGATAGATCGCCCCGATCCACTTGATCATCGAAAATAGCCAGGCCGACTGGGCGATCAACGCCGCCAACCCGAACACGGTCAACACGATATGCGCGACCCCGCCCGACAGCACGCCGGCCAACCCGACCAACCCGTGCCGACGGCCGTGGCGGGCGGTCTGACCGAGCACATAGAGCATACTCGGACCGGGTGTGAACTCGAGTGCTAGCCCGGCTCCGACGAAGGTCAGCCAATGGGCCAGCGAGTAATCGAACATGCGGTCTCAGTCTTTAAAGCGGTCGATATCGCCGGCCAGTTTAACCCGCACCAACGCCGCGACCAGGCGTGGGAAATCGGCCTGACCGGTCAGCCGCGCCAGCTTGGCGGCCTCGGCCGGCAGCCCAAGCGCCTCGGCCGTGGCCAGACTCGCTGGATCGGCGAACGGATAAAACTCGCCCCAAACCGCCTGGACCTCGCGCAGAAAGATCGCTGCCCCAGTATCGCCGATCCCCGTAAAGCGTTTAAGCGCACGCAGGGCGGCTTTCGAATCGCCGTCCGCCTCGGCGCGCAGCCGACGTAGATCGCCGGCATAGGCATCGAGCAGATGGGCGTTAAAAGCCACGAGTTGGGTTGCGGTCTTTTCATCCACCCGGGCATAGCCGGCCCCGTTGAGTACGTTGACCCGTTGTGGCCAGCGGCTTTCGGCGAGCCGCTCCGGGGTGGTCCAACCGGCTTCGGCCAGCGCCCGGGCGGCCTGCATGGCGATCCCAGCCTGGACCGGCGCGCTGGTCAGCAGCGCCAGACATAGCAGCCGAAACAGCGGCGAGGGCGTGTTCCGCGCCAGATCCACGCCGAGCTCGGAGGCAAAGGTTCGACCGTACTCGCCGAGCACGGCGTTGATACGCTCGGTCTGGGTCATGGGCTCGCTCCCGTGCATCCAAGCATGGCGGCCAGTCTAATGGGTTCGCCCGCTGTCATATTGCTGTGCAGCCTGTAGCGAGGTCTGGACTTCGGCCGGGTCTCCCGAATCTTTAGCGGGCGGCTGGCGCCGACTGTGGTCGGCCGGATCCGTGCAGAATCGCCCCAGCATCGGATAGTGGTCGGAGCCAAAGGCCGGCAGACGCTTGAAATCCAGCAGCCGTAACGAGGGCTGATACAGCATCTGATCCAACGGCCAGGCCATATACCAGTGTTTGGCGTTATAGCTGGGGATGAAGCCGCGATGCACGCGCGCATCCAGCAAACCGCCGACGCGCATGGCCCGTCGCAGCACCCGCTCCCAGGACACGGCGTTGAAGTCGCCGGCGATGATCGTCGGCGCGCTGGAGTGGCCCGCGATCAGGGCCGACTTGAGGATATGTCCATCGCGAATCGTGCTCGACTGCGACCACATCAGCGGCGGCCGTGGATGCAGCCCCACGAACTGGACCGGGGTGGCACGATTCGGCATTCGGATACCGGTCACGATCGTCGGCGTGGTGGCATCGAAAAAGAAATGCACCTGCGGATCCACCAGTTCTTTTTTCGAGAACAGATGAATACCAAAATACTTCGCGTTCTTCGGGTTTTTCACGATTTGATGATCGTAAACCGCATCCAGCGGCTCGAGCTGGCGATTCCACCAGCGGTTGGTTTCCATGGCCAGGAATATATCCGGCTGGATTCGCTGGACCATATCCAGCAGTTTCGCACTGTGGCGGTTGCCCTCTTGTACGTTGGCAATCATCACACTGAGTTGGGCATCGCGGGCACAGGCCGCAGCCGGCTCGCCGATTGGATTCTTCGGACGTGGCATATACGGCCAGAGCCGATATGCGTTGTAGCCGAGCGCGGCCAGGGCGATCGCGATCGCGAACACGCCGACCTTGCGTCGCCACTGGCCGATCAGCACATACAGCAGCAACGCCGCCAGCAGTACGATCACGAACTCGATGCGAGGAAAATCCAGATAGCGGATCCACCAAGTATTGGTCTCGATCAACGGGATCAGCGAACCGATCGCCACCCCCAGGATGATCGGCAACAACAAATACCGGCTGGCCCAGCGCCCCAGCCGTGTCCGCCATCGACTCATGCATACGCCTTTTGTGTAGAAGTCGCGCAAAGACTATGGCGCCCAGGGGCCGGCGGCAATCGGCAACAACACGCAGGGCCAAGCCTGCCTACGCATCAGTCACGCGCAGCCGGGCGTGCGATACAGATCAGGGTATAAAGCACAGCCGTGAGCATGAACGCCGGCAGGGTGGCCCCGATCGGCGTCCCTACGGCAGCAAATCCGTAATAAGCCGCCACACCAATGCCCCATACCGCGAGCGCCGGAATAGCTACGAATCGCGAACGAACCGCCGAACGACGAAGCACGAAATAGCGCGTCAAAACTACCGCATACAACGGCGAGAACAGCGCACCGATGGCATACAAAAAACCTTCATAGGCGCCGATCGGCACCCACAGGGCCAAGACGGTCCCTAGCAACGCCACCCCCACGGCCAACCCACGAATCGGCCCGGCCAGACCCATATGCCGGGCGCTCACACCGGCCGAATAGACATCCAGAAACGTGGTGGTCACTGTCGACAGCACGACCACCACCAACGCCCCAGCGACGGCCGGTGCACCGGCGACCAACGCGCCCAAATTCAGGCCGCCGAAATGCACGGCCATCCATAGACCGATGGCATACATCCAGGCGCTACCCAAAGCATAACCGGCCCAGGTGAACACACTCGCGACGCCAGGCCGGTGGGCGTGCCGGTTGTAGTCGGCAATCAAGGGCAGCCACGACAGCGGCATCACGATGACCAGCTCCAGGCCCGTCCCGAAACGCATGGGCGTCGTAGCGCCGGTCGATGCTGGCTCCGGCGCGTAGAACAAACGAAAAAATACTGCGAACAGCAGCCCCATCAACAAGGCTACGGCCACTGTATTCAGGTGGCCGATACCGGCTCGGGCGAACATAGCCCAGCCGGCGACCAAGCCGGCGAGCAATACAACCCAGATCGCGGCTGGCCCGCTGGCCAAGCCGGCTGCCTGGTCGGCGCCGGTAGCCAACATGACGGCCGTCCAGCCGATCAGCTGCAGGACATTCAGCCCGGCAAACAGGCGCCGCCCGAGCGGGCCGAAAGCGGCCTCGGTGGTGCCCATCGCACTCTGGCCTTCGCGGGTTCCGATCAGCCCCCCGAGCACCAACAGCGTGGTGCCGATCACATGCCCCAGAACGATCGCAATCAGTCCCTGGGTCAGCCCGAGAGGCGCGAGCAGCGTTCCGGCCAGGATTTCGGACAACGACACCGCAGCGCCAAACCATAAAAAGAAAAACGGCAGATCGCGGCGCAAATACATAGCGCCCCCTTATTGAAGAATCATTCTTGAACATGTGGTTACGAGCTGCGCCGTCGCGCCGATAGCCTCGAGCCGAACCGGCAAGCCACCCATCGATTGGCCGGACCGGGGGCCGTTACAAACCCATCGCACCGACCCAGTCGCCACGGGATTATGGACCTCGCTTGCGGCCATTGAGGCCCAGTGTCGCACCCGGATGATTTCAATGGCCCCGGCCGTGACGCACCGGCGCCGACAAGATGTCACCGGGTCAGTACACTACGTTGCGAATGAAACGCAGCGGTTCCTCGGTCTGGTTGGCGTAGCGATGCGGTCGGTCGCTGGCGAACACTTTGAAGTCACCGGCCTCGATTTCGAATCGGGCCTCACCGACCACTAGGTTCAAGCGACCGACGATCACCACGATCATATTCGTCCAGCCGGCCGGATCGGCATCCGAGGCATAGACTTCCCCCGGGGCGAGCGACCACGACCACAGCTCGACTTCTTCGTGAGCCGCCTTGCTGGCCAGAAGCCGAGCTTCGCTGCCGGGTGAAACCCCAGCCCAGGCCACTTCGTCGATCCGCGCTGCATCTTCGGTCTCGGGCGGCGCCACGAGGGTATAAAACGGTACACCGAGCACCGCAGCCAGGCGATCTAGCGTATTGAGGCTGACATTGACGTCGCCTTTTTCGATGCTGATCAGCATCCGACGGCTGACCTCGGCGGCCTCGGCCAGCGCGCTCTGACTATAGCCGGCCGCGGATCGCAGACGGCGCACGTTGGCCGCGACATGCACCAGTACATCGGGGCGCTGACCTGAGCTGTGCAATATATTGCTCATAGCGGTGTTATCAGCCATCATGCGTGCCCGGTCGCCCCGGTTAGAACGGTCCGGCACCCAGCCGGCAGCTCGACATTGTCCGCGAAACGTCATGTTGTTCAATCATCGTGCCATTATCGCCCGGCTCTGGCCCGTGGCTTTATTATTGATCGCCATGGCCGCGATCCAGAGTGGTGCATCTCTGGCCAAGACCCTATTTCCAGTCGCCGGTGCGGCCGGCACGACGTCGATACGCCTGATTTTGGCATCGCTAATGCTGCTGATGGTGTTCAAGCCGTGGCAGCGCCATATTTCGGCCGATGCCTGGTACTCGATCGCGATCTACGGGGTCGCGCTGGGCGTGATGAATTTCTTGTTCTATCAGGCCCTGCACCGCATTCCACTCGGTATTGCCGTGGCTTTCGAATTTTCTGGGCCGCTGACCGTGGCCGTAATCGCCTCGCGTCGGGCGCTAGATCTGGCCTGGGTCGGCCTAGCGATTGCCGGGCTCGCGATCCTGCTCTGGCCCGGTTCGGATACCACCGGCGCTGTGAATCTGGCGGGCGCAGCCTGTGCGCTCGGCGCCGGCGCCTGCTGGGCGCTGTATATCCTGTTCGGACAAAAAGCCGGCGCGGTGCACGGCATGCACAGCGCGGTGCTCGGGGTGACCATCGCCGCGGTCGTCGTCGCCCCGACCGGTATCTGGGAAGCCGGTGCGACCCTGATCGAGCCGCGGGTCCTGGCCATGGGCGCCGGCGTGGCGATCTTGTCCACAGCCCTGCCCTACACCCTGGAAATGATCGCCCTGCCGAGATTGCCCACGGCCACCTTCGGCACGTTGATGAGCCTCGAGCCGGCCTTCGGCGCCCTGTCGGGGCTGGTGTTTCTGGGCCAGCAGCTCGGCAGCTGGCAGTGGCTTGCCATCGGCGCTGTCATGACGGCTTCGATCGGTACGACGCTCACGCCAGGTACGGCCCAGGGGCCCGCCGACGAAGAGCCGCCGCGACCGGACTGAAGTACACGACACACGGTCGTCAACCGCGCGCCCGCTCTTGCTAGACTCAAAACTCGGATCTTCGCGTTATCGGTAGCGATGACGCATCAGCCAGCGGGTCTTCATGAAACCGAGTCATATCGCGAACACGCTTTTTGTCCTGGCGGTACTGTTTCTGGTGTTCACCGCGGGTATCGCGGTCAGCCTCACCCAGGTTTGGCCGTATCCGATCTTCCACGATGCTTATCGGGCGGCCAAGGCCGAATGGGCCCAGTCGAAAACCGCCGTCAGCCCGCTGGTAACCGATCTGTGGCGGCGTGCACGGACCAACGAACGCGGTGTCACGGTCCGTGATGCCGGTCGTATGCAGCCTGGCTATACGTTGTTCACCTCGGGCGATGCGAATGTCGCCCGCCTGATCGATAGCCAGGGCCGCGTGCTCCACGAGTGGCAGCTGCCGTATTCAAAGGTCTGGACCTCCGAGGCGGCTGTCGCCAACCCTCAGGACGACGATCTCATCTATATGCGGCGGGCCCAGCTGCTGCCCAACGGCCACCTGCTGGCGATCTATATCTCCGGCAATGACACGCCCTGGGGCTATGGCATGGTCGAACTCGATGCCGACTCGAACATCGTCTGGCGCTATCTCGGCCATGTCCACCACGATCTCGATCGTACCGACGACGGGCGTATCGTCACCCTGACCCACGACTTCACCCAGCAGCCACTGGCCGGCTACGGTTTCGTACCCACGCCGTTCCTGGAAGATTTTCTGGTGACGCTGTCGCCCGACGGCAAACAGCTGTCGCGGATCTCGCTCACCCGGCTGTTAGCGGCCTCGCCCTATGGCCTGGCTTTTCGGCGCGGCGAACCCTGGTTCGCGGATTTCGATCCGCTGCATGTGAACACCGTCGACTGGTTAGGCCCGAAAGACATCGCAGCGCTGGGATTCGGCAAACCTGGCGATGTTCTGGTCATGATGCGCCAAATCAATCTGATGGTGCTGGTCGATCCCGAGGCCAAGCGCATCGTCTGGGGCATGCGCGGTAACTGGCTGGATCCGCACGATCCACAGGTCTTGCCCAATGGCCATATCCTGATGTTCGACAACCTCGGCAATATGAAACCGCACAACGCCTCGCGGGTCATCGAGTTCGACCCACACGACGATCGCATCGCCTGGTCCTACGACGGCAGCCCGGGCAAGCCGCTCGACAGCCCGATTCGCTCGACCGTGCAGCGGCTGGCCAACGGCAATACCTTGATCACCGAGTCCGATGGTGGTCGCCTGGTCGAAGTCACGCCGGATAAAAAACTCGTCTGGGAGTACGTCAGCCCGATCCGGGCCGGCGACAACAACGAGTTCATCCCAGTGCTTTCGGGCGGCTTTCGCATCGACCCGGCCACGCTGGATCCAGCGTTTCGGCAACGACTGGCCAGCCAAGCAAAGCAACGACAGACCGATGGCGACTGACACCCATGCATTGCTGCTGATCGATTTCCAAACGGCCTTCGACGATCCAGGGCACGGGCCGCGCAACAACCCCGATGCCGAAACCAACGCACGGTCGCTGCTCGAAGCCTGGCGCCGGGCTGGCCGGACGGTGATCCATATTCAGCATAGTTCTACCGAACCCGACTCGCCCTTACGACCAGAGCATCCCGGGCATGCGTTCAAGGCCGGCTTCGAGCCGGCGGCTGAAGAACTGCGGCTGATCAAGACCGTCAATAGCGCGTTTATCGGCACGGAGCTAAGCGCCGAACTGAATCGGCTCGGACATCACCGCCTGCTCATCGCCGGCTTGACCACCGATCATTGTGTCTCGACCACCACCCGTATGGCCGCCAACCTGGGTTTTCAGGTCACGCTGGTCGCCGACGCCTGTGCCACCTTCGATCGCCCCGATCCCAGCGCGCCCCATACGACGATCGATGCCGAAACGGTGCACCAGGTCAATCTGGCCAGCCTTGAGGGTGAGTTCTGCCGGCTCACCACGGCCCGGGCACAGCTCACCCAGCCCGGCTGATCCGTCAGCGGCCGGCCTTGGCGAATGCCGCCAGCGCCTCGCCGTCCAGCCGATAGCCGACCCATTCGCTCTGCGGCTTGGCCCCGATCGATTCATAGAAAGCGATCGCCGGGGCATTCCAGTCGAGCACGTTCCATTCGAAACGGCCATAGCCTTGGGCCACCGCGATGCCTGCGAGATAGCGCAGCAACGCGGTGGCATGTCCGCAGCCGCGAGCTGTGGGCGTGATATAGAGATCCTCGAGAAAAATGCCGTGGCGGCCCAGCCAGGTCGAGAAGTTTAGGAAATAGACCGCGAAACCTACCGGCTCGCCGTCGAGCTCGGCGATCAACGCATACACATTCGCCCCGGCACCGAACAGGCGCTCGCGGATATCGTCGACCGTGGCCACGACTTCGTGTTCGGCTTTTTCATAGATCGCCAGCTCGGTAATGAAAGCCAGGATACAGTCGGCATCGTCGCGCTCGGCGCGGCGCATCGTTAATTCAGACACAGCATCGGTAAGAACCCATTGAAGCCGGCCATTATCCAGAACCGGCTCGCGCCACGCGAGCGCTATGGCCTCGAAATTGCTTGTACAAAAGTCGCAGATGCATTCGTATTTTTTTGAACCTACGGCATTTTTTTCTGTCGACAATTGTGGCGCACGATGCTCGAGCGAGAAGCTCATCGGGCATTTTGGCCAAGGGGAAGGGAGCGGGGATTCCAATCCATACTTTAAAAGGAACTGCATCATGAACTTCCATGAGCGTTTGCTGCTCGAAAATCAGGCCTGGGCCTACGAGATGCAAAACCGCGATCCAGATTACTTCTCGCGGCTGGGCTCGGGCCAGTCGCCCGAGGCATTCTGGATCGGCTGCTCGGACAGTCGCGTGCCCGCCGAGCATATGACCAATGCCTCGCCGGGCGATCTGTTTGTGCACCGTAATGTCGCCAACGTCGCGGCCATTGATGATCCGACATTCATGAGTGCGCTGGAGTATTCAGTTTCGGCTTTGGGCGTACGATATATCGTTGTATGCGGACACGAGAACTGTGGTGGCATCGGGGCTGCCTGCTCTGGTCATCCCACAGGCCTGGAACAGGTCGACAATCATCTGGCCCCGGTCGTGGCCCACCATGACAGCCTAGCCGACGAGTTCGCGTCTATCGACGATGCCACCGCGCGGGTCAATGCCATGGTGCGACACCATGTGATCGCCCAGGTCGAACGCCTGGCTGCCATCCCGTTGATTCGTCAGATGACGAACCCTCCGACGCTACTGGGTCTGGTCTATACCCACGACAGCGGCGTCCTGGAGACGGTCTGCGAGTATCCACAGGCTACACAGGCCGAGGCTGCGGCCGCCTAGCTCCAATACCCCACGCTTACTGGTTCAATATTTCTGGCGTGCTCACTGGGCGCGCCTCAATACGGTTTTCTTTTCATGTCTGAAACGTCATCGCAAATCGATACACGATATCTGGGGCGGGACATCCGCTCCGGGATTGTCGTGTTCTTCGTCGCGATCCCGCTGTGTCTGGGTATTGCCATCGCCTCCGGCGCCCCTCCGCTATCCGGTCTCATCGCCGGCATGGTGGGTGGTCTGGTCGTATCCTGGGCCAGCGGCTCGCAACTGTCGGTCTCTGGGCCGGCCGCCGGACTGACTGCCATCGTGCTCGGGGTGATCGACCAATACGGCTACGGTGGTCTGCTGTTCGCGACCGTACTGGCCGGGCTGATCCAAATCGGACTGGGCTTTGCCCGTATGGGCATCATCGGCGCCTTCGTACCTTCGGGTGTTATCAAAGGCATGCTGGCCGGTATCGGTTTGATTCTGATCGGCACCCAAGTTCCGCTGGCTCTTGGCCACGGTGCCGAGACCGAAGCTGGCCTGACCAGCCCGGGCGCGCTGATCAGCGGCATTTCGCCTCTGGCGATCGCGATCACGGTCGTTTGTCTGGCGATTTTGGTGTTTTTCGAAACCCCACTGGCCAAGCGCTATCCGAAGCTCGCGATCGTGCCACCGCCGCTAATCGCGGTGATTGTCGGTGTCGCGATGAGCATGGGCGCCCACTGGATGGGCTCGGGGCTGGCGCTATCGGCCCAGCAGCATGTCAGCTTGCCTGGGCTGGATGGCCCGGCCTCGCTGTTGGCTTCGCTGCAGACGCCGGACTTCAGCCACTGGTTGAGCCCCGGGATCTATCTGTCGGCGCTGACTATCGCCTTGGTGGCCAGCCTCGAGACGCTGCTCAGCGTCGAAGCCGTGGATGAAATAGATCCGCTGGGCCGCAAGTCGTCCACCCATCGGGAACTCGGGGCCCAGGGCATCGGCAACATGCTCAGCGGCCTGATCGGCGGGCTGCCGATGACCGCAGTGATCGTACGCAGCTCGGCCAACGTACAGGCCGGCGGCCGAACCCGCCTGGCCAGCTTCGTACACGGCGTGCTGTTGGTAGCTTCGGTGGCCTTTGTCGCCTTCGCCCTCGAAGCGATTCCGCTGGCTGCACTGGCGGCCATTCTGTTGTTCACGGGGTACAAGCTGGCACGCCCGGCGATCATCAGCGCGCAGTGGCGGGCCGGTTTCCAGCGTTTTGCGCCGTTCGCGGTCACGATCGTAGCCATCTTGGCCACCGATCTGCTGATCGGGGTGCTGACGGGCATGGTCGTCGCGCTGTATTTCCTGATCCGTGCACATTACCGGAGCGCTATGTCCATGACCCATCAGGGACAACATGCGCTATTGCGGTTCAATAGCGAGGTTTCGTTCTTGAGCCGGGACGCCCTGCGGCATCATCTGTCCCGGGTACCGGAGAATGGGCATCTCGTGATCGATGCCTCGACGACCCGCTTTATCGATCCGGATATTCGCGAGGATATCGATCGCTTTGTCAGCGGTGCCCCCGAGCGCGGGATTACCGTTGAACTGCGCGGGCTCGACCGTCATACCGCGACGTATACCGAGGCCAACGCCCGGCGTGCGGCGACCCCGGCCACTTCGGAGGATTGGCAAGCCCAGGCCGGACCGGCCTAAAAAAAACCGCCCAAGCCTGCCGACTCGGTCGGCGGGCTTGGGCGGTTCTCAATATCTTGTTATAGCGGCTCGGACACTGTCGCGCCGAGCCCCGCAACCGGAGCGCTCGAAAGCCTTTGCATACGGCATTCGAACCAGCCGGGCCGCGATCAGCTGTACTGGGCCGGATTCGGCACCGTCGGCAGACGCGCCGGATGCGCATCCATATAAGCATTGGCTGCGCGCAGCACCCGAATATCGTCGAACTTGCCGCCGGCGAGTTGAAAGCCGACCGGCAACCCAGCATCAGTGAAACCGCAGGGAATCGAGGCTGCCGGTTGCTGGCTGAGGTTGAACGGATAGGAGAACGAAGCCCACTCCTCCCAATCGGTCATATCGCTGTCCGGGGGCACTTCGTGATTGACCTCGAACGGCGAAATCGGCACCGAGGGCGTCATCAGCAGATGATAGTCCTGGTTGAAGTGCTCGAGTTGCTGGGTGAGCTTGGCCCGGTGATCCATAGCCTGGAACAGAGCCAGCGCGCTCCAGTGTTCGGCCTTCTTGGCGTTGCGAACCAGCCCCGGGTCGAGCAGCTTGCGGGTCTTTTCATCACACTGATTCCAGACCTCCAGCGAGGCCGTGAACCAGAGCCGCCGGAAGGTATCGACCGGCGACTCGAAGCCCGGATGAATCTCGACGATCTCGGCGCCGAGATCTTCGAGTTTCTCGGCAGCTTCCTTGACCCGGGCAGCGATCTGCGGATCGACCTTGGCATAGCCCAGATCGCTGGAATAGGCGATCCGCAGGCCGCGCAGATCGCAATCCAGATCCACGCCCCAGTCCTCTGGCTGGCCGCGCTGGGCATAGGGGTCACGGAAATCGTAACGGCCGATGACATTGAGCATGCGCGCGGCATCGCGCGGATGCCGGGTCAACGGGCCGATATGGCTGAGCGTCGGCATCTTGGCCGGCGGCCATTGCGGGGTCCAGCCGAAGGTTGGCTTGATACCGAATACCCCGGTAAACGCGGCCGGAATCCGGATCGAGCCCCCGGAATCACCGCCTTGGTGCAGCACGCCCATGTTCAGGGCAGCTGCAACGGCTGCGCCGCCGGAAGAACCGCCTGGCGTCAGGCGGGTATCCCAAGGGTTGCAGGTCGCACCGAACACCCGATTATCGGTGACAGCTTTCCAGCCGAACTCGGGCGTATTGGTTTTGCCCAGCAGAATCGCGCCAGCCTCGCGCAGTTTTTGCGCCGGCGGCGCGTCGTGCTCGCACAGATCGTCCGAGGTGGTGGCCGAACCATCGCGGGCCGGCATACCGGCCACTTCGGTCAGATCCTTCATCGATACCGGCACGCCGTCGATCGGCGACAACGGCGCACCCTGGCCCCAGCGACGGGCCGATTGGGTCGCAGCTTTTTCGGCGCCCTCGCGATCGACGTATACATAAGCGTTGACATCGTCATTGAAACGATCGATACGATCCAATGCAGCGCGGGTCGCTTCCAAGGGCGAGGCATCGCCCGAGGCATACAGTTCGGCCAATTGGCCGGCGTCCATCAGACCCAGATCGGTACCGTGATCGCTCATAGCAGACAACATCTTCGTAAACGAATGATCGGCTCGATACTAAAGATCCCCGCAAAGCCCCGACATCCGTACTGGTACTCAACATCGAGCCCCTGCCAAGCGGGGGCTGACAAAGGCCGGAGACATTGGCCATGACGAGCTCGGCCCCGGCATCTAACCCGCGATCGCGTTCGCACCGCCGCCGGACCGTGTTACTGGCCTTGTTGTTGGCCAGTTTGGTCGTACTGCTCGTCGTACGTGCCGATTTACGCCACCCGGCCACGCGTATCGTCGGCCAGGTGGTGCATGGCACGCTTTTCGATCTGGCCGGCCTGTCGCCGCGCCGCGTCTATGCCTGGCGGCTCTGGATCGCGGGACTCTACGATGCGCCGCTCGGACGACGCTGGCGCCAAGCGCCGGAACGGGCCGTGCCCGACAGCTTCGAGCACCGGATCCAGGCCCGGCTGGATTTCGCAGCCGATCGCATCGACGCGCGGGTATTCACAACCACACTCGCCCACGGCAATGCTCTGTCGTGGCGGCTGGATCGCCGCGAAACCCCGGAGGCTGGCTGTTTGTATGCCACGCTGGAACGACGTACCGATAACGGATGGGCGCATGTGGCCAGCCTGGCAACTGATGGCCAGCCGCATCGCTATGTGGTCGAGACCGATGGCCGCTTTCGGGTGGTTCTGCAGCCCGAACTGGCGGCTCCGGTTCGGGGCGGCATTGCCCTGGCACGCGGCGGTTCGCTGCCGTTTCCCGTCGTCGACGGCCACGGCTACGATATTGGCGGCGGTTTTGGCGTGGCTCGGGATGGCGGCGCCCGCCAACACAAGGGCGTGGATATCTTCGCCGATCGCGGCACGCCGGTACGCGCCGTGGCCGAGGGGCGCGTGACCACCGGCAACGGCGGGCTCGGCGGCCACTATATCTTCCTGTCGTCCGGCTTCACCAGACCGCGTTTCTATTACGCCCATCTTGATCATTTCGCAGTCGATAACGGTGCGCACGTTGCCCAGGGGGATGTGATCGGTTACGTCGGCAACTCTGGCAACGCCCAGGGCGGCCCAACCCATCTGCATTTCGGCATTTATACCGGCGGCGGCGCTATCGACCCGGCCCCGTTCATTCAGGCGAGGCCGAGCCTACCCGAGAGGCCAAATCGAGGCTGAGTGCCCCGGCCGGTCGATCGAACGCAGACCGGTATTATTCGAAAACCAAGGCCTCGGGCCCGGCCCCACAACGGCGCGCCGAGCGCAGCGCCACCCCTTCGCTCATCGACGCACGAATCAACGGCGCGACGCGGTGCAGGGCCGTGGCCGATGCCCGATCGATCAGCCGTTGCCGACGGCTGCGCTGCATATGCGAACGAGCCCACTCCGGCAACAGCGCCGCACCGGCGCCCAGAAAAGTACGCCGCGACAGTCCGGCCATCGGCACCGGCAAATCCATTGCTTCGAGCACCGCCAAGGTAGCGCGTGAGCGCTCATCAAAACGCAGCTCGGGCTGAATAGCCGCGAAGTAGTCGTCCATCTCGGCCCGGGAGGCCGGTACATCGCGGGCGCCCAGGCGCTCGGCGATACAGCGGGTTTCGTCGAAATAACGATCCTCAACGTCGCGTGCCAGATCCGGCCGCCGATAACGCTTGTAGCCTTCCAGAAACATGGCCATCTCGGTGCAATGCACCCAGGTCAGCAATTCGGGCTCGCGGGCGTCGTAGGGCTCGCCTTCTAGGGTCGTGCCAACGACTTTCTGATGCATGCGATCGACGATGCCGATCAGGCGTTCGGCATCGGCCGTCGGCGCATAGGAGGTCGCGGCCACGAATGTGGTGGTGTTACGCAGCCGTCCGATCGGATCCTGGCGGAAACGAGAATGATCCCAGACCCCGGCCAAGGCGCGGGGATGCAGGGTCTGCAGCATGAGCGCTGCGATGCCGCCGGCCATCATGCCCGGGAAATCGGCATGGATCTTCCAAGTCACCGAATCCGGGCCGAACAGGCCAAGATCGCCGACCGGCTCGTCGTAGTGGATACCGAACTTGTCGCGGGTGGCCACCGTGTCGATGATCCACCCGCGTACGCGTTCGTGAACGGGTTTGAGCAGTTGCGTGAACGCCGCGCTATGGGAGGTCGCCACAAGTCGCCTCGACGCCGAAAGCATGATGTCGAGTATAACGCTAGCGCCCACCCAATGGATGCATCGGCAGGCAGCGCGACTCAAGGCCACGCCAACGTGCTTGATCCCCTGTCTTACTCACCGGCAACACGTCGGAAACTGCCCCAGAGCGGCAATGCCGCCTGCAGCCAGACTGTGTTCGAGGCCGCTCGATTCTCGACTGCCAGATCGTGCTGCCACTTCAAGGCAAAGCCGCCGAACTCGGTGTAATAGATCACCTGTGGACCGATACCGAATGCCTGGGCCCGGTTGCCATCGGGTTCCACGGTTTCGCCATTGACCTCGTCGTCGGTGAACTGTTTCAGAAAATAGCCGCCGAGCCCGAATCCGAGATGCTGGGCGAACGAATCCTCGGAACGATGCACGAACGGCCGATAATTGATGCCATAGTCGACGTCGACCGAGTTGCCCGACTGATAGTCGGTCGCGCTGTTTTTGGTGTTGAACTCGCCATACACCACGCCGTTGAGCGCCAGTTTATCGGTCACGTGGTACGTGACGTTGATGCTCGGATCGAACGACCAATAATTCTTGCCAGGATTGACCAGATCATCTTCGTCGTAACGCCCCGTGGGCGCATAGGTATCTAGGCCAAAGTACAGGAACAGTTTTTTATCCTGGCTGTGATACGACAGATAGTTCTGAATATCGAGATCGCCTAGGTTAGTGGCGTCATCCGACTCGACCCCGACGTCCAGATGGTTGTAAGCGACCTGTAGGACACCGCCCAGGGTGTAATGAAACGGACCAATCGGCTTGTCGAACGTATACAGAAAACGCATGGCATCAACGACGCCGGAATTGGAAAACCCGGGTATGGACTCGTCCCCCGAATTTCCGGCCCGGGTATGGCTCCAGTGGCCGGCGGTATAGTTGCGAAACTCCAACGTGCCCGGCAACGGCATATAACCATCGCCGAGAGTATTCACCCCGACCGGATAGTGCGTAGTGCCATCCTCTGTGGCCAAGGCCGGGCAGACGAAGGCCGACAAGACAAGGGCTGCTGCACATGCCGGCGCCATCTTCAAACAACGCGATATCGAGGCCCTGTATTCGGACCCGCGCTTTCCTGGCCCCTCAATCGGGCCCCGCTCCTGATCAGTCATCGCTCCTCTCCCTTGTTATTTAGTTTCGATACAGACAGTGCTCGGCAGCCTTAACACCTCATTGGCTCGCGTTTTCATACCGGTTCTACGGTCGCTATAGCGCCGGATAAGAATGGCTTGCGCACGATGGGCGATTGTTTTCCGACAACACTTGTTCGCTATACGACCTATTGGCCGCCAAACGAACACCCTATCGAAGCTTGAATCATGCGCAATGCACCGTTCGTAGTAGGCGCGCGCCTGAAAACGCAGGAACCACCATTGCGATCGTGGAGGCCGGTTAGCGGCCGGCCCCCATCGCGGGCCACGTCATGAGGCCCAGCACCAGCATGGGCAGAACAGGGGAGATCACAGCCTCATCCGCATGTCGCGAACAGGGCCGGCAGCGATCCAAACCAAGGCTGGCGCTTGGTCGGTCGCCCAGACCGAACCGGCGATATTCGATCACCACCGGCTCGATCCGGCCGGCTAGCGGCCATCTACGCCGATCGGCTCAGATCGGGTATTGGCGCGGCCCGCTCTGCAGCGTGACCCAACGCAGTTCGGTGAACTCGGCGATCCCGGCCTGGCCGCCGAAGCGGCCATAGCCGCTGGCTTTTACACCGCCAAACGGCATCTGGGGTTCGTCATGCACGGTCGGGCCATTGACATGGCAGATGCCAGAGCGGATGCGCTGGGCCAGCGCCATACCGCGGGCGCCGTCGCCGGAAAACACCGCGGCCGACAGGCCGTATTCGGTATCGTTGGCCACCCGCACCAGTTCGTCGTCGCCCCCGGCTACACGCACCATGGCGACCACCGGCCCGAAGGATTCTTCGCGGTAGATACGCATCTCCGGGGTGACGTGATCGAGCACGGTCGGCTGCATGATCACCGAATCGCTCTCGCCGCCGGTCAGCACTGTCGCACCTTTGGCCTTGGCATCCGCGATCAGTCCATTCAGATGCTGCCGGGCCGGCTCGCCGATCAGCGTGCCCAGCGGCGTGTCTTCATGGCGCGGATCGCCAGCCTTGAGCGTGGCCACCTTGGCGGCGAACTGCTCGGCGAAGGCATCGGCCACTGCGCTATCGACCACCAGCCGCTCGGTCGACATACAGATCTGGCCCTGGTGAAAGAAGGCCCCAAAGGCGGCGGCCGCGACTGCAGCCTCCAGATCGGCGTCATCGGCGACCACGAACGGGGCCTTGCCGCCCAGTTCTAGCAGCGCCGGCTTGAATACGCCGGCCGCGGTCTGGCCGATAATACGCCCGACCGGGCTGGAACCCGTGAAGTTGACCCGGGCGATGGCCGGGTGCTCGATCAGGGCCCGGACCACCTCGGGCGCATCGTCGGGGGCATTGGTCACAATGTTGACCACGCCATCGCCAAGCCCGGCCTCGATCAACGCTTCGCCGATCAGGTGATGCACGGCCGGACACTGCTCGGAAGCCTTGAGTACGACCGTATTGCCACAGGCCAGCGCGGTGGCGATTGCACGGGTGCCCAGAATCACCGGCGCATTCCATGGCGCGATGCCAAGAATCGGACCACAGGGCACGCGCATCGACATCGCCAGATTGCCGGGTACGTCGCTAGGGATCGTGCTGCCCTGGATCTGGGTGGTCAGCCCCGCGGCTTCGCGCAGCATGCCAGCTGCTACATGTACGTTGAAGCCGGCCCAGCCCGCAGTCGCGCCCGTTTCTTCGATCATGGCCTGGGTGAAGGCCTCAGCTCGGGCTTCCAGCGCATCCGCAGCGGCCAGCAGTTTCGTGCGCCGCTCGCCCGGGCCCGTGCTCGACCAATGGGCAAAGGCCGCCTCGGCGGCCTCGGCCGCGGCTTCGGCATCGGCCACCGTCGCCGCTGCAGCCTGGGTCACCACGTCCTGGCCAGCCGGATTGCGCCGCTCGAACGTGGCGCCTCCGGCCGCGGCCCGTGACTGTCCGCCGATCAGCAATGCCAGCTCTTTCATATCGTGCTACTCCTCGTTATTCGAATCGGTGACGATCGTAGCCAGCCCATGGCCTAGGCAACGACCATGCCGCAAAAGTTCGCATTACGGCCAATCGAGCGCAAGACGAACAAGGCGTCGCATGTATTTGGCCGGCTAAGCCAGTTTCTTTCATGGCATTGCGAGCCGCGATCCGCCGGCCGGTTTTACGGAAAGCGGGCCTCTCCCAAATGCTGAATGATGAAATCCAGTGCAGCGGCATAGCCGAACGCACCCAGCCCGGCGATTACGCCGTCGGCGCGCTTCGAAACATAGGAGTGGTGCCGGAACGCTTCGCGTTGATGCACGTTCGACAGATGCACCTCGACCACCGGGCCGCCAAAGGCATTGAGCGCATCCAGCAGCGCGACCGAGGTATGGGTCCAGGCCGCCGGGTTGATGATGATGGCATCCATCGCGCCGCGCGCGGCATGGATCCGCTCGATCGCATCGCCTTCGTGATTGGTCTGAAACGCCGTCAGCTCGGCGCCCTGCTCGGCCGCCCGGCGAGCCAGCGCATGCTCGATATCAGCCAGCGTGGTCGCACCGTAGATCTCGGGCTCGCGATCGCCCAGCAGATTCAGATTGGGGCCGTTCAACAACAGGATATTCACGAGGCGTCCAATGTCGGTATGGGCCGCTCATGATAGCCGGCTGGGCCTGGCAACGAACAAGACCGCCAGGCCCAGCGTCCGCGACAACGGTCGACGAACCAGGCACAGTCCGCCTGTTCGACCGGCTCTGGATCTTCGATGACGCTCGCCGCGCCTACCCAGGACACGCCCCGCAGCCCGCCGTCCCAGGCTCGCCGAGCCGCTGTGGCCGGTTTTCTCGGCGCCGTGGTCGACTGGTACGACTTTCTGCTCTACGGCATCGTCGCGGCGCTGATCTTCAACCACCAGTTCTTTCCGACCGCAGACCCGGCAGTCGGTACGCTGGCAGCTTTTGCTACCTTTGGCGTGGGCTTTGTCTTCCGGCCGCTCGGCGGCGTGGTATTCGGCCACTTCGGCGATCGCCTTGGCCGCAAGCGCATGCTGTTGCTGACCGTATTGTTGATGGGCACGGCCACGGCCCTGATCGGTGTGCTGCCGACCTATTCGCAGATCGGGCTGGCCGCACCGGCGCTGCTGGTCTTGCTACGCGCGGTACAAGGCTTCGCGGTGGGCGGCGAATGGGGCGGCGCTGCGCTGATGGCAGTTGAAAGTGCCCCCGCCGGTCGACGGGCGTTCTACAGCAGCGGCGTACAGGTCGGCTACGGCGTCGGCCTGTTGTTGGCGACCGGCCTAGTATCGGCGCTCGGCCACCTACTGTCCGAAGCGGCCTTTGCCAGTTGGGGCTGGCGGCTGCCGTTTTTGTTCACTCTGGTGCTGGTCGCTGCAGCGTATGGGGTACGGCGGCGCCTGGCGGAATCCCCAGCGTTCGTCGCCGAAGTCGACCAGAGGCCGGATGAGCCCGCCGGTCTGCCGGTGCTCAAGGCCCTCAAGCATCACCCGGCGGCATTTGTCCGGATCATCGCCCTGCGTCTGGCCGAACTACTGACGATGTATCTGGTCACCACCTTCGCACTGAATTACTCGGTCGATCATCTCGAGCTCGACCGGGCTCTGTTTCTGGATATCGGCATGGCGGTCGGCGCCATCAGCTGCATCACGATTCCGCTGTTCGCCCTGGCCGCAGACTATATCGGCCGGCGCCGGGTCTATTGCCTCGGTGCCGCACTCGGCATCGTGTGTGCGTTTCCGTTTTTCTTTGCCCTGGAAGCCCGCGCGATCGGCTGGATCGTGCTGTTCGCCATCCTGCTCGCCAATATCACCCACGATATGGTGGTCGCCGTTCAGCAACCCATGTTCGCCGAGCTGTTCGGCATCGACTATCGATACAGCGGCGCCGGAGTCGGCTATCAGGTGGCCAGCGTCATCGGGGGCGGGTTTACGCCGTTCATCGCCGCGGCGCTGGTCGAGTTCAGCGGCGGCTCCTGGGTGCCGGTAGCGACATATATGATGGCTGGTTGCCTGTTGTCGTTCGTGGTCGCGCTTTGGCCGACTACAGGCCGGCGACATGCCATGACCCAGGCCGCATCGACCATCGCCGATTGATCTCGCAAGGCCCTACCCGAGCGGCATGCATGTTCGCATTGCGTACAAAATCGAACGACTGATAGATTCGCCAGAGTAACTCTTATTATTCCGAGGTTCGGCCCGAGTGTCAGAAGACGCCAAAGAGATCGACAGCGCGCCGCTGGATCCCAATCATCGCGATTTCGTCAGCGCACTGGCGACCGGGTTGGATATCATCCGGGCCTTCGACCGGGAACACCCGCGCATGACGCTGAGCGAGGTCGCAAGCCGCAACGGCATCAACCGCGCCAAGGCGCGACGTTTTCTGCTCACGCTGCACGGTCTGGGCTATGTGCGGAAACAGGATCGCTATTTCGAGCTGACGCCGCGGGCGCTTGATCTCGGCTATGCCTTTCTCTCGGCCAATGGCTATCAACGGGTCGTGCGCCAGCATCTCGAACACATCACCGAAGTCACCGGTGAATCCTCGTCGATGGGCGTGCTGGACGGCAGCGACGTAATTTATGTTGCGCGCTCGGCTGCCCCGCATCGGCTGATGACGGTCGCCTTGAACATCGGCTCGCGCCTGCCGGCGGTCGCGACCTCGATGGGCCGTATGCTGCTGGCGTTCACGCCCGAGCGGCTCGACGAGATCCTGGCCCAACAGGCATTGGTCGCTTACACCCCGAATACGATCACCAACCCAGCCCAGTTGCGCGCCTGTATCGACGCGGTACGCGAACAAGGCTACTGCATCGTCGATCAAGAGCTAGAATCGGGGCTGCGCTCGCTGGCTGTGCCGGTACGCAATCAATACGGGCATCTGCTCGGCGCCCTGAACGTCAGCACCAATGCCGCCCGGGTAGCGCACGAAACCTTGGAACAAGAGTTTTTGCCGCTGCTGCAACAGACCAGCCAGCAGATCGAGCGCACCATCGACTGAGCTGACGGTCGTGGTTGACGGTTTGCCGAGATCCCGTCTCGCCGCCTATCGTGCCCTACAGGCTCGCCCGCCCACTGCTTGCCCGACGGCACATGGGCGGGCGGATGACATACCGTCGCCCAGGCCCAAACGCCTGTAATCGCTGCCACCTGCGGTCGGTTTGGCATGATAAGACGAACGCCAAACGCTGCGCCGGTAGTGGTTGCAAGCGATGCCCGGCAGCATTGGAATCAGCATGTACGATCGGTTTTTGCGCCACCCCTTCATGAGCCCGACCGGGGTCGCGGCCTGCGATGCGCAGGCTTTCGTTTCGGCGATGTGTGCCTTCGAGATTGCGCTCGCCCGCACCGAAGAAACCGCCGGCGCCCTGCCGGCCGGCACCGCAGAGCGTATCGCCCAGCATATTCCGGCTGAGGCTTTCGACCTGTCGGCCCTGGCCGAAACTGCAGCCGACGGCGGCAATGTCGCCATCCCCTTCGTCAAGCAGGCCAAGGCCTTGCTGCCCGAGTCGCTCAGAGCCTATTTTCACAAAGGCGCGACCAGCCAGGACGTGATCGATTCGGCGCTCATGCTGCTCATCAAACCGCGGCTGGCCCGCTGCCTGGAGCATATCGGCGCGACCATCGCAGGCGGCCGCGCGCTGATGTCTTGCCATCGCAAGACTCCCATGATCGGGCGTACGCTTACCCAGCAGGCCTTGCCGATCACTTTCGGGGCCAAAGTTGGCCAATGGCTCACGGGTCTGGCGGCGGCCGAGCGGCGGCTACGCCGGGTGCATGACGAAGATCTGTTCGTTCAGTTCGGCGGCCCAGTCGGCACCCACCACGGCCTCGACGACGCACTCGATGTGATGGACAGCCTCGCCGACGCACTCGATCTGAACCGGCCATGGCTGCCCTGGCATACCGATCGTCAGCCGATATTGGCGATCATCGATGCCGTGGGTTCGGTCGCAGTGGCCGCCGAGAAGATCGCTACCGATGTCGCCTTCATGGCCCAGACCGAGGTCGGCGAAGCCCGCGAACCCGCAGCCACCGGCGCCGGCGGTTCGTCTTCGATGCCGCACAAGGCCAACCCGGTCGGTAGCGCACGTATTCGGGCGGCCGCCCGCCAGATCCATGCTGCGGTGGGCACCATCCACAGTGCTGGCGCCCAGGCCCACGAACGCGCTTTCGGCGAATGGCATGCCGAGTGGGCACCACTGGTCGATGCCGTGCTGCTGCTCGAAGGCGCCCTCGAGACCCTGGCGCCGCTGGTCGGCGAACTACAGATCGATCCCGAAGCCATGCGCGCTAATCTGGCCCTGGCCCACGGTGCTAACCTCGCCCCGCCGACGATCGCCTTGCTCCAGAAATCTATGCCGACCGAGCAGGCCAAGGCGCTGGCCGCCCAGGCCGCCGACAACGCCCGCCGCGATCGCTGCGACTATGCCGAGGCCCTGTTGGCCCTGCCCGAGGTCGCCAAGGCATTCGATGCCGAACGGGTACGCACAGCCGTCGACCCCAGTGCCTATGTCGGCACCAGCGCGGCCCAGACCACGCGCGTAGAAGCACGGCTTGGCGAGGATTGATCCCTTCACGACCACACGGCTATAACCGCCCTAGACCAAAGGGGTAATTGACGAGCACAGCGGTTCGGCCTAGTTTATTCGCATAGCAAACCTTGGTTCGCATTGCGAATACAGCAGCCGGAGCATAACTGCATGGCCGAATTCCTGTCCCTGCCGGAGGCCGTAGGTCGCTATGTGGCCGATGGGGCCACCGTGGCCCTGGAAGGCTTCACGCATCTGATTCCATTTGCGGCGGGCCACGAGATCATCCGCCAGAACAAACGCGATCTGACCCTGATCCGGATGACGCCTGATCTGATCTACGACCAGATGATCGGCGCTGGATGCGCGAAGAAATTGATCTTTTCCTGGGGCGGTAATCCCGGTGTCGGCTCCCTGCACCGCCTGCGCGATGCCGTGGAAAAAGGCTGGCCCCACCCGGTCGAGATTCTCGAGCACAGTCATGCGGCGATGGCCAATGCGTTCGAAGCCGGTGCGGCCGGGCTGCCGCTGGCGGTGCTGCGCGGCTATATCGGCTCGGACCTGCCCAAGGTCAACGACCAGATCAAGTTCATCGAATGCCCGTTCAGCGGCGAAAAACTAGCGGCGGTGCCGTCGATCCGCCCGGATGTATCGGTCGTGCATGCCCAGAAAGCCGACCGGCACGGCAACGTACTGGTCGAAGGCATCGTCGGCGTCCAGAAAGAGGCGGTACTGGCCGCACAGCACTCGATCGTCACGGTCGAGGAGATCGTCGACGAACTGGATTGTGGGCCGAACGCCTGTGTGATTCCGGGCTGGGTGATCACGGCCGTGGCCGAGGCGCCGGGCGGCGCCAAACCCTCCTATACCCATGGCTACTACCCGCGGTCCAACAAGTTCTATAAGGACTGGGATCCGATCGCTCGCGATCGCGAGGCGTTTTCCGCCTGGCTCAATGCGCATGTGTACAACACGACCGGCAAGGAAGCTTAAACGATGAGCGAGCGCTATACCGCTGCCGAAATGATGACGGTTACTGCCTCGCGGGCATTGACCAACGGCCAAAGCTGCTTCGTAGGCATCGGCCTGCCCAGCGAGGCCGCCAATCTGGCGCGCCTGACCCATGCCCCGGACGTGGTGCTGATCTATGAATCCGGCACGCTGGAGACCAAGCCGGAGGTGCTGCCGCTATCGATCGGCGACGGCGAGCTGTGCGAGACCGCGCTGACCACCGTCTCGGTGCCCGAGATGTTTCGCTACTGGGTCCAGGGCGGCAAGATCGACGTCGGTTTTCTGGGCGCGGCCCAGATCGACAAGTACGCCAACCTCAACACGACGCTGATCGGCGACTACACCGATCCCAAGGTGCGGCTGCCCGGCGGCGGCGGCGCCCCGGAAATGGCCACCGCCACCGGCGAGATCTTTATCACCCTCAAGCAGTCCAAGCGAACGTTCGTCGACGCGGTCGACTTCGTGACCACGGTCGGCTTCGGGCGTGACGGCACCGCCCGCGACGGCGTGCCCAATATCGGCCAAGGGCCGACCCGGGTGATTACCGACCTGTGTGTGATGCAGCCCGACCCAGCCACCAAAGAGCTTACAGTCACCTCCCTGCATCCGGGCGTGACCCGCGAGGACGTGATCGAAGCCACCGGTTGGGAGATCGCCTTTGCCGACGATCTGAAAACAACTGCCGAACCAGGCGATGAAGAACTCGGCGTGCTGCGCGCGTTAAAAGAACGCACGGATAAGCATCACAGCGAAGCGTGATCTTTCCAGAACATGCTGGGTCCGCAGATTGAGGCAGATTCACGCAGATGATGATCGCCTGAACGGCCTTGGTGTTGGGTAACGACCGGACCGGGGTCTCATCCACGGGCTGGTGAGCCCTGAACCAGCTCGAAACAAGACCAACACTCAAGCTCGTCTTCCTGTATCGGCGTGGATCTGTGTGCATCTGCGGACAACAGCGAACGAATCGCTTACTCGGAGTCCCCCATGGCCAACGAAGTTTTCCTCTGCCATCCACGCCGCACGGCGGTCGGCCGCTTCGGCGGCAGCCTCGCATCAGTTCGGCCCGACGATCTGCTCGCCTATGTATTCAAGGCCGTGCTGGCCGAGGCGCCGAATCTCGACCCAGCCGCGATCGACGACGTGATCGCCGGCTGTGCCAACCAGGCCGGCGAGGACAATCGCAACGTCGCTCGTATGTCGAGCCTGCTGGCCGGTCTACCGGAGACCGTGCCGGGTTCGACCATCAATCGGCTGTGCGGCTCGAGCATGGACGCGATTGGCACCGCCGCTCGAGCGATCCGGGCGGGTGAAACCCGCCTGATGCTGGCTGGCGGGGTCGAATCGATGTCGCGGGCGCCGTATGTCGTGTCCAAGGCGCCGAGCGCGTTCTCGCGCGGCCAAACCATGGAAGACACGACCATCGGCTGGCGTTTCATCAATCCCGTGCTCAAAACCCAGTACGGCGTGGACTCTATGCCGGAAACCGGCGAAAACGTCGCCGAGCAGTTCGGTGTGTCCCGCGAGGATCAGGACGCCTTTGCCTATCGCTCCCAGCAGAAGGCCGAGTCGGCCCGGCTGGCTGGCCGACTGGCCGAGCAGATCACGCCGGTCGAAATTCCGCGCCGCAAACAAGCGCCGCTGGTTTTCGATACCGACGAACATCCACGCCCAGAGACCTCGCTGGAGAAAATGGCGAGCCTGCCGACGCCGTTTCGCGAGGGCGGCACGGTCACCGCCGGCAATGCCTCCGGGGTCAACGACGGCGCTGGAGCGCTGCTGGTGGCCGGCGAGCAGGCGATCCAGGATTTCGATCTCAAACCTATGGCCCGGATTCTCGGCATGGCCACCGCCGGGGTCGAACCGCGGATCATGGGCATGGGCCCGCTGTATGCAAGCAACAAGCTATTAGACCGGCTGGGCCTGTCGATCGACGCTATGGACGTGATCGAGCTCAACGAGGCTTTTGCCAGCCAGTCGCTGGCGGTGACCCGCGGCTGGGGCCTGGCCGACGACGACGACCGCGTGAACCCGAATGGCGGCGCGATCGCGCTCGGCCATCCACTGGGCATGTCGGGGGTACGCATCACCCAGTTCGCGCTGCACGAAATGGTCCGCCGCGATGCCCGCTATGGGCTGGCGACTATGTGCATTGGCGTCGGCCAGGGCATCGCCACCGTACTGGAGCGCGTCTAGAAGGCCGCGACCACTATCGCTCGATCAACAACCTCGGGCCGGCCGCTGCCGTGCCCGAGTTCTAGGTGCGAACTCTAGGGCTCGCTAATAAGCGAATCCAAAGGCCGGTTCGCGAATATACAAGAGGAGATTCAACATGCAGGCGATAACGAACGCATCGGTCCGTATTGTCAGTCGCTGGTTGCCGGATGCGTTCGTGCTGGCGGTCATTCTGACGCTGGTCGTCTTCGCGCTCGGCATGGGCGTGACCCAGCAGACCCCGCTGGCAATGGCCAACTACTGGGGCGAAGGTTTTTCGGCCCTGTTCAAGTTCGGCATGCAAATGACGCTGGTGCTGCTGACCGGCTATGTACTTGCCCTCACGCCCGCCCTGCAGGCTGCGCTAAACGGGCTCACACGCCTGCCGAGCACGCCGCGACAGGCGCTGGTGCTGACCGTGATCGTCAGCTTTGCCTGCTATTACATCAACTGGGGCTTCGGCATGGTGGTCGGCGCCATCCTGGCCCGCGAAATGGGCCGGCGCGTGACCGGCCTGCATTTCCCGCTGCTGGTCGCGGCCGCCTATGGCGGCGAACTGGTCCGCGGGCCGTCGTCGTCGATTCCTCTGGTCGTGGCCACGCCGGATAATTTCCTATCCGATCTGATCGGCGTAGTGCCGGTCAGCGATACCCTGTATTCCTGGTGGAATATCGTTCTGACGCTGGCCCTGGTCGCGCTGCTGGCGCTGCTGTATCTGGGCATGCGCCCGCCGTCCCGCGAGATTGTCGAATTCCGGCCGGACGGCAACGATGCCAACATCCAGGCTGAAGGTAAGGACAAGGCCAGCACGCCGGCCGAATGGCTGGAGCGCAGCCGCTGGCCTACGCTGCTGCTGGGCTTGATCGCCCTAGCCTATCTGCTCGGCTCGATCGCTAGCCAGGGTTTCAATATCAACCTCAACACGGTGATCCTGATCTTTCTGACCGCCGGGCTACTGCTGCATTCCAGTCCGGCGGCCTATCTATCGGCCACCGAGCAGGCGGTCGGCGCGGCCCGCGGCATTATCGTGCAGTTCCCGCTATATGCCGGTATCGCCGGAATGATGACCCATTCCGGACTGGTGGATGCATTCTCGGCAGCCTTCGTCTCGATCGCTACGCCGCATACCTTCCCGCTGCTGACCTTCCTGTCGGCCGGGTTCGTGAATTTCTTCATTCCTTCCGGCGGCGGCCAGTGGGCGATCCAGGGCCCGATCATGGTCAAGGCAGCGCATGCCATCGGCGCCGACCCGGCCCAGACCATCATGGCCTTCGCCTGGGGCGACGGCTGGACCAACCAGATCCAGCCGTTCTGGGCCTTGCCGCTACTGGGCGTGGCCGGTCTGTCGGCCCGTGACATCATGGGCTATTGCCTGATCTGGCTGGGTGTATCGGGCACCGCGATCGCGGGCACCTTCATCGCCCTGTCGATCTTCGCCTGAGCATCGGAGGCACTATGCCGTTCGTCGATATCGCCCACCGCGCCGTCGCCTATCGCGACATCGGTCCGAAAACGGCGCCGGCCGTGTTACTGGCGCATCCGCTGGGCATGTCCCAGGCGGTCTGGGACGAGACTATCGCAGCCCTAGCCGATCGCTATCGCCTGATCACATGGGATCTGCCCGGGCATGGAGCCAGCGCGGCCGCGGATGGGCCGCTTTCGGCCACCGATCTGGCCGACGAAGCCGTAGCGCTGCTGGAGGCCCTGGCGATCGACCGGGCCCATTTCGTGGGCACCTCGATCGGCGGGGTCGTAGGCCAGGCCCTGCTCGTTCATCATCCAAAGCGCATCGATCGGGTCGCACTCACCAATACCGGCGCTGTGATCGGCCAGCCGAGCCTATGGCAGCAACGCGCTGCCCGGGTGCGCAGCGAAGGACTGGCCGCCATGGCACCGGAGCTGGTCGAGCGCTGGTTCGGCCCGGCGTTCAAACACGACCAGGGGGCGGCGGTCGCCGGCTGGCAGACCCAGCTCGCGCGCAGCGACGACGAATCCTATGCCCAGCTCTGTGAATTACTGGCCGAGGCCGATTTCACGGCTCGCCTGACCGGCGTCGAGCGACAGGTGCATTTGCTGACCGGGGCCGAGGACGGCGCCACCCCCCCGGCAACGCTCGAAACCCTGGCCGGCGAACTCCCCAACAGCGAACAGACGGTGCTGGCTGCGGTCGGCCATGTGCCGTCGGTCGAAGCGCCGGGCCCGTTCGCAGACTGGCTGGCCACTCGCTTTGGCGAACGCAGCACCCAACCCCCGGTGGGCTACGAGCAGGGCTTGGCGATCCGCAAATCGGTGCTCGGTGCCGAGCATGTCGAGCGGGCTTCGCATAACGCCACCACCCTGGATGCCCCCTTTCAGGACATGATCACCCGTCTGGCCTGGGGTGAACTCTGGGGCAACACCGACCTGAGCCGGGCCGAGCGCAGCATGATCACCCTAGCCGTACTGGCCGCGCTCGGCCGCGACGGCGAACTCGAGCTGCACCTAGAAACCGCCAAGACCATCGGCCTATCCGAGGCCCAGCTACGTCAGGCGCTAATGCATGTGGCGATCTATGCCGGCGTGCCGGCAGCCAACCATGCCTTCAAACTGGCCAAGCAGCATGGCTGGGGCCGGCCGCGATCGGCCTGATCGGCCCGGCTACCATCCGGCGCAGCAACGCCCTCGCAGGGCCGTACAAACGCCGCGTTGCTGTTCGCCGAGCGCCTCTGGCATGGCGCAGGGCGCTGCCTCGTTGTGTGTCACGATCCAGACGCACAACGCTGTCGGCTCCCCGTGATCCCTTGGGATCGACAGGCTCGCCGAACACATAGACGCGCAACGGTTAACGCCTTGCCAGCCATCCAGCGTGTTCGAACACTGCCGTTGAGCGATCGCGCCATTCGCCCAGCGTCGCTTGGCCACCAGCGGCTTGTAAGCCTGCGCTGACCGCGCCTGCCTCGACAGACCCTGGGCAAGGCAAGCTCAGGGCTAGCGCCCGTGGCGCGGCGCCGAGGCTGGTCGGGCCGGCGCGATGCCCGCCTCAGACTACGGCGATGTCGCTTCGACATGCGACTTAATTCGCATAGCAAACCTAAATTCGCATTGCGTATTTTGTTTGCCTGACGAACGCATGACCACGAAAACGAACTATGGCGCGCTCACCAACCGATATAGTGGATCAAGCCCCGATGAGCCCGATTCAGATCGTGGCTGTCGCATTGACGGTCTGTCTGAACGGACTGGATGGCTTTGACGTACTCGCGGTGAGCTTCGCCGCCCCCGGCGTCGCGGCCGAATTCGGCATCGACCGTAGCGCGCTCGGCTTCGTGCTGGCTGCCGAGTTGATCGGCATGGGGGTCGGCTCGGTGGTTCTGGGCGGCCTGTCCGATCGCATCGGCCGGCGCAAGACGATCATCGGCTGCCTGATCACGATGAGCTTGGGCATGTTCCTGGCCAGCACCGCCTATTCGGTGGCGACACTCGCGCTATGGCGGGTGTTCACCGGTATCGGCATCGGCGGCATGCTGGCCGCGATCACAGCGGCCGCGGCCGAGCACAGCAACAAGACCAATCGCAGCCTGTGTGTCGCGCTGAGTGCGATCGGCTATCCGCTCGGCGCGGTGGCCGGCGGCAGTGTCGCCGCCTGGCTGCTGTCGATGTACGACTGGCGGATCGTATTCAGCTTTGGCGGCATTCTCACTGCCGTTTTTCTGCCGTTGGTCTGGTTCGGCCTGCCGGAGACCATCGCCCATCTATGTCAACGCCAGCCCAGCAACGCATTGGGCCACGTCAATCGGGTTCTGGGCCGCATGGGGCATGCTGCCGTCGAGACCCTGCCGGCGCCGCGCCGGTCCGAGTTCAAGGCCTCGACAGCCGAATTGTTCGCACCGGCGCTGCTGCGCCGGACGCTTCTGGTCACCGCCGCCTATTTCCTGCATATCTCGACGTTCTATTTCATCCTCAAATGGGTGCCAAAGATCGTAGTCGATATGGGCTATGTTGCCTCCTCGGCGGCCGGCGTTCTGGTCTGGGCCAACGTGGGCGGCGCCCTCGGCGGGATTCTGCTCGGCGCGATCACCCGGCGTCTGCCGACTCACGTGGTCACGATCGTGGCCTTGCTCGGCGGCTTCGTGATGGTTTCGGTGTTCGGCGCCGGCCAGACTACCCTGCTGCAGCTGTCGCTGATTGCCGCGATCGCCGGCTTTTTCACCAACGCCGGCGTAGTCGGGCTGTATGCAATCTTTGCCGAAGTCTTCCCGACCCAGGTCCGCGGCGCCGGCACCGGCTTTGCCATCGGCGTCGGCCGCGCTGGCGCGGCGCTGTCGCCGATCATCGCCGGCTTTCTGTTCGACGGTGGCTTTGGACTTCAAGGCGTAGCGATCTTCATGGCCTCCGGCGCGCTGCTGGCCGCAGTCTGCCTGTTCCTGCTGCGCCCGCGGGATTTGAGCGGCGCCGCCAGCGAGGCCACCGTCGCCAACCAGACCTGAGGCCCGAGCGCGCACCCGGTCGCCTCGCTGCGGCCGGGCCGCGGCACGCCATCGGCCGCGGCCAAAGCCGCAGCGCAGGTGTTTTGTGAACCCATCGTCCTCTTAAGGAGCCGGCCATGCCCGAAGCCTCGTTGTCTCGCCAGATCCGGGCCGCGATCACCCCTTGCCAGGGCGCGCCTTTCGAAATGCGCACCCTGCATCTACGCGCGCCCCGGGCCGATGAAGTGCGCGTACGGGTCGTGGCCACCGGGCTGTGCCATACCGACCTGATCGTACGTGACCAGCTCTATCCCGTGCCGCTGCCTGCCGTACTCGGCCATGAAGGCGCCGGCGTGGTCGAAGCGGTCGGACCGAGCGTGACCACCGTGGCCCCCGGCGACCATGTGGTGATGTCCTATGGCTACTGCGGCCGCTGCCGACACTGCTACGAAGGCGCACCCAGCTATTGTGGTGAATTTTTCGAGCGTAACTTCGGCGGTTCGGGCCCGGACGGCGGACATGCCTTAAGCGACGAACACGGCCGGCCGGTCCACGATCATTTTTTTAGTCAATCGTCGTTCGCGACCTATGCGCTTTGTCGACAGAGCAACGCGATCCGGGTGCCCAAGGCGGCCCCGCTGGCCCTGCTCGGTCCGTTAGGCTGCGGCATTCAGACCGGGGCCGGTGCGATAATGAACGCCCTGGCTGTATCGCCGATGAGCCGGGTGGCGATCTTCGGCGCCGGCGCCGTCGGTCAGTCCGCGATCATGGCAGCCCGGGTGATGGGCGCGGCCGAGATCATCGCCGTGGACCGCCGCGAGTCACGGCTGACCTTGGCCCGTGAACTCGGCGCGACCCAAGCCATCGATGCCACCTACGCCGATCCGGTCGAGGCGATCTGCCAGCTCACCGGCAGCGGCGTCGACTATGCCCTGGAATCCACGGGCAATACCACGGTCTTGCGACAGGCTATCGAAAGCCTGGACAAACGCGGCGTTATCGGCGTCGTCGGCGCACCGCCGCTCGGCGAACAGAGCGCATTCGACGTCAACGATCTGCTGGTCGGCGGCAAGCAGATCCGCGGGATCGTCGAAGGCGACAGCGTGGCCAAAACCTTCATTCCAGCGCTGGTCGATCTGCATTTGAGAGGGCGCTTTCCCTTCGACCAACTCGTGCGCTACTACGATTTCGAAGACATCAACCAGGCAGCTGCAGACAGCGAGAACGGCCGGACGCTCAAGCCGATTCTCACCCTCGACGCGCCCTAAAAACCAGAGCCAAGGCACCCGTGTGGCCGGCCCAGCCACCGCTGCGACCGACCACGGGCACCGAACCCCAAACATACGACCAGACCAGGGCACGGCTTGCTGCCACGCAGATCTGCCCGCGCCCCGATCCCTGCCCACTGCCGGATGAACGCGCACGTCGGCACCTTCGATACCGGGCACCAGACACGGCCTGCCGGCCATCCTGGCCACCATAGGCCGGGCCAATCGCTACGCTGCCGTCCTGGGCCGACGATCGCGCCGTCGTGATTGTTAAGTATGCTGTATCACGACCAGCCAGCCCAGCTGCTTGCCCCCAGGGCCCGGCATTCCCGCTCATCCATTTCGCCCGTCTAGCGCGTCGCCATGATTCACTCGCCGATCAAACTCCGTCATCTGGCCGCCTTTGCCGAAGTCGCCCGCCACGGCCAGTTCGCCTCCGCGGCCGAGGCCTTGTCGATCACCCAGCCGGGCATGTCCAAAACGATTCGCGAACTAGAAACCAACCTGGGGGTCGTGTTGTTCGAGCGCGGCCCGCGCGGGGTGACGCTGACCCTGGCCGGGCGCACTCTGCTACGCCATGCCGCACCGGCCCTGCGCTCGATCGACGAAGGGATTGCCGCCGTGCGCAGCAACGATCCGGAGACCGTGATCCGCCTTGGGGCACTGTCCAACGTCGAAGGCGGCCTGTTGCCGGAAACCCTGGCCGAGCTGCATCGCGAGCAGCCCGACCTGCGCGTCGAAGTGGATACAGGCACGAGTGCCGCCCTGCTCACCCGGCTGCGGCTTGGTGAGCTCGATCTGGTGATCGGCCGCATGAGCGAGGCCCAGGAAATCCGAGATCTGAGTTTCGAGCATTTATACTACGAGCCGATGATCGTGGTGGTGCGGGCCGGCCACCCGGCCCTTGCCGACAGCGAAGGGCCGAGTCTCGATATGCTGACCCATTACCCATGGGTGATCCCGCCCCGTGGCACTACTTTGCGCGAACAGCTCGAGCGCTACTGGGTCGAACAATCGATCGAACCGCGGCACGCGATCGAGACCTTGTCGCTGCCGCTATCGCGGGCTTATGTATTGCGCAGCGAGGCCGTGTGGGTGACCCCGGCAGACACCGCCAGAGCGGCTGTGGCCTCTCATCAAATGGTCGTAGTCGCGTCGCCGGTGGAGATCCGCGGTGGCTCGGTGGGATTCGCCATCAATCGCAGCCAGCCGATGTCGCGCGCCGCCCGCCAGTTCTGCGATTGCCTGCGATCGACGGCTGCCGAATACCCGGGTGTGGATTGGGCCAATCGTCTGTCGATATAACCGCATAGATATACCGGAATACGCACTTTTCAATTGGCGGGCTGATGCCGCCACGGCAAGTTCAGACCTCTACAACCGACGGCTTCAAGCCGCCTTGGAGGAGGTCAACGAACCGATGGCAACCAACGAGCACACCGCATTCGTGATGCGCGACCGAAACTGGCATCCGCCCGCCTATGCGCCCGGCTACAAGACCTCGGTGGCTCGCTCGCCGCGCCAGGCACTGATGGCGATCCAGACGCCAAGCGCCTCAGAGATTTCCGGTCCGGATTTTCACGGCCTGGCGCTCGGGCCCTACGACAATGACCTGCTCAATAATTATCGGGAAGGCCAGGGCCGCGCCGGTCTGCCGGTTGGCGAGCGTATCCAAGTCTATGGCCGGGTGATCGATCAGTTCGGCAAGCCAGTGCCCCACACCCTGGTAGAGATGTGGCAGGCCAATGCCGGCGGGCGCTATCGGCACAAGAAAGACACCTACGCTGCGCCGCTGGACCCGAACTTCGGCGGTGTCGGCCGCACGGTCACCGACGCGGACGGCTGGTATCGCTTTCGGACCATCAAGCCCGGGCCCTACCCCTGGCCGAACGATCCCAACTCCTGGCGCCCGGCGCATATCCATGTCTCGGTGATGGGGCCGTCGATTTCGACTCGGCTGATCACCCAGCTGTATTTCGAGAACGATCCGTTGATTCCGCACTGCCCGATCGTGAACACCATCAACGATGCCGATGCGATCGAGACTCTGACCTCGCGGCTGGACCTGGCTCGCTCGCGCTCCTTCGACTGCCTAGTATATCGCTTCGACATCGTCACCCGCGGCGCCCTGCAGACTTTTTTCGAGAACTTCTAGGAGCCCGCCATGCAGCAGTACAACCATCGCCAGCCGCTGGATCCGAACAGTGTTTTCTTGCCCGAAACACCGTCGCAGACGGCCGGGCCCTATGTGCATATCGGCCTGGCGCTCAACGTGGCCGGCCTGCCGGAACGCGAGCACGAAATCGCCAACGTCATGGCCGGGGCCGACGCCGAGGGCCAGCGTATCCACCTGCACGGGCTCGTGCTCGATGGCAACGACCTGCCGGTCGAGGACGTGCTGATCGAGACCTGGCAGGCCGATGCCCAGGGCCGCTATGTCACCGAGTTTTCCTTCGACAACGCCTTCAACAGTTTCGGCCGTGCCGCACCGGGGATGGGCGTAGACCGAGCCGGCGGCTGGTCGTTCGCCACCGTCAAACCCGGCCGGGTCGGCCATCCCGACGGCTCCGAGATGGCGCCGCATATCAATCTCATGGTGTTCGCTCGCGGCATCAATATCCATCTGCACACCCGTGTGTATTTCGAAGACGAAGCCGAGGCCAACCAGGCTTGCCCGTTTCTCAATCGGGTGCCTGCCGAGCGCCGCCCAACCCTGATCGCGACCCGGAGCGAAGACAGCCAAGCCGGCGAACCGGTCTATGAATTCGTCATCCGGCTACAAGGCCAAGACGAAACCGTGTTCTTCGATTTCTAGACGGTTCGCCACACCGCCGTCTCGCGCCCAAGCCTGTCGTTCCGGCAGGCCGCGGCCATACGCCGAATCCAAACCCGATTTCACGGAGAAGCGATGAAAACCCAGGTCGCCATCATTGGCGCCGGCCCGGCCGGTCTGCTGCTCGGACAATTGCTCACGGTTGCCGGTATCGACAACATCATTCTTGAGCGCCGTTCGGCCGATTACGTGCTGAGCCGCATTCGTGCCGGCGTGCTCGAGCAGGGCACGGTCGATCTACTGCGCGAGGCCGGCGTGGATACCAACCTCGATGCCCACGGGCTGGTCCACGACGGCTTCGATATCGCCTTTGCCGGAGAGCGTGTACGCATCGACCTGGCCGGCCTGACCGGCGGCAAGCACGTCACGGTCTATGGCCAGACCGAGGTCACTCGCGATCTGATGAACGCACGCCAATCGCTCGGGGCCAGCACCTATTACCAAGCCGAGGACGTACAGCCACAGGCGATCGATACCGACAGCCCGTATGTCACCTTCATCCACGAAGGCGAACAATACCGTCTGGACTGTGCCTATATCGCCGGCTGCGACGGCTTTCACGGTGTCTCGCGCAGCTGTATCCCCGAAGACCGGCTCAAGACCTTCGAGCGCGAGTATCCGCTCGGCTGGCTCGGCGTGTTGTCGGATACGCCGCCGGTCGCCGAAGAGCTGATCTATGCCACCCACGAGCGCGGCTTTGCCATGTGCAGCATGCGCTCGCCGAGTCGCAGCCGCTATTACATCCAGGTGCCCGACACCGAATCGCCCGACAACTGGAGCGACGAGGCATTCTGGGCCGAGCTCAAGCGCCGCCTGCCCGAGCCGGTTGCCGATACGCTGGTGACTGGCGCGTCGATCGAAAAATCAGTCGCGCCGCTGCGCAGTTTCGTGGCCGAACCCATGCAACACGGGCGCCTGATCCTGCTCGGCGATGCTGCCCATATCGTGCCGCCCACCGGGGCCAAGGGTCTGAATCTGGCCGTATCGGATGTCAACACTGCCTATCGGCTGTTCCAGGCAATCTATAACGATGGTCGCGCCGACTTGCTGGAGCGCTATTCGGCAACCTGCCTGTCCCGGGTCTGGAAGACCGAGCGGTTTTCCTGGTGGATGACCGCTAATCTGCATAAGTTCTCGGCAACCGAGGACTTCGACACCCGGATGCAACAGGCCGAGCTCGGCTATTACCTGGGCTCGAAAGCCGGGCGTGCCACGATCGCTGAAAACTACGTCGGACTGCCGTTCGCCGAACTGGAACAATAGTCCCTTACGACAGGAGCCATCTATGCGTCATAGCAACCCGCCCTTTCGGGCTGAACACGTCGGCAGTCTGCTGCGGCCACAGGCCGTGCTCGAGGCACGCCAGCGCTATGCCAGCGGCGAGATCGATGCCGACGCCCTGCGCGAAGTCGAGGATCGCGCGATCGCCGACGCAGTACGCAAGCAGGAATCGGTCGGACTACAGGATGTGACCGACGGCGAGTTCCGGCGCGCCTATTTCCATCTGGATTTCCTCAAACAGCTGGACGGCGTATCGGTGACCGGCGGGATCGCCGCGAACAAGAGCGCGGCCGCCTCGGAAGACGGGTTCACCCCGCCGCAGTTGTCGGTGACCGGCAAGCTGGCCCATGCCCGGCCGATCCAGGTCGCCGACTACCAGTTCCTGGCGGCCCAGACCGAGGCCACACCAAAGGTCTCGATCCCCTCGCCGACCATGGTGCATTTCCGGGGCGGGCGCGCCGCGATCGATATCGAGGCCTATCCAGAGCTGGATGCTTTTTTCGACGATCTGGCGGCCTGCTATCGCGACGAGATCGATGCGCTGTATCGCGCCGGCTGTCGCTATATCCAGCTCGACGATACCAATCTGGCCTATCTGTGCGATCCCGACATGCGCGCCGCAGCCGAGGGCCGTGGCGAAGATCCGGACACTCTGCCCAAGCAATATGCCCAACTGATCAATGCGGCGCTGTCCGGCCGGCCGGACGATCTGACGGTCGGCATCCATCTATGCCGGGGCAACTATCGCAGCACCTGGTTCGCCCAAGGCGGCTACGAGCCGGTCGCCGAGGTGCTGTTCAACGAACTGGCCGTGGACACCTATTTTCTGGAATACGACGACGAGCGCTCGGGCGACTTTGCCCCGCTACGGCATGTGCCGGCGAACAAGAACGTCGTACTCGGGCTGGTTTCGTCCAAGACCGCCGAACTGGAATCAACCGACGCCCTGGCACGGCGGATCGGCGAGGCCGCGGCCTATGTCGATCTCGATCAGCTGTGCCTGTCGCCGCAGTGCGGTTTTTCGAGCACCGTCGAAGGCAATGCGCTGACCGAGGACGATCAATGGGCCAAGCTCCAGCGTGTGGTGGACACTGCTCGCCAGGTCTGGGGGGATTAGCCGGTAAACGCCCGCACCGGGCGGTGTGCGGCGGTCAGCCAGTCGGTGGCCGACAGACCGGTGGCCGCGCTCGCCGCGGCCACCACCCAGCCGGCCGCGCGGGCATCCTCGCCGGCATCGTGGTGTGCAAACTCGAGCTCGAGAACGGTTTTCAGGTTGGCCAGACCGTGCCCGCCGCGCTGTTTGAGCTGCGGGAAAGCCCGTCGTGCCACCCGCACCGAGTCCAGCCAGCGGGCCTGGATCGGCGCCAGATTATGGGCTAGGCAGGCACGGGTCATCGCGGTCACATCGAACGACGTATGCGAGACCACGATCTGATCGGTCAATAGGGCGGCCACATCGGGATAGACCCCAGCCCAGTCCGGCGCATGGCTGACGTCGCCCGGGCGAATGCCGTGGATCGCGGTATTGGCCGCCGAGAAATAGGTCTGGGGATGCACCAGCCACGACCAGTTGTCGATCAGCTGGCCGCCGGTGAAACGGGCAAAGCCGATCTGGCAGATGCTACCCGACTCGGCATTGGCGGTTTCGACATCGACCGCGATAAAGGCCGTGGGGTCGGCAGCCAAACTGGCCGGGGCCGCGATCGGGCGCGCCATTGGCGGCTCAGGCCTGAATGGCCAACTTGGCCATCATCTGCTCGACCAGCGCTGCCGGCTGCTCGGACACGGCGATACGCGCGACATGCGCGTCGGGCACGAAGCCCTGGTCGCGCATATGATTCATGCAAGCGATCAACGGCTGATAGAAACCATCGACATCGAGCAGACCGGCAGGCCGATCGTGCCAGCCGATCTGGTGCCAGGTCAGCACCTCGAACAATTCCTCGAGCGTACCGAAACCACCAGGCATGGCGATGAAGCCGTCAGAGGCATTGATCATGGCGAGCTTGCGCTGGTGCATGGTCTCGACCACGCTCAGCTCGGTCAGCCCCTGGTGGGCGACCTCGCGTTCGGCCAGCCCGCGGGGAATCACGCCATAGACCGGAGCACCGGCGGCCAGCGCGGCATCTGCCACCGCCCCCATGAGCCCGACTTGGGCGCCGCCGTAGACCAACCCCAGGCGGGCCTGGGCCAGCGCTTCACCGAGCGCGCTCGCAGCCGCGCGATAGGCCGGGTTCAGGCCGTCGCGCGAGCCACAATAGACACAGATCCAAGCGTCGACGTTATGGGAATTATTCTGTCGCATCCCACTCAGGATAACCGCGTTGCCGGCCGGCGAGAATCCCTCGCAGCACAGGCGGCGATCGTCTTGACTGAAATTGAACATCGGCTCACGTAAGCTCGTGATGCGCATCTATGTTGCGTGTTTCATTCAGGTCTACAGAGTTCGCCTATGGACGTACCCGTCTGGGTGTGGGCTGCCACGATCGCTGGCATCGTCGGCCTGCTCTTCTTTGATTTTTTTGCCCATGTACGCACCCCGCACGAGCCTTCGCTCCGGGAAGCCGGGGGCTGGTCGGTCTTCTATGTGGTGATCGCACTGATCTTCGGCGCCGGGCTGTGGTGGGTCTGGGGCGCCGCCCACGGCGTTGAATATTTGGCCGGCTATGTCACCGAGAAAAGTCTGTCGGTCGACAATCTATTCGTGTTCGTGATCATCATGGCGGCCTTCGACGTGCCCAAGGCCTATCAGCAGAAGGTCTTGCTGGTAGGGGTGGTGATCGCCCTGATCCTGCGCGCGATCTTTATTGCCGCGGGCGCCGCGGCGATCGAGCACTTCTCTTGGGTATTCTATATTTTCGGCGTATTTCTGCTGTATACCGCCTATACCCTGGCGACCTCGTCGCACGAACAGGACGAAACCTACGAGCCGAACATCGCCGTGCGTTTGGCCGAAAAATACCTTCCGGCCACCGATGAATATAACGGTGCCAAGCTGACGATCGTGCGGAACGGGCGCCGCATGATCACGCCGATGCTGATCGTGATGATCGCGATCGGTGCGACCGATATCTTGTTCGCACTGGATTCGATACCCGCGATCTACGGGCTCACCAAGCAGCCCTATATCGTGTTCACGGCCAATGCTTTTGCCCTGCTCGGCCTGATCCAGCTGTATTTCCTGCTGGGCGGACTGCTCAATCGGCTGGTCTATCTAAGCCTAGGCCTGGCGGTCATTCTTGGCTTCATCGGGATCAAGCTGATTCTGGAGGCCCTGCATAACAATGAACTGCCGTTCGTTAACGGTGGCCAGCACATCACGGCGATCCCCGAGATCCCGATCTGGCTGTCGCTGTCGATCATCGTTGGCGTGCTCGTTATCACCACGGTGGCCAGCCTGATCAGCTCGGCCCGGCGTTAACCTAGACGGCGGCTCGCGCCTGGATCACGGACCGGGCACCGAGCCGCCGCCGAACTCGAAGCGGCTGGCCGTCTGGCCAGCCGGTACTCACTACGAGGAACCGGAGGCTTCGATCTCGTCACTGCCCCAGAGCCGATCGAGCGCCTCGACCAGCTCACCGCGATGACTTTCGGTCTCGTCGGCGACATGATTGTTTTCCATCCGACGTACCGCCGCCGAAGCCCGGCGTTCCAGCTCCCGCCCGGCGTCGGTCAGCTGCCAGAATGAAGAACGGCCGTCAGTCGGATCCTGACGCCGCGTCACCAGCTTGCGCTTTTCCAGCGCGCTCATCACGCCGACCATGTTAGAAGGCGCCACGCCCAGGGCCGCACTGATCTGCTTGTGCTTCACGCTATCGTTGGCCGATAGCAACACCAGCACCGAAAACTCGGTCTGACGCAGCCCGAACGGTTCTCCAACTTCGCGAGCAAAAGTCTGCTGCATGATCAGATCGGCACGTTTGAGCTGATAGCCGACAAATCCTCGCAATGCACTGTCATCCAGCGTATCGATAGTCGATGTCGTGGCGGGCGTTTGATTGGTTGAAGTCATGATTTGAGCCATATTCAGTGCCCCTCAAGCACATCGAAAGTTACCGAGCGCGAACAGGTCGATGACGACTTGTTTGGCATGCCGCTCGGCGCTGGCCACGAATACTGTTCGTGATAACCATTCATACGAGCCGGCAGCCGCGTTTAGACGCGCGCTAGTCTGAAAGTAGTACCCCGTCGAAGACATTGACCCATTGGCCGGTGAGAGGTTCACGGCCTCAGAATCAAAATGTCGGAATCCGCGGTCCTCGATTTCGACCGGGGTGCCATCGATTAATTCGATCGCATACTGCGCATGCAGCTCTACGACACCGTCGCTGCGAACGGTCTGCCAGTCGCCACCCCCCGCGAGAATACGACCGTTTAGATAAGGCCCCTCCACTGTACCCCCGGTAATCGGCATGAATCGCCGCTGGCCTTGCGCCCGCAAGCCCAAATCCATGGCCTTGCCAATATCTACTCGAAGCCGGCACGTAAACGTCAAAATCGGAGGTACGGCTTCGGGCATCGAATTTTCGAGGCGTATGTTCTACTTGTATAGCCTACCGAGTTGCTACCGGTCTGCATATATTTATATGGTCCTACAAATATATGCATTTTTAAACACTATTCAAAAAACCAGTGTCGGCATTGCTGAAGGCACGGCCGTGCAACGTTATGGTCGATTAAAACCGGCGCCGATAAAGGGCTTGGCGCGTACGCCAGCCGATCGCCTATCGACAGCGAATACCGGCCGACAATCCCGGTCGAATTCCTCTGTACAAGCCAAGCGTATACCGTCATTTCGAATATTTTGGGTTGACCTGCGCACCGATGCCGACGATAGCGGCTAGCGGTAGCCCGATACGCGGCGGTTTCGAGGCCGAATCGAGTGCGGCTTATCGACCCATAACCGATGCGGCCTGGCCTCGGTACAGACAAGCACGGGCGATTCACGCCGACCGGTGCCCCGGGCGAATATACCAGGTTCACGCCGCTGCCAAGCATGGTTTCAAGCCCTACCCAACCTTAGGTCGGCCCTGCCCGACGGCCCAGATTGAGTCAGGGCTTGCCGATGTGTCGTGCGAGGCGCGCGCGGCTATTCGACTTCCCTGCTTACCGCCGCGGCCTGAGCCCGCTGTCATCGATATCACGAGCACACCTTCCGGGGCGGCCAAAAACCGGCCGCGGCTTGGTATGTACTGCTCTTCAGCCGGGCAAGCTGGCTGTGTGCTTCGATACACCCTCATGATTCGTGGCCACCCCTCAGGCCGGCAAGATCGGATTGTATCTGTACCCCACCGTCGGATGAGCTGACCCGGCCCCGATAACCGGCGGCTTGTGTAGATCCGCCAGTGCTGCGCCATATCGCGGATACGACGCCGCTTCGGCCGCATGCGCCATCCCCTAGCTCTGCAGCCAGCATTGGTCTAGCGATCCTAAGTTGTACGACTTTTTAGTTATTTATAATAATTTGTGTATCGGGAATAATTGCACTTTTAATGCATGCAGATGGAGTCCTAATGGCTGACTATGCCAACCGCTGGTCCACGGTTCTGGTCGATGTCGATAGCACGGGTATTGCCTGGGTTACGCTGAATCGACCGGATAAGCGCAACGCGATGAACCCGACCCTCAATCGCGAGATGATCGACGTGCTCGAGACGCTCGAGCTCGATACCGACGCCCGGGTTCTGGTGCTGACCGGCGCAGGTGAGTCCTGGACCGCCGGCATGGATCTCAAGGAATACTTTCGGGAAATCGACGCACAACCAGAAATCGTCCAGGAGCGCATTCGTCGCGACTGCTCGCAATGGCAGTGGAAGCTACTGCGCTTCTACTCCAAGCCGACCATCGCCATGGTCAACGGCTGGTGCTTCGGCGGTGGCTTTTCGCCACTGGTGGCCTGCGATCTGGCGCTCGCCGACGAAACAGCCGTGTTCGGCCTGTCCGAGATCAACTGGGGCATCCCGCCCGGCAATCTGGTCAGCAAGGCCCTGGCCGATACCATCGGCCACCGCGAAGCGCTGTACTACATCATGACCGGTGACACCTTCACCGGTGCCGAGGCCGCGGCCATGGGCTTGATCAACCGCAGTGTGCCCGGCGCCGAGCTACGCGAAGCGGTGACCGAACTGGCAGGCAAACTCACCGACAAGAACCCGGTCGCCCTGCGCTACGCCAAGCATGGCTTCAAGCGTTGCCGCGAACTGACCTGGGAACAGAACGAAGACTATCTGTACGCCAAGATCGACCAGTCCAACCATCGCGACCCTGAACAGGGCCGTGCTCAGGGCCTCAAGCAGTTTCTGGACGACAAAACGATCAAGCCCGGCTTGCAGGCCTATCAACGCTAGGCCGCTGGCCACTGCTAGGGCGGCCGTCATGCCATCGCCGCCGGTCGTCCGACCGGCGGCCGTGCCGCCGCCTGCTCCCCGACTTGGCAAGGAAACTCTTATGTCCCCATGGAACATGCCGGATCCGGTTACCCTGCATGCGTACGGGCAACCGGACCAGCTGGCGTGTCACGATATCGCGACCGGACGCCGCTGGACCTATGCAGAATTCGATCGCGCGATCCAGCAAACCCTGGCGCTGCTTGCCCAACACTACCCCATCGGCCCGGGCGACCGCGTCGCGACCGTGGCCAACAACGGCGCTGACTTACTCATCCTTGATTTGGCGGTCGAACGGCTGGGCGCTATTTTCGCGCCCCTGAATTATCGGCTGTCGGCGGCCGAGCTGGGCACCATCATCGAAGATTGTCAGCCGCGACTGGTGGTGACCGATCGCCAAGAGCGACTATCGGGCCTGCCGGCGGAGTGCCAGAGCGTCGAGGTCGCCGAGCTGGCGCAGCAGGCCGCAAGCTACGCTCCGGCACCACGGTCCAAAGCCTGGCCCAGCGACAGCACCAAGATCCTCCTTTATACCTCCGGCACCTCCGGGCGCCCCAAAGGGGTCATGGTCACCGGGGACAATATCAACGCCACCGCCTTCAACTTCGGCGTGCCAGGACGCGTCGCCTGGAACAGCGTCTTTCTGTGCGATGCGCCAATGTTTCATGTGATCGGCCTGCTGCCGAGCATGCGGACAGCACTACTGTTCGGCGGTGCCCTGCATATCACTCCAGGCTTCGATCCCGAGCGCACCAATCGCCTGCTGGCCGACCCGGATATCGGCGTGACTCACTACTTCTGCGTGCCCAAGATGGCCAATATGCTCGCCGAGCAGTCGAATTTCGCCCCGGCCCGGTGGCGGCACCTGCAAGCTTTGTTCACCGGCGGCTCCCCGATTTCGCCGGCCGAGGTGAACTGGTGGCTCGAACACGGCATCAAGATCTCGAACGGTCTGGGCATGACGGAAGCCGGCACCATCATGCATGTACCGCTCGACCCGAAGCTGATTGCCGAAACCGCGGGCAGCGTCGGTCTGCCCGCCCCGTTTCTAGCCGTCCGCCTGGTCGACGAAGACGAAAACGATGTCGGCCCGGGCGAAGCCGGCGAGATCTTCGTACGCGGGCCCAACGTGACCCCGGGCTACTGGAATCGCCCAGACGAGACGGCCCGCGCCTTGAGCGAGGACGGCTGGCTGCGCACGGGCGATATCGGCCAGGCCGACGCCAACGGCCATATCACGATCAAGGACCGTAAGAAGGATATGTTCATTTCGGGCGGCGAGAACGTCTTTCCTACGGAAGTCGAAAACGCGCTAATCGCCCATATCGAGGTCGCCGAGGCAGCCGTCGTTGGGGTGGCCGACCGCAGCTGGGGCGAAGTCGGCCATGCCTATGTGGTGCTCGTGCCCGGATCACAGATCGATGCCGACGACTTGATCGCGCATTGCCAGCAACGGCTAGCGCGCTACAAGATCCCGAAGCGCGTTGTGATCGTCGAAGCGCTACCGCGCAACGCCGCCGGCAAGCTCATGAAACAGGCGCTCACGAACACCGAAACCGCAGCCAGCCCGTCAGTCATGTAAGCCGTAGAGGATAAACCCGGCAAGCCCGAGGCCTGCGCTGCATAAACTGGCAGGCCGTACCGCCGGCCGGCAATCGACGGTGAGCCACCGCCTGTGTGATCGATATCGACCCAGCCGGCGTCGATCCTTCGACGCCATGACGGTCGGCGCCGGCCGGGCGGCTTTGCCCTGCGGGCCGTCTAATGTCGGGCGGCCCGGCCCCGGCAAGAGCCGCGATGGGCCGTTGCACGGCAACGACGCTCTATCGGGCACGGTAATCCAACTAGTTGTATACAGGCCTAGCGGCGCATGCCTACAGCCCCTTCCCCGCGCCGAGCTGATATACCTCATTTAAAACAGCATCTTTTAGAGCAAACCAGGCTTTAGAGCCGTACTCGTACAGCCACAACCAGTACACGCATCCGCCCAGTCACATCGCCAATCCGGCTCATACTTTCGCCTATAAGACCAAAGGCCGACATCAGGCACAATCACAAGCTTCTGACTATAAACAAAAAACTCATAGCATCCTGTTTTGCACTCGCCACGATCGATATAGACAATATGTATACATAATGAATACCCAAACCTAGCGGACACGCTTCGGAGGAGACCCATGACGGAACGCAGCTACCCACGCAACGCCTGGTATGCCGCCGCTTGGAGCCATGAAATCGAACGCGATTTATCGGCCCGCAAGATCTGCGATACCGACCTGGTGCTGTATCGCAAGACCGACGGCGAAGTCACCGCCCTGGAAGATGCCTGTTGGCATCGCCTGCTGCCGCTGTCGATGGGCAAGCTGGACGGTGATCGCGTGATGTGTGGCTACCACGGCCTTAAGTTCGACAGCGACGGCCGCTGTGTCTACATGCCCTCGCAGGAAACCGTGAACCCCTCGGCCTGCGTACGGCATTTCCCGACCGTCGAACGCCATTCCCTGGTCTGGGTCTGGCCGGGCAATCCGGCGCTGGCCGACCCTGACGACGTACCCGATTTCCATTGGAACGACGCCCCACAGTTGGCTGGCCGCGGCGGCACCTTCTACAGCCTCGGCTGCAACTACCGTCTGCTGGTCGACAACCTCATGGATCTGACCCACGAAACCTTCGTGCATGCCGGCAGCATCGGCCACGACGCGATCACTCGTACACCGTTCGAAGTCGAACACGACGACCGTTTCGTGACCATGACCCGCTGGATGCTCGATCACGATGCCCCGCCCTTCTGGGCCTGGCAGCTCGGCCGCGACGTGGCCGTCGATCGCTGGCACAAGATCCGCTTCGAGGCGCCCTCTACGGTGGTCGGCGACGTCGGCGTGGCCGAGACCGGCACCGGCGCCCCCGAGGGCGATCGCTCGCAGGGCGTGACCGGCTATTTCCTGGCGGCCATCACGCCGGAAACCGAAACCAGCTGCCATTATTTCTGGAACTTCGTCCGCGATCACCACATCGACGATCCAGAGTGGACCGACGCCCTGCATACCGCCCACGTCAACGGTGAATCGGGCGTCTATGAACAGGACGTCGAGGTGCTCGAAGCCCAACAGGCCGCGATCGAGCGCCACAGCCGCATGCCGTTCTATCACCTGAACATCGATGCCGGCGCGCTCTGGGCCCGCCGGCTGATCGAACAACGCGTTGCCGCCGAGCCCGATGCGCCGATCCGGCCCGTGAAAACAGCCAGCGCCGGCTGAGCACGGGAGCGCGGTCATGCAACAAAGCACCAAGGCACTGCTGCGTCTACGGCAGATGATTCTCGACGGCGAGCTGCCAGTAGACGAACGGCTATCGGAACCCAAGCTGGTCGAACGTGTGGCCGTCTCGCGTACGCCGATTCGCGTAGCGCTGGTCCGGCTCGAACACGAAGGATTGATCGAGGCCCTCCCTTCGGGCGGTTACAAGATCCGGGTATTCGATAAGCAGGATGTGTTCGATGCGATCGAGCTGCGCGGCACACTCGAGGGGCTAGTCGCCCGGCGCGCGGCTGAAAACCGGCCGACACGAGCCGCTCTGGCCGGGCTGGCCCGAACGGTCGCCGAGCTCGACGACATCCTGTCCGGCAGCACCCTGAGCGAAGACGATTTTTCTCGATATATGAATGCCAATGCGGCTTTCCACGACACGCTGCAAGAACTCGCAGCCAGCGCGGTGCTGCGCGAGTCGTTGGCGCGCTCTGCGGCCATGCCGTTTGCTTCGCCCAGTGCCTTCGTCATGGCCCAGGCCGGCCTGCCCGAGTCCCATGAGATCCTCAAGATCGCTCAGTACCAGCATCACCGCCTGTTCGAGGCGATCGAGGCCGGCGAGTCCAGCCGTGCCGAAGACCTGGCTCGCGAACATGCCCGCTTGGCCAAACGCAATCTCGAGATCGTGCTCGAACACGGTCCGGACAGGGTGCATCTGCCCGGTCTGCAGCTGATCAAAAACGCCGGCGCGCTGTAAGCGCCAACACAGGCACGCCCGGCGATTTTCAAAGTTTTCAGGAGTCCTGTCATGGCTACCCACCAACAGTTCAACCCGGCGCGGCTGGTCGCCACGCACGATGTTGCCGACGGCATCCGGGTCTTCGATATCGAACCGGTCGACGGTCTTCGCCCGCATGCGCCGGGCAGTCATATCGATGTCGAAGTTCTGGTCGATGACCGGCCGCAGTATCGTTCGTTCTCGCTGATCGATAATGCTGCCGAAACCGGCGTCTACCGGATCGCGGTCAAGGACCGACCGGACGGCCACGGCGGCTCGCGCTATCTCTGGTCGCTCGTCGCCGGTGACCGGCTGCGTGTCAGCGACCCCAAGGACCGATTCGCCCTGTCGTATCGTGCCCCCGAGGCGCTGCTGGTCGCCGGCGGCATCGGTATTACCCCGCTGTACGGCATGGCACGGGCGCTGAATCGCGCCGGACGCCGGCTACGGCTTTTGTATACTGCCCGCAGTCGCGAAGAAATGGCCTTCGTCGACGAGCTCGCCGCCGAACTCGGCGACCGCCTGGAGCTGTTCGTGACCGGCGCCGGCCAGCGGCTGGATCCGGGCGCAATCATTAACGATCTAGCCGCCGACGCCGAACTCTATATCTGTGGTCCGCAGTCACTACGAGAAGCGTTTCTCGGCGCCTGGCTGGCACGCGGCCGGCCGGCCGAGCGCTTCCGCTTCGAGACCTTTGCCAGCAGCGGCCGACTGCCGGATACAGCATTCAACGTCCGGGTGGCCAATCGCGACCTCGATTTCACGGTCGCCCAGGATCAGTCGCTGCTCGATGCCCTGCGCGCGCACGGCGTGGACGATGTCCTCTACGACTGCGAACACGGCGAGTGCGGACTATGCACGATCGACGTACTCGAACACAGCGGCGAGCTGGATCATCGGGACGTATTCTATAGCCCCCGCCAGAAAACCACCGACACACGCATGTGTGCCTGCGTGTCGCGGGTCCATAACGGGCATCTGGTGATCGATACCTCGCGGCACGCGGTCGATACCGGGCGCCCAGACTGACAACGCCGGCCCGGGCGGTTTGGCGTGGCCTGTCGCCCTCGTATATCGGGCGAGGCCCCGAGGGGCCGCCGGCAGAACCGTCTCGACCGCCGAGGCCTTGGTGCCTCGTTCCTACGCGGCAACACAGCCGGCCACGGTGAAATCCACGCATTGACCGTGGCCAGCTAACGATCAGGCGTTACTGAAAAACGCGCTGGTGCCGGTCGCCGCCGTGGCAGCATCGATCTTTTCCAAGGCCATGATATAGGCCGCGGTCCGATAATCGACATCGTGCTGGTCGGCACGATCGGCTACCGCCTGGGTGGCTTCGACCATGCGCGTGTTCAAACGCTCGGCCACGGTATCGGCTTCCCAATACCAGGCCTGGCGGTTCTGGACCCACTCGAAATAGCTCACCGTTACCCCGCCGGCATTGGCCAGGATATCGGGCAGTACGGCCACGTTATTGTCGATGAGCGTGGCATCGGCGTCGCTGGCAATCGGGCCGTTGGCGATTTCCACGATCACCCCAGCAGCGACCTGATCGGCGTTGTCGGCAGTGATCACCGACTCCAGCGCGGCCGGCGCCAGCACATCGACATCGAGGGTCACCAGATCGGCGTTCGAGAGCTGCTCGCCTTCGGCCTCGGTCACCGAGCCGTGGTTGGCTTTGGTCTCGGCCAGACTATCGATATCCAGACCGTTGTCGTTGTAGACACCGCCCGAGGAGTCGCTGACCGCAACCACCGTATAGCCAGCATCCGCACACAGCTTGGCGAAACGCTGCCCGGCATTGCCGAAGCCTTGGATGGCGACGGTCGTGCCGTCGATATCGCGCTCCCAGCGTTCCATCATTGTCGCCAGGGTGTGATAAGCCCCGTCGCCGGTGGCGGTCGTGCGCCCGGCCGAGCCGCCCATCTCGATCGGCTTACCGGTGATCACGCCCGGCGCGTGTGCGCGGGTGATGATGCGGTATTGATCTGCCATCCAGCCCATGACACGCGGATTGGTATTGACGTCCGGGGCCGGGATGTCGGTATCAGGGCCGATGGCATCGGCGACCTGGTCGATATACGTCCGCGACAACCGTTCCAGCTCGGCCCGCGACAGCTGCTTGGGATCGACCGCGACCCCGCCTTTGCCACCGCCGAAAGGCAGCCCCATCACGGCACACTTCATCGCCATCCAGAACGACAGGGTCGACACTTCGTCGGCATTGACGTCGGGATGGAAACGAATACCGCCCTTGGCCGGGCCGAGCGTGGTGTCGTAGCGCACCCGATAGCCAGAAAACACAGTCAACCGGCCGTCGTCGTGGCGCAGCGGCACAGCGACCTTGAGCGCGGCATCCGGCTGGGCGAGCCCCTGGGCCACGTCTTCTGAAATCTCAATATGCTCAAGCGCGGCTTCGATGCGCGCGCTGGCGCCGTCGAACAAACTGGGCATGGTGTTCACTTGTCTTAAGTAAGCCGGCCATGCTGACTGGCCCCCAAGGGCTTGAAAACCGTAATTTCCCGGGCTTGGTCTAGGGCCTGTTGTAAGTGTCGTCCGAGCGCTGCCTTGCTGCCCCAGTCGTGCCTGGCAAGGCGTGAGACCCAGGTTTGGAGCGAGCCCCAATCGAGGCTCGCAACGCGGCCCGCTGCGATTTGGGGCATACCCCTTCGAAACGAGGACGGCTTGCCCACAATCCAGCGTGGCCGCTTGCTGACGTCGCGCCACAACGCCGCCCTCGCAGCGCCTCGACTTACAGCCCAGCCGCCCTGCAAACCGCTCTGGGCGCGGACTCGTATGAAACCTCGACACGCGCCAGGTTCGCCCCAGGGCCGGCCGAGACCGGGGTGGCATCGCTTGGCACGGACCGCCGAGCCGCAACGCCAGAGAGATCGCGGCGATCACCGCCGATACGCCACGCTTCGACGCATGCTCGCCGTAGACTCGTCGGCAGCACCGGATCGAAGCCATATCTCGCGACCGCAGCCCGGCCGGGCTACCGAGACGCCGCTCTGCGAGCATGCCAAACCACGATGCCAACGCTATCACCGCGCCCCGGACGGCCAGGCGCTTCGAAAAACCGGCCCGGTGCCACAGGCCGTATCGCCCCGCGCTGGGCAAGGCGTCATCCGCACTGGAAAAGCATACGAACCGACTTGAGCCCGGCCACTGCGTTGGCCGTCTGGCCACAGGGGGACCGGTAGCTTAGGCTGAGACGCGTTCTTTTGTTCCAGTACAAGGATGTGTCATGGACAAGGTAATGATCGTGACCGGCGGCAGCCGCGGGATCGGCGCGGCGACGTCGCTGATGGCCGCCAAATACGGCTACAAGGTCGCCGTCAACTATCGCGGCAATCGCGATGCCGCCGAGGCCGTGGTCTCGGCGATCGAAAAAGACGGCGGCCGCGCGATCGCGGTACAGGCCGATGTGTCGGTCGAAGACGACGTAGTGGCCCTGTTCAACGCAGTCGACGAACACCTCGGGCCGGTCACCGCGCTGGTCAATAACGCCGGGATCGTGGACGATCCGTCGACGGTGGCCGATATGAGCGCCGAACGCATCGAGCGCATGATGCGTATCAACGTCGTCGGCCCCTTCGTCTGTGCCCGGGAAGCGATCCGGCGCATGGGCACCGACCATGGCGGCCAGGGCGGTGTGATCGTCAACGTCTCTTCGGCGGCTAGCCATGCCGGCGGTGGCGGCGGTGCCGGCACCTATATCGACTACGGCGCTTCCAAAGGCGCGATCGATACCATGACCGAAGGTCTGGCTCAGGAAGTCGCCGGCGAAAACATCCGCGTCAACGCGGTGCGCCCGGGCGTGATCGATACCGAAATCCATGCCAGTGGCGGCCAGCCGAACAAACCCCAGGAAGCGCCGGCCAAGATCCCGCTCGGCCGCATCGGCACACCGGAAGACATTGCCGAGGCAATCCTCTATCTCAGCGAGGCCCAGTTCACCACCGGCGCCCTGCTGGACGTCGACGGCGGGGTATAAAATCGTCGTGGCCGGCGCGCACAAAGCGTGCGTGCTGGCCTAAACTGGCGGCATCACCCGACAACCGGTGGCCGCTATGACGCGTTTGACTTCCCGTGCCGAACAGATCGCCGACGACCTGGCTCGACAGCACGGCTTCAGCACCGAGGCGGTACGGCATATGATCCGTGCCGTAGATGCCGGCTGGGGCAGCATGGCCTCGTTTGACCACCCGGAATTCGGCGGCCCGGGCCAATGGATGCAGGGCGGCATGATCATGCTCGGGGAGCCGTTCAACCATGGTCTACGGGCTAAGGTCGACGCGCTGTGCAACGAGATCGCCGGCGTCTACGAAGCCGAAACCCGGCTCATCGATCGTCCCTCCAGCCAGGCCAGCCAGAGCGCCTGGCCCTCAGCCCTGGGCACCCCTGCCACGACCGGCAGCCAGGGCGATATGCACTATGCTTATTTCCCGACCACCCGCCGCCTGGCGTTGATCCGTAGCGGCCGGCTACAGATCTTCGATACCGGCGATCACCGCATTACCGGCGTGGCTCAGCAGCAAAACAACCGGAGTAGCGACGTCAGCTTTGTCAGCCAGCATGGCACTGTCGATCTGGACGCGCTTACACCGATAGAGGCTCCCATCCCCGACCGGCCTGCCCAGCCGACGACGACAGCGCCGGCCACCGCGACCAACGAAGCCAGTACCGATGTCATCCAGGCCATCGAGCGCCTGGGCGAACTGCGCGATCGCGGCCTGCTCACCGATGACGAATTCAGCGCCAAGAAAACCGAGCTGCTGTCGCGTCTGTGATTCCAAGCGGCTACCGAAACGCCTTAAACGCGCACCGGCCTGCGCGCCGACCATCAGGCGATCGCTAAAGCGTGTCCGGGCGCGGCCTGAAACGTCGCCCGGCTTACGCCGCTTCTGCTGTTGGCTGCATCCTAAAACTATCTGACGGTGATCGTTTTTCGGCGATGCGCGCCGAACGCACGGCGATATAGACCGATCCGGCAGACAACCGTCGCGACCCACCCGCGCCAGCGTCCGAATTGACAGCCCCACCTGCCTGCGCTATCCGATTAGAGAGCTGTTCGGGGGGACACCATGCATCGACGATTCGCCATCGCGCTCGCAGCACTCGGCTGGGGGCTCATTTTCCACACCGCGGCAGCGGCCGATACCAAGCCGCAGCCCAAGCATAGCGACACGGCCGCTACCCAGACCGCGCCCGAACCGATCCGTACGACGCTGGACAACGGCCTGCGCGTCGTGATCATCACCAACCATCTGGCCCCGGTCGCGAGTTCGGTGGTGTCCTATGGCGTCGGCGGGCGCGATACGCCGGCCGACCACCCCGGTCTGGCGCATGCCGCCGAGCACATGATGTTTCAAGGCAGCCCCGGGCTGTCCCGAGACCAGAATCTGGCCCTGATCGCGGTCCTGGGCGGGGCCGCCAACGCCCGGACCCTGACCGACTTCACCCAGTATTACGCGACCGTACCGGCCCAGTACCTGGGGGTATTGCTGCATATGCAGGCCATTCATATGGCCGGGGCCAACGACACAGCTCAACGCTGGGCCAAAGAACGTCGCGCGATCCAAAACGAGGTCTCCGGCGATCTATCGAATCCGGCGTTTCGTGCCCGCGCTTGGCTACGCCAGCAACTGCTGGCCGGCACGCCTCTGGCCGATACGCCGCTGGGTACGGCCAAGGATTTCGATACCACCGACGCCAAGCGCATCGCCGCCTTTCACAAGGCCTGGTATACACCCAATAATGCCACGCTGACCGTTGTCGGGGATCTCGACCCACAGGTCGTGCTGGCCACAATCCGGAAACGCTTCGGCGATATTCCCCGCCGCGAGCTGCCCGACCATCCCAGCGGCCATCTCGATACCTTCGAGCCCGCCGAGCGCGAATTCGTCACCGATTCGGGCATCGGCTCGGTGACCGTCGGCTATCGCGCACCGGGCCAGGACGAGCCCCAGGCGACGGCCGCCCTGCGACTGCTTGGCGATATTCTCAATGATCAAGCCGGACCGCTGACCAGCCGACTAGTGGTCACTGGCCAAGCTCCGGCCGCCGGCGCCTCGACCACTGCCTATGCCACGGCGAGCACGGTGCTCGTCAGCGCATCTTTTCGACCGCGCCAGGATACCGACAAGCTCACCGAGGCTTTGACCAGCGTATTGCGCGAGGTGGGCCAGCATGGCGTGACCGCCAAGCAACTGGCGGCAGCTAAACGTCAGGAAGCTACGAGCCATGCCAGCCAGGAAGATTCGATTCCCGGGCTGGCCCAGGTCTGGTCTACGGCCCTGATGACCGGCTGGGACTCGCCCGCCCAGATCGCGGCACGCGTGCAGTCGGCCTCCCTCGAACAGATCAATACGCTCACCCAGCAGATCTTTGCCACCAACAAGCCGGTTGTCGCGAAACTCACGCCGATGGGCAGTGGCCAGGTGGCTTCGGTGGCCCAAACCAGCAATAGCGCAGACGAGACCCTGGGCAAAGAACACCCACCGACAGCCGATCTGCCCGACTGGGCAGCTGATCCGCTCACCGAGCTGCATGTCCCGAAACAGACGGTAGCGCCCGTCGAAGCCGATCTGGACAACGGCCTCAAGCTGATCGTGGTGCCTTCTTCGGATGTGCAGGCCGTGCATGTGCTGGGCGCCGTGACGAGCAATCCGTATCTGGAATCGCCCAAGGGACAGATGGGCGTTGCCGGCCTGGTCAATCAGCTGATGCGGTTCGGTACCACCGAACACGGACGTCTGGCCTTCCAGCAAGCCGCTCACGATATCGGCGCCAATATCTCAGTTGGCCAACAGTTCGCGATGACGGTCATGCCGAGCCAGCTCGACGCCGGGCTCAGGCTACTGGCCGAAGGCGAGCGCCAGCCGGCATTTCCAAAACGCCTGTTCGGCATCTTCAAACAGAACTATGCCGCTGCCATCCCCGGCGTGCTGGCCAGCGCCAACTATCGCAGCAGCCAAACCATGGCCGCGGGTCTACTGCCCAAAGACGACCCCAAGCTGCGGCAAGAAACAGTCGAGGACATCCAGTCGATCAGTTATGGCGACCTCAAGGCCTACTACCAGCGGGTATTTCGGCCCGGCGTCACGACCCTAGTCGTGATCGGCGACCTCGACCCGGCCCGTGTGCACAGGCTCGTCGCCCGGCACTTCGGCGACTGGGCGGCCGAGGGCGAGCGCCCGCAGTTGTTTCTCGATCCGGTGCCGCTCAACACCGCCCGCCGGTACCACGTCCCCGACGATACTCGCAGCCAGGATGCGGTCACCGAAGCCGAACTGGTCGATATCCGCCGTACCGACGAAGAGTTCGACGCGCTGGTGCTAGGCAATCAAATCTTGTTCGGCGGCATGCTCAACAGCCGGCTGTATCGTGCTCTGCGGCTGGAGCGCGGGCTGGTTTATCGAGTCGGATCGACGTTCAGCACCTCGCCGCACCGCACCAGTTTCGTCGTTGACTATGCCAGCGCGCCGAGCGACGTCGCCGCAGCCGAACGTGTGATCAAGGCCGAACTCAACGAACTGCGCGAGCATCCTGTGTCGGCGGCTACCCTGCGCCGGGCCAAGGTCGGCTTGCTGCGACATTTGGCGCTATCGGAGTACAGCGCAGATGCCATCGGGCGAGCGATCGGCAGGCGGGCGATCGAGGGCCTAGCGCTGGATGATCCGTATCGGCGAGCGGCCCAGGTACCCGCTATCGATGCCAAGCAGGTCCAGGCTGCATTCAAGAAATGGATCCGCCCCGAGGGCTTTGTCACTGTGGTCCGCGGCCCGACGCCGGATGCCGATCACTGAGCGCCCCTGGCCACCGTCGCAACCGCCGATGGCGCGCCAAATGACTGGACGCCGAGGAAAAACCGCGCATAGGCTGGCCGTCGAATCACCCAATCCTTGGATGCCATGGCTTCGCGTTTTTATTGTCTTGTGGCGCTGATCGGCCTATGGGCCACCGGCTCAGCACATGCCAGCGACTGGCCAGCGCCGATCCAGCAGATGGCCGACAAGGGCCTGACCATCGTCAAACGCTTCGATGCGCCCGGCGGGCTGACCGGCTATGCCGCCAAGGCCGGGCATACGCCGGTCACGCTGTACCTGACCCCGGACGGCCAGCATGTGGTCGTCGGCACCATGCTGGATGCCAAGGGCCATAATCTCAGTCAGGACGCCCTGGATGCCGCGATCACGAAGCCAGAACAGAAATCGGCCTGGTCACAGCTGGCCTCGACCGAATGGATCGCCGATGGGTCGTCCGATGCGCCGCGTACGGTATATGTGTTCACCGACCCGAACTGCCCCTATTGTCATACGTTCTACGAGCGGTCGCGGCCCTGGGTCGAAGCCGGCCAGGTCCAGCTGCGCCAGATCATGACCGGTATTCTCAAGCCTTCCAGCCCGGGCAAAGCCGCGGCGCTGCTCACAGCAGATGACCCGAGCGCGGCCTTTTATCGCCACGAGCGCCACTACAAGACCGGCGGCATCCAGCCACTAGACGATATCCCAACCCAGATCAGCCACCAGATCAGCGCCAACAATACGTTAATGGCAAGCCTCGGCATTCGCGGCACGCCGGGCATTGTCTACCAGCAAGACGACGGCAAGGTTCAGATCTATCAGGGCGTGCCCGACGGCGACACCCTGGCCCGCATCCTCGGACCCAAGCCTTGATCAATCCAGCCTGCGTTTGCCGACGACCGGCCCGGTCGTGGTACACCGTAGGCATTGTACGTTCGGCCGGCGTCGGCCACGAGGGAAAACTTTAGATGATGACACGCGTTCTACCGATCGCTGTCCTGGGTCTGGCAATGGCCAGCGCCCAGGCGGCCTCGTCCCAGGATAACGCCAGCCAAGTCGCTCAGAGCGAGCCGGCAAGCCAACAGGCCAGCACCGCCAACGCCGCGGTACAGCGTAAAACGCTGAAAAACGGCCTACAGGTGATCGTGGTGCCGGATCGCATGGCGCCGGTGGCGACCACGATGTTGACCTACAAAGCCGGCTCGCGCGAAGCGCCGGAGGGCTTTCCCGGCATGGCGCACGCCCAGGAACACATGATGTTCCGCGGCTCCAAGGATCTTTCGGCCGACCAGATCGCAGCGATCGGTGCGGCGCTCGGTGGACACTCGAACGCGTTCACCACCAACGATTCGACCACCTATTACTACACGGTGCCGAATCAGTTCACCGATGTCGCTCTGCGCCTGCACGCCGAGCGCATGAAAAACGTGCTAGACCGGCCCAAGGACTGGAAGCAGGAACGCGGCGCGATCGAGCAGGAAGTCAGCCAGGACATGTCCTCGCCGATCCAGGTCGCGATCAAGCGTATGCGCGCAGCGCTGTATAAAGGCACCCCCTATTCGCATGATGCGCTGGGCACCCGCGAGTCCTTCGACAAGACCACGGCCAAGATGCTCAAGAGCTTCCACGACCAGTGGTATACGCCGAACAACGCCGTGCTGGTGGTCGCTGGCAACGTGGATGCCGACAAGATTCTGACCGAAGCCCAGGACCTGTTCGGCGGCATCGACGCCAAGAAACTGCCCGACCGTCGTGCCGTCGAGCCGGGCAAGATCGATTCCAAAACCATTCGTATGCCCACCGATAGCGGCGTCGGGTTCGCTATTCTCGGCTCGCGCGCCCCAGGCAGCCGCGATGTGCAAGGCATGGCGACCACCGAAGTGCTGGCCAGCGTGCTCAACAACCCGCGCGGGCCGCTGTATAGCCAGATGGTCGCCAGCGGCAAAAGCCTGGCTGCCCGCTATACCACCCTACCGGCCGCCCTCGGTTCGATCGGCGTCAGCTATGTGGTGTTTCCCAAGGGCGCCGATGCCGACGGCCTGGTCAAACAGATGCGCTCGATTCTGGGCGATATCGCCGAAAACGGTATCAGCACCGATCAGGTCGCCGCAGCCAAACGCCAGCTGATCACCCAGGACACTGCCGCCCAAGACTCTATCTCAGGCCTGGCCCACCGCTGGACCCAGGCGGTCGCGGTCGATCAGCTGAACTCGCCGGCCCAGCAGTTGGCCGCGATCAAAAACGTCACCGCAGACGACATCAATCAAATGCTGTCGCGCCTGACGCAGAAAGACCACAGCATACTGGCGATCCTCAAGCCCGAAGGCTCGGGCGCGCCCCAAACCGGCGGCGGCTATGGCGGCAGCGAATCGTTCAAGCCGAAAAACGTCGGCAACGTCAAACTGCCCGACTGGGCGGCTAAACCGCTGTCCGAGATCGTCGCCCCCGAGCAGTCGATCAAGCCGGTCAAGACCACGCTGGCCAATGGCTTAACCGTGATCACCGTGCCCTCGGACTCGGTGCATGCCATGCATGTCTACGGCCATATTCGCAACGAACCGGATCTGCAGGAACCGGAACACAAGAAAGGCGTCGCCAACGTACTATCGCAGCTGCTCGACTTCGGCACGAAAAAGCACGGCCGCAAGGACTATCAGGCGGCCCTCGATGCCATCGGTGCCCAGGCCTCGGCCGGCAGCAACTTCTCGCTGACCGTCCTGCCCGAGCATTTCGATCGCGGCTTGGATCTACTGGCCGAGAACGAACTGCAGCCCGCCCTGCCCAAAGCCGCTTTCAAGCGGCTCCAGCAGCGCACCGCGGCTTCGGTGGCCGGCACCATCAATAGTCCCGACTTCAAGGCTGGCCAGGCCATGCGTCGCGGCATCCTGCCCAAAGACGATCCCGCGCTGCGCTATGCCACGCCGAAATCGGTGGCCGGGCTGGCCTACAGCGATGTCACCGATTATTACCAAAAGGCATTCCGACCGGACCTGACCACGATCGTGGTGGTCGGTGATGTCGATCCAGCCCAGGCCAAAAAAGCTGTGGCCAGCGCTTTCGGCGACTGGCAATCCCAGGGCGAAAAGCCGGATGTGACGCTGCCTAAAGTGCCGGACAACAAAGCGAGCTTCCACCATGTCCCGGACCAAGCTCAAACGCAGGATACCGTCCAGCTCGCCGAATCGCTCGGCCTGAGCACCCAGAACGCCGATTATCATGCACTGACAATGGCCAATCAGGTACTCACCGGCGGGGTCTTCGCCAGCCGGCTATATCGCGAGCTGCGGGTCCAACGCGGATTGGTCTATTACGTCTCCTCGGGGCTTTCGACCAGCCGGACCCGAACCCAGCTGACCTTCCAGTACGGCAGCGACCCGGACAAGGTCGACCAGGCCGACAAACTGATTCGGCATGCCCTGGTCCAGCTGGCCAAGGTGCCGATCTCGGAAGACGAACTGCACCGAGCCCGAGCCGGACTGGTCCGCCAAGTGCCGCTGAACGAGGCCGGCGCCGATTCGATCGGCTACGGTCTGCTGTCGCGGGTCGAGCTCGACCAGCCGCTCGATGAGCCCTATCGGGCCGCCCGGGCGTACCAATCGATCGATGCCAAGCAGATCCAGGCTGCGGTCAAGAAATGGTTCCGCCCGGACGATCTGGTACGCGTAGTCCAGGGCCCGAAGCCAAAATAATCTCGTTCAACGGGATTCACGGCCGGCCGCATCTGCGGCCGGCTTTTTATTGTTGTGTGTAGGCCAGTGTATTCCGATCCCGCCGCCGGACACCCGCCGCCGCTGTGCGTCTGCGTCGCCGCGTCATGGGACGGAATACAAACCAGACCGGCCACGGCATCGCCGGCCCGCTCTGTATTCGGCCCTTGGGCGCAGCGCCGAGCAGCGGAGGCCGCAAGCGACTAAGACGGCCGGATGTCTGAGTCGTGCGTAGCACGGCGAGTCTCCGGCCGTCCGCTTGCGGCCGCAGCCGCGCAGGGCACCGATGCGTCAGCATCGGCGCAAGACAGGGTGCCTTTCTTTTGGTGACTTTTCTTGGGCAAGCAAGAAAAGCCACTCGCGCATCAGCGCGAAACAGCCCGGCGTGGCCGGCACGTGGGTTATTCAAAGCACTTTGGCTCAGGATCTGGCGTATCTGATTCTGACCACGAGGCGAGTTAGAACTCGGTTTCGCACTGTTGTGCGAGCCCCTTCTTTTGCTTGCCCAAAAGAAGGAGCCAAGAAAAAGGCACCCGAACACGGCGCCGGCTAACGCCGGTGCACTCCGATGCTCGCGGCGACGGGATGCGGCCAGAACTCGGGCCGCTTTGGCGACCCTCAAACAGCTGGCCGCACCGGCGCTGTGCGCCGGACACCCGTCGCCGCTGCGCGTCTGCGTCGCCGCGTCACGGGACGGAATACAAACCAGACCGTCCACGGCATCGCCGGCCCGCTCTGTATTCGGCCCTTGGGCGTAGCGCCGAGCAGTGGAGGCCGCAAGCGATAAAGACGGCCGGATGTTTGAGTCGTGCGTAGCACGGCGAGTTTCCGGCCGTCCGCTTGCGGCCGCAGCCGCGCAGGGCACCGATGCGCAAGCATCGGCGCAAGACAGGGTGCCTTTCTTTTGGTGACTTTTCTTGGGCAAGCAAGAAAAGCCACTCGCGCATCAGCGCGAAACAGCCCGGTGTGGCTGGCTCGTGGGTTGTTCAAAGCACGTTGGCTTGGGATCTGGCGTAGCTGATTTTACCCACGAGATCGTTTAAAACTCGGTTTCGCACTGCTGTGCGAGCCCCTTCTTTTGCTTGCCCAAAAGAAGGAGCCAAGAAAAAGGCACCCGAACACGGCGCCGGCTAACGCCGGTGCACTCCGATGCTCGCGGCGACGGGATGCAGCCAGAACTCGGGCCGCTTTGGCGGCCCTCAGACAGCTGGCCGCACCGGCGCTGTGCGCCGGAGACCCGTCGCCGCGTCACAGGACGGAATACAGATCGACCGCCCGCTGCCGCGTGGCGAGCCTGCGCTGTATTAAGCCCCTTGGGCGCAGCGCCGAGCAGCGGAGGCCGCAAGCGATAAAGACGGCCGGATGTCTGAGTCGTGCGTAGCACGGCGAATTTCCGGCCGTCCGCTTGCGGCCGCAGCCGCGCAGGGCACCGATGCGACAGCATCGGCGCTAGACAGGGTGCCTTTTGTTTGGGCTACTTTTACTTTGGGCGAGCAAATAAAAGTGGCTCGCGCATCAGTGCGAAACAGCCCGGTATGGCGGGCTCGTGGGCTGTTCAAAGCACTGCTAACCGGGTTCGGGTTCTGGAATATCAATCCAGCCACGATTCGATTCAGCCCAAGATTTCGCACTATAAAAAGCGCAACCACCATCAGATGCAAATTTTTAATTTGCCCCGAGCGATACGGATATTCCGGCTGGCCGGTCATAACGCCTCAACCAATCCGTCCTAGCTCGTAACCTATCGACAAGACAGACAACGCAGACACCATCACCTGTCTATTCGCGATTGATCGCCAAGCCCGGCGCGCGCCGGGCTAGCACCATTGAACCGAGCATCGAAATCGCCATCACCGCCGACAACAGCGCAGCGACCGCCCAAATCGCGCCACCCGCGACCGCAGTCGTGGCCACGGCCAAGGACGGTATCAGGCCACCGAGCATGCCAGCCACGTTATACGACACAGCTACCGCCGAATAGCGGGTTTCGATAGCAAAAGCATTGGCCATCATGGCACCGAGCGGACCGTAGGGAATGCCGATCAGGCCAATGGCCAGGCCCATGCCGAGCACCACTGCGAGCGGCTGGCCGGTACCGACCCAAAACATCAACGGCCAGGCAGCGATCGCCGCGATCGCCGATCCGATCGCGACCGTGACACCAGGCCCAACCCGATCGCCGGCCAAAGCCCCCAGATAAATCCCGCCACCCTCGAGCAGCGCGCCCAGAACGGTCCCGGCCAGTAGCACTTCGCGATCGACCGCCAACACCCGCGTACCGTAGTGCATCATGTAAGTCGTCAGCAGATAGAAGGCCCCACTGGCCAACAGACAGGCCGCGACCGCAGCCAGCATCCAGTGCCCGCTGGTTCGCAATGCCGCCAGCAGCGGCAGCGCGCGCGACTGGCCAGCGCCTCGCGCACGCTGAAATTCCGGAGACTCGGTAACCTGCAGCCGCAGCACCAGCGCTACGATCGTCATCGGCAGCGCCAGTAGAAACGGCACCCGCCAACCCCAGCTGATGAACGCGGCATCCGGTAGTAATGCCACTAGAGCCACCACGCCCGAGGACAGCAGTGTCCCGATCGGCGAACCGAACTGCGGCATCGCGCCGAAGAAGCTACGCGAGTGGCCCGGTGCATGCTCGACGCTCATCAACACCGCCCCCGACCATTCGCCGCCGACCGACAGCCCTTCCAGCAGGCGCAGGCCAACCAGCAGAATCGGCGCCCATACGCCGATCGCATCGTAGGTCGGCAGCAAGCCGATCGCCCCCGAACTCAGGCCGATCAAAGTGACCGTAGCGATCAGCGTCGTGCGCCGGCCGACCCGGTCGCCGAGATGGCCGAACAGCACCGCCCCAGCCGGCCGCGCGATAAAGCCGACGGCAAAGCTCGCCAACGCAGCTGCCGCGCCGGCGGTGGGCGACAACTCGGGAAAGAACAGACGATCAAAAACCAGCGCAGCGACGATGCCGTAGACGAAATAGTCGTACCATTCGATGGCTGTACCCAGCATCGCGGTCACCGCCACGCGGCGCACCTCGGCGGTCGTTTCGGACATGGTCTCGATCCTTATTTTCCAGCCATGGCAGTCGTGCAATACGCCTGCCATGAGGGCATCGGTATCAGCCTGATCGCAAATCGCATTACCCCCGCCCCTTCGTGTTGTTGCCGAATATGTCAGACGCGCTAGTCTGGACGTCTTCGACATCCGACAAGGTCGCCCATGCGCATCGGTCTGTTCGTGCCCTGCTTCATCGACGCTTTTTATCCGCAGGTCGGTATCGCCACGCTGGAATTGCTCGAACGCTTCGGCTGTAACGTCGACTATCCGTTCGATCAGACCTGCTGCGGCCAGCCGATGGTCAACTCCGGCTGCCACGCCGAGGCCGCAGCCACCGAGCAACTGTTCGTGGACAACTTTGCGGACTACGACCTCATCGTGGCCCCCTCGGGCTCCTGTGTGCACCAGATCCGCGACAGCCTGACTGCGATCGAGCAGACCCCGGCGGTCACGCATGTGCGCGACAACACCTACGAGCTGGTCGAGTATCTGCACGATGTACTCGAGGTCGAAGCCTTTCCCTGGGCGAAGTTTCCCCATCGGGTCGGCTACCACGATTCCTGCAACACCCTGCGCAACCTGGGCCACGGCAAGCCGAGCGAACTGCGCGGGCCGGATTTTTCCAAACCCCGGGCGCTGCTGCAAAAGGTCGACGGCATCGAACTGGTCGCCCCGGCCCGGCCGGACGAATGCTGCGGCTTCGGCGGCACGTTCTCGGTCACCGAGCCGGAAGTCTCGGGCCGCATGGGCCGCGACAAGATTGCCGACCATGGCCGGGCCGGCGCTGAATACATCGTCTCGGCCGATACCTCTTGTTTGATGCACCAGCAGGGCTGCGCCAAACGTATCGGCGCCGATATTCAATTCAAGCACATCGCCGAAGTGCTCAACGGGAGTGCAGCATGACCACGCCCGATCCGGATCAGACCCACAATTCGCATGCGGCCGTTCGCGAGGCCCAACCGAAACCGACCAAGGCCGGCCCGGGCCAGCGCGTGAACCACGCCAATGCGGCCCGTGAATTTCTGCAGTCGCCCGTCCACGCCGAATCGCACGACGAGCGCGTCTGGGCGATGCGCCAGCGCCGCGATACCGCCGCCGAAACGATCCCCGAGTGGGAGGCGCTGCGCGATCTGGCCAGCCAGATCAAGACCCATACGCTGAGCCATCTCGACGAGTATCTGGAACAGTTCGCCGACAATGCTGCCGAAAACGGCGTGCATGTGCACTGGGCGGGCGACGCCGCCGATCATAACCGCATTGTGCACGAGATCTTTCAGCGCCACGGCGTCAAAAAGGTCATCAAGTCCAAATCCATGCTCATGGAGGAATGCGGCTTTCGGCACTATATGGACAGCGTGGGCATCGACATCGTCGAAACCGACCTCGGCGAGCGTATCCAGCAGCTCGACAACGAAGACCCGAGCCACGTAGTCGTACCGGCCGTTCACAAGATGCGCTCGGACGTATCGCAGGTGTTTTCCAAGACCATCGGTTCGGACGCCGACAACGACGATGCCCACTACCTCACCGAACAGCAGCGCCAGGCCACCCGACCGCTGATCCTAGACGCGGATGCCGGCATGACCGGCGCGAATTTCGCGGTTGCCGAGACCGGCGGCTTCGTGGTCTGTACCAACGAAGGCAATGCGGATCTGTCGGCCAACGTGCCCAATCTGCATGTGGCCTCGATCGGTATCGAGAAGATCGTGCCGAAGCTGTCGGACATGGGCGTATTCATCCGGCTGCTTTCCAGGTCGGCGCTTGGCTCGCCGATCACCCAGTACACCTCGCATTTCCGCAAACCCAAGGACGGCGGCGAGATGCATATCGTGCTGGTCGACAACGGCCGCTCCGAGCGCCTGGGCAGCGAACGCTTCTGGTCGTCACTGAAATGCATCCGCTGCGGCGCCTGCATGAACACCTGCCCGGTGTTTCGCCGCTCCGGCGGGCTGAGCTACGGCGCGACCTATACCGGCCCGCTCGGGCTGATCCTCGATCCGTCGATCGATGCCTATCGCTATTCCAACCTGCCGTTCGCCAGCACCTTGAACGGCAGCTGCACCAATGTCTGCCCGGTCAAGATCAATATCCACGAACAGATCTTCGAATGGCGCAAGGTGCTGGCCGAAGACGACATGCTGCCCTGGACCAAGAAATCCGGCCTGAACGCGGCCGGGCATATATTGTCCTCGCCCAAGGCTTATCGCGCCGCGATCAAGTCGGCCCATTCCGCGCTCAAGCACCTGCCCGACTGGGCGCTGTACAACAAGCTCAACGCCTGGGGCCAGGAGCGGGACTTTCCAGACGTGCCCGAACAAGGCAGCTTCCACGACTGGTACCGCCGCCATCGTATGGCCGGCAGCGCTACCGCCGCGACCGGAGACGACGAATGAGAGGCCGCAACGAAATCCTGGCCGATATTCGGGCCAACAAGCCGACCTTCTCAGCCCCGGCGCCGAACGTGCCGAACTACGATGAGAGCTATCCAAAAGACAACGCCGGCCTGAAGGCGCGCTTCATCGAGGTGCTGGAAAAGATGGGCGGCGTCTGGGCCGAACCCGAGGCCCAGGAGCCATCCGCCGATACCATGCGCCGTGCCCTGGCCGACAAGCTCACAGCCAACAGCATCATCGCCTCGAACGTCGCTGCCATACCGGGCAACCGCCGGCTGCGTGCCCATGACACCCCGGCGTCCCTGCACGATGTCGACGTGGCCGTGCTACGGGCCCGCTTCGGCGTCGCCGAAACCGGCAGCGTCTGCTTCACCGAGGCCGAACTCACCGTCAACGCGGTCGCCTATCTGGCCCAACATCTGGTGGTTCTGCTCGACCCGGCCACCATCGAGACCAATCTGCATCGCGCCTATCAGCGCGACGACTATCGCAACGCCCGCTATACCGTGTTCCATACCGGACCCTCGGCCACGGCGGATATCGAGGGCGTGCTGGTACGCGGCGCCCAGGGCGTGCGATCGCTGACCATCATTCCGGCGCGCGGCTGAGCGATTTGGCGCCAGCCGGTTTCAAGCCGCGACGCCGTTTTATTCAGGGTTGGCGCTGCGATAGCTGGCCCTGCGGCAGTGCCCCCGCGATACGCCATCGATCTTGAACACCGTGATCCGATCGGCCAGACCGCTATACAGCCGATTCACGGCATATTTCTCGCGTAGCGCATCGATCACGAATCCATCCCGCGGGGTTCGAATGATCAGCCAAACCGCGCCTGGGGCCTGATCGATGACCCGGAACAGATCGTCGCTGCGATACAGCAGACGGCTGCCCGTCCAGCGCTCTCGCTGGCCGCGATCGCAGGACACCGAGGCAAACTCGAGCTCGCGGTAATTGCGGTACACATAGTCGGTCCGAGCCAGGTAGTAATCGATCGGCAGCCGCGTGATGATGACGACATCCTCGGGCTTGGTGCGCAAATTCACGTAAGCCGCCGCCGTACGGTAGTCGTAGCGCGGGTAGTAGTGCAGAGCGAGCTGCGGCTCGTAGGCCAGCCGATAGTTCTGCTCGACACTATCGATGTGCCGTAAATGCGCCCAGCCGAAGTCTTCGGTCAGCCCCATGATCGCGACTACCGCGACGCCCATGGTCAAGCCTTGCTGCCAGTAGCTACGCCAACGACGTACGAACATCTCGTGGATCGCCGTCAGCGCGAGTAGATAAAACACCGGCAGCAGGAAGAAGGTATAACGGGTCTTGGTGTATTTGGTCTCGACCACGCCGACCATGGCCACCATGATCAAGCAGGCCACAATGGCCACACGAATACTCACCGAGCGGCGCTCATCGGTCGTGATGATCGCCCAGAGTCCAGCCAGCGCAGCCAACGCGCCAAGCAGGCCCGTCAGCACCGGGATCGTACCCAGCCACTGAAAGAGCATCGAATCGAAGATATTCGGATACTTGAACAACCCCACCAGAACCTTGCTGAGTTCGCTGCCGAGCCCGGAGCCCGGCCTGAAGCCAGGAATCAGCCGATACCATTCGGTGGTCATCGAGACATAGGCCAGCCAGAACACAAAGCAGGCCGCGACCAACAACAGGCCGAGGCGCGCGGTTCGACGCTCGAAGTGGCGAATATCGATCCATCGGGTCAGCAACGCCAGCACCAGCGCGATCAGCACGCAGCCAAATAGGTTGCCCAGCGCCAGAGCGATCAGCACCGCCCAGGCAAATCGCTCACGCGCGTCTCCCGGCGCGCCCCACAACCGCACCAGCGCCCAGATCGCAAACATGACGACCGCCAGGGCGCCGAACAGCCAGAGCGGATGGCCCAGCAGCGTCGGCGCCAATAGCGGCGGCAACAAGAACGGCGAACCACCGGTAGTGATCGTGACGTCGCTGGGAAACGGCGGCGGCCCGCCGAGAAAACGAAAATTGACCGCGCTATAGAGATAGCCCAGCACCAGCAAGCCGGCGCTGACGAGCAGCGGCGCAATAGCCGGCCTGCGCCCCATCAGGCCAGGCACGAAGTTGACCAGCAACAAAAACAGCCCGCCTTCCCAGGTCACAACCCCGATACCGGAGAGCACCCACATGCCGATATAGTCCAGACGCCGGCCGGTGGTTACCGCGCGCTCCAAAGCCAGTAAATACCAGACGAAAACAGCCTGGAACGGCATGTACATGCGGGCAAAGCGCGCGAACTCGATCTCCCAGAGCGACAGGCTCAGCAGCGCCACTGCCATACAGGCTACGGCAAGCCCGGACATACGCTTGCCCAAGAAATAGACCGCCGGCAACACCGCGAAACTACAGGCCACCGTGACCAGACGTCCGGACAACTCGGCCGACAGGCCGGCCGCATAGAGTGGCGCGATCAGATACTGGAGGGTTAACCCGCGCAGATAGTAGCCACCACAGCTATAGGCCGGAATGCCGTGTTGGATAATGTTGCCGACCGATTCGAGCACGAAATATTCATCGATCGCCAACGGCCATAGCCCAAGACCCAGGAAGCGCGCATAGGCGCCGACGGCAACAGCCAGCCACATGCCTAAAATCAACGCCCAGCGGAGCCCCCCGACCGGCGCCAGCCAGCCTCCCTCGTCATATCGCGCACGCATGTTGTCGCTCCAGAGGCGATGCCCGCTGACAACAAATCAGTTGATGATCTCTTCAATGGCATACTCCTTGAGCTTGCGAGCATGCGTGAAGATGATCAGTTCGCCGATCAGTCCCAAACCGAAGATCTGGACACCCAGAACCACCAGCAGCGAAGCCAGAAGCAAAGCCGGCCGATCGGATAGCGGCACCCCCATGAACAACCGCTGCACCGCCATCCAAATCAGCGTGATGCTGCCGATGAAAGCGACGCCGGTACCGATCAGGCCAAAAAACCGCAGAGGTTTCTTGGTGAACTTGCTGAGAAAGAACACGGTCAGCAGATCCAACAAACGCCGCAGGTAGACGCCCGGCCGATAGATGCGGCGATAGCTGTCCAGTGGCGACTGGGGAAAGTCGAGTTCCTTGACCCGAAACCCCCAGCGCTGCGCGATCAACGGCAGAAAACGATGCTGATCGCCATACACCGAGACTTCGTTGATCACCCGACGCCGGAAGCCACGCACCCCGCAACCTAAATCGCGGAATTCATACCCCGTAACCAGCTTCTGCATTCGGAAGAACAGCTTAGTCTGGATCCGGTTGAAGCCCGAGTCGGTGCGCGGCCATCGACGCGTAACGACCATATCGTAATTCACGAGATCATCGACGATCTTCTCGACCACGCCCTGTTCCAGCTGATGATAGGCCGGCAGTGTTACCAGCAATGGCCCGTTGGAATTCGCGAAACCGGCGGTGAGCGCTGTCGCTTCGCCAAACGGCCGGGAAAAACGGATCACGCGCAGCGGCTCGCCTTCCCCGATCAGCTGCCGCAATTCAGCCAGGACTTCGGGGAAATCGCCGTCGAGCACGTAAATGATCTCGTAAACGCAGTGCGTATTGTCCAGATCCTGCTTATAGCCTTCGTATACCCGGCGGACATCGTGATAGCGCTCGCTCACCGGGATGATCACCGACAAATCGATATCCATATGCGCCCGCCGGTCGACAAATCGATCTGCGCTTTCGATGGCCTCGACCGAACCATGCGATCCGCCGAGATCGATTCGGATCGGCTTTCTTTCCTGTACCCAACCCTGAGACATTTCGATTAGCTCCTGAGCCTTCGTCTGTCGTGACCCGTCGCCCGCGGCTGTTTAGCCGTGACCAGCGCCAATTCGCTGAGCTTCAGATTTCCCGTTTTGTAAATGATCTCGCCCATGATGCCGCCGAAGAACGCAAAGGCGGCCGCCGAAGCGAACAACAGCCCCATGCCGACGGGCACCATCGAATACGTCGATTCGAAAAAGAACTGGTAGATCGCCAGTGCAAAGGCAAACACGCTGATCGCGATCGCCGGCCAAGCCAGAACGCTGAACCACCACAACGGCCTTTCAGCAAACGAAATCACCGTTTTGACCACGAACAGGTCGATCAACACTTTGTAGGCTCTCAGCAGGCCGTATTTCGACACGCCGAAACGGCGGGCATGATGCCGGACCCGGACTTCGGCCACTCGGGCCCCGGTGAGCGAGGCCATCGCCGGAATGAACCGGTGCATGTCGGAATAAAGCGGCACGCTCTTAATGACCTCGCCCCGGAACGCCTTCAACGAACAGCCGTTGTCTTTGATCGGAATACCAGTCACCCGGCCGATCAGCCAGTTCGCCAAACGCGATGGCAACTTACGGGTGAGCCAGCGATCGCGTCGCTTGAGCCGCCAGCCTACGGCGATGTCGTAGCCGTCTTCGATTTTGTCGATCAGCACGCCGATATCACGGGGATCGTTCTGCAAATCGCCGTCCATGGTGATCAGAATCGCGCCGCATGCCTGCTCAATACCGGCAACCATCGCCGGCGTCTGGCCATAGTTGCCCCGCAGCTTCACAACTCTGAGGCAACAGTCATTAGCCGCCAGTCCCGCTGCATAATCAAATGTTCGATCACGGCTGCCGTCGTCGACGAAAATAATTTCATGCTCGCCCCCGAGTTCGAAAACCGCACTTTTGATCGCCTCGTACAGAAGAACAATACTTTCCTCTTCATTATGCAACGGCACAATGATGGACAGTGCGACTTGACTTTTCAGAGCTTCAGACACTGAACACCCCCTCGACATTTATAATTTATCGAAGATAAAAAAGTGTCAAGCCTATATTTGATCACTTTAGTTAAATTATTTAACTATACGTAAAAATAAAAAGTTATATCCGAACTTTTATTTTATAACCCGAATTAACTTAAATGCCTGACTTTCGCCCTCGGTAGCTCGGTTAAACCAAAGCACTTTGCTCTCAACGGCGCTATAAACTCGGGCGTCGGCCCGCTGATTATGTAGTTATATTATATACATAATTTGCAGTATTTGATATCACAACACTCAACCTGAGGACTCTATAGATCTATTGGCCTAGCGCTTACGAGTGATGCGAAATCCGGTCTGAACGGGCTCTGGCCCACCCTTATTCGCCGGTGAAATACGGCCTCTACCATCCATGAATAGCCCTACGCTGCCGCGGTGGCGCACCGCGTCGTACCTGACGCGTTATCGAGCAGCGATTGGACGAGCCTAGCGAGCGCCCTTGGATTCCTTATCCCGCGAGCCCAAGCCCCGCCGGATATCGCGCCACTGGCGCCTACGAACGCGGCAACCATTTTTCGGCAAGGTGGGTCAAAACCAGCTCGCAATAACGATCAGCAAGAACTCAAATGATCTAAAGGGTGTCTGTTCAAACCTTTATCGTTTGAGCCTTCTGCACGAGGGGCAGCTCTGCGATCGCTGTCCTGCTGCGTTGGGCATAAAACCATTCCGATTTCGATGCCGCCGGGTAGACTGAAATAACGCTTTTGAGCCACTGCCGCCCTGATTCCAATAATCGGCCCGGTCTTTATGCGTTGCGGGCCAGGGAGATCGCTCTATGGTCCGTCGTGAATCCTGGCTTTTCTGTCTTCCAATCCTGCTGGCCGTTTTTATCGGCTATGGCACGATGCATACCGCCAGCGCCTCGAACAACGCGAGTGACACGTCGCCGCCTGCGGTTAAGGCGCCGCGCCCCTCGACGATCCCCAAAGCACGGCTGATCGTATTGACCGATATGACCAGCCTCGAAGCCGGTGTGCGCGAGCCGGACGATGCCCAGTCGATGATCCGGCTGATGCTGTATGCCAACGAGTTCGATATCGAAGGCCTGATCGCCACCTCCGGGCTCGGCCACGGGCAGGTGGCTCGGCCGGAGATTATCCACGCCATCGTGGATGCTTATGGCCAGTGCCATCCCAATTTGATGCAGCACGCTCCGGGCTATCCGAGCGCGGCCCAACTGCGGGATACGATCAAACACGGCCAGCCCCGGGCCGATCGCGACGTCCCCATAAACCAGAGCCTCGGGCACCGCAAAGATACCCAGGCCTCGCAATGGATTATCCAGAGTGTGGACAAACCAGACCCGCGTCCGGTCTGGATCGTGATCTGGGGAGGATCGGCGGATCTGGCGCAGGCGCTCTGGACGGTGCGCGAGACCCGCTCGCCGGCGCAAGTCGCCGAATTCGTATCCAGAATACGGGTCGTGGCGTCCAATGATCAGGATTCGACTGGGCCGTGGATCAAATCGCAGTTTCCGGCGCTGTTCTATATCACCCGCAAACGCGGCGCCCGGGGCATGTACCACGGCGGCGACCGAAGCTTGGTCGGCTCGCCTTGGGTCCAGAAACACATCAAAGGCCACGGCGCACTAGGCCGGATTTATCCTGATTATCGCGGCGGAGACGTATGGTCGAGCCGGCTCGGCCTCGTTCACGGCATCAAGGGCGGTGATTCGGCGACATATATGGGCTTGATTCGCAACGGGCTCAATGTCCGCCGCCTGACTTGGGCCAACTGGGGCGGACGCGTCGAGCAAGATGCCGACAACCCGCAGCACTTTCACGATGCTATTGACCGCATCGCCGGCTACCGGACCGATATCTCGCCGCTGATTGCCTCGGTCTACCGATGGCGACCGGACTTCCAACCCGAATATGCGGCCCGCTTCGACTGGTGCACGACGCCCTACGACCAGGCCAACCATGCCCCGGTGAACCAGCATGGCATTGGCGTCATCCACCGACAAGTACGTTCGGGCGACCTGGTCAGCGTGCATAGCGGCTCCTGGCAAGACCCCGATGGCCACCAGCTGAGCTATCACTGGCAAACGCTACCCCAGGAGCGCAGCTATGCCGGCCCGCTCGAGATCACGCCCACCGCCGAAGGCGCATCAGCCCGTTTTATCGCCCCCGAGGTGCTACACCCTCGGAGCATCCATATGCTGTTGACTGTCAAGGACAACGGCCAGCCGCGTTTGACGGCCTATAAACGCATCCACGTAACGGTCCAGCCGCGTCACAGCGATACCGAGCTACCCGCGATCACCGACCGTAGCGTAGCCGGCTGGCTGGCGAAGTCCAACGCTCACCGCCGCGTCCCCAGGCGCTCTGCCCAACCGCGTATCACCTGGATCGCGCCGGCAGACGACGCACCAGTTTCTCGGCCACCCGCCTCGCAGTAGTGAACTTAACGCCCGAAACGCTAAACAGGCCGGCCGGGCCACCGGCTGCGCCATAATCATGGATAACCTCGTGGTGGGCGGGTTCGACGCCGCCCATACTTTGCGCCGGCAGCAGACCCGGGAATATAGCCACCACGTCCCGACGGCGCGCCTGTAATACAGGCAGTGCAGCGTTTAGCGTCTCGAGGAACGCTGCGACCTCGGCCTCGGGCACCGTCGGCGAGTCGATCGCACCCGGCCAGCGTGCATGCCAGGTTCCGACGAAGCTCTGTCGGCCTTGGGGATAGACGAACAATGTGGGTCGAGTCGCGCCCGGCGGCGACACCGCAACCCCAAGCTCGGCCGGCGGCTCGATATCCAGCAACAGATTGAAGGCCAGCGAGGGCCGAAAAAAATTTGGCGACACCAGCCCGAAGCGCTCGGCCAGCCGATCACTCCAGGGCCCTGCCGCGTTAATCACCACCGGCGCCCGAAACAGCTCGGCCGGCTGCCCACAACGGCCCGCCCATACGCCGATCACGTTGCCCTGCTCGGTCAACAGATCGCGGGCCGCCATCCCTTCCCGTACCGAGCCGCCGGTCGCCTCGACCTGACGGCGAATCCGGGCCATGAGCTGGCCGCTGTCATCTGCGATCGCGTCGTACCAGAGCGCGCCACCCTGAAGCCCCTCAGGCTGCAGACCAGAACACAGCGCCAACGTGGCCGCAGAATCGAGCACCCGGCCACGCGCCAATCGCTGGTCCGGGCCTAGCCCGGCGTTACGGCGCATACCAAGTACGGCATCGGCCATGAATGCTGCCCGAAACATCGCTGGCCGCCGGCTGCCATTGCCGTACAACGGCATTAGGAATCGCATCGGGCGAACCAGATCCGGCGCGAATTGCAAAAACCAACGTCGCTCCGCGATCGACTCCAGAACCCGAGGAAAATCTAGGGATTGCAGATAACGCAGACCGCCGTGCAGGATCCGAAACCAGTTCGCCGACGTCGCTGCGCCGATCGTATCGCGCTCCAGCAGCAGTACACGATACCCGGCCTGCCCGGCCTCCAGAGCAATCATCAAGCCATAGATGCCGCCGCCGATCACGATGGCATCGGCCTCGGTGCGATCGCAGCTAGGCGCGCGCACGGCTACCGTCTCTTCGGGGCTCATCGCGCCGCCCGACGCCGTAGGCGCCCAATAGCCATCCGGCGCCAAACCAGGCCGCCGTTTTTGACATGCCCCATGAACCCGCCCTCGCCATCGCGTTCTTTACGCATTCAGCATAATCTATAACCACAACCGAGGCTCATGGTCCACAACAGGCAACGGAATCTATTTTTCGAGCCCCGGGTTAGGGCAGCAGCGTCTGTCTCATTAGGCCGCAGGCAACAATCGGTTATTCTTGAATTTCAAAGGCTAACCTCCAGCCTGCCCGGCCACTCAGCATCCACCGCCCACCCAACGGGACCGGTGCCCTCAAGGAGGCCGCAGTCATGTTTTTCGTGGACGCGCACGTACATCTACATGGCTGTTTTTCGCCGCAGCGCTTTCTGGATGCAGCGGCAGCCAATTTCGAACAGGCCGCAGCCCACCTTGGCTTACCCCCGCATACACCGGGCATGCTGCTATTCACCCAAACCACGGATCGCGATGCCTTCGGCGGGCTCCGCCCCGGGGCACTCGGGCGCTGGAGATTATCGGCGACGGCCGAATCGATATCGCTCGCAGCCGAGCGCGCCGAGGCGCCGCTATTGATCCTGACCGCCGGCCGCCAGATCGCGACCGCCGAAGGGCTCGAGCTCCTCGCACTCGGTGCCGCAGGCCCGTTCGAAGACGGTCAGCCCATCGATCACACCATCGACGAAGTGCGGCGACGGGGCGGCCTCCCGGTCCTGCCCTGGGGCTTCGGCAAATGGTGGTTTGGTCGCGGCCGAGTCGTACGCCGGATCATCCACGACCGACAGCGATTCCCGCTGCTGTTCCTGGGCGACAATGCTGGCCGCCCGACAATCGCACCGCGGCCATCGCTTTTGACCGAAGGCGAACACCGATGCCGTTCGGTACTGCCCGGCACGGATCCGCTGCCTTTACCCGCCGAAGAGGCCAAGGTCGGCCGGCTGGCCTTCTGTATGCAACACACGCTCGATAAAGAACGTCCATTCGAAGGGCTCAAACAGGCCCTAACCGCTCATCAGATATCGCCGCCCGTCGTCGGGCATCATGAACGCACACTGGATTTTTTACATCGGCAGATCGCATTGCGGCTTTGCCGCTCCCCGTGACTTCCGGGCCATTGCCAACGCGGCCAGCGCGTGTTCTGCGCGCCGAGTACCCGCCCGTCCCGAGCCGAGCCAGCCGCTGGATTTGCACTATCACCGACAATATTTATATCCGTAATAACTAAAAGACATCGAATCCGAACGCCGACGGCGCCTCACACCGGCCCAGCAAGCGTAGGAACTGAACCGTGCATCGCCAGCCAGGGCTCTGGCCATGGCTCGCCGCGCTGTTCGGCCAGTCGCCCCGGCGCTGCTCGGCATCAGTGTCCTGGTCATCGGTATCGTTCTATGGTCGTGTTCTCGACCGTACTTCGGGCTCAGACACGAAAAACCGATGTTCTGGGTAGTTTTCTCAGCGAAGCCCTGGCATTTCTGCATGGTCAGCCGATCGATGCCCGCGATCATTCGCCGTTCTAGCCGATATGCACCATCCTGTTTACGGCGACTGATTAATCACGGCCTAGCTACGATCGCTCGTCTCAACAGCGGTCGTCGTCATCACCCGCTTCTGGCTATATCCAAACAGCGTATCCACGGCTGCCGGCTATGGCGCGATCCTTGCCCTCGGGCGCGAGCCGCCGGTTCATGGATCTTCGTGCCGGCCACAGCCTGGGCGACCTGCTGGCCTCGATTACCCGCATCCAAAGCGGCGGCCGGCAACGCCACCAGCCGATCGATCTGTAATACGGCTAGGAAAAACCACATCTGCGGCCCGAATATCGCTGTCTGTTGACGCCGCAACGAATCCAAGGCTCGGCTGCTGCCGCGCTAATCCCAATGACCCGACCCTGCGGCCAGGCACCCACGGGGGCTTTATCGCTACCGGAGCCATAACGCATCTCAGGCTGCGGGCTTTGACCCTTATCGGCGGTAAGTGCACGAAAGCCGTCTGTCTCGACGCCATTTCTAAGCCGCAGCAACGGCTGCGGCAGCGCTTCGAACGCTCTTATCACATAACCGGGGCGCGACTAGCCTGGCTGAATTCAAGTATCTGCATCAGTACCAGCTCTTAATTCCGAGCTCGACCCCCTGGGCCATCTTCAATCTATAACGCAATACAAAACATAAACTGACCGAACTTACCCAGATAGTCGTCAACGGCCTCGATGCCCTCGAAAGAAGGTCGGCAGGCACTGACCAGGCCGCAACAGCTAAGACATCGGCCGCTCAACACGCGTGATAAACGCGTTGCCCGCGACTGCCGAGCCCAGGCTGGCTAAAACCGTATTCGAACGATCGATCTCCATATCCTGCCCGGTAACCGCTCTAGCTCGACGACCATAAACTCGATTTCATACGGCGCCCTTAGGCGACACGCCCGTGAACGACATTCACAAGGCCACATTAGCGAGGCCATCGGCTGCTGTCCCTCACAATGACACCGACGAACTGGGCACTTCGCGCAATGACTCGCGTGGCCTCGTCTCCACGGCTGACCGATCGAGCGGCCCGATCGGCGGTTCTCGGGCGCTCATGCACTGTCGCACTATCAGGGTTAAGCCTTGATGGTTCTGACGAAGAAAACATCTATAGGCTGCGGAATTCTAATTAATCATGCCGAGAGAAATGCTTAGAATCCGCAGAGCGATCACCGTACAGAACGGCATCGAGAGTTGCCCTACGCTTTCTAGACGCGGTTTGTCGCGGCGGCTAATCTGCTGTTTAGACCGTTGCCATTCATACTGACTGCCGCAACCGAAACATCACGACAACACGCCATAGCCCGGGGGATTCACAGGCGCAATCAATCCAACCGCGAATTTAAAACCTTTGTCTGGTGCACCACACCCTTAAAACCCAATACTGAAAAAAACGGGGAGACGCACGGTCATGCTTGGTTCTATCACTCGGATCTCGCAGCGCTATCTGTTGGCCGGGCCGCTGGCCTCGCTGTATTTCTACTTTCGCGACCGGGCATTGGTTGCCCCGGCGGCTCGGGTACAGGTCTCTCCCCATATCCGTTTCGGCGATAATTGTGTCGTCAAACCCTATGCCGTGATCAAAACGCACACCGGCAATATCACCTTCGGCCGGGATTGTGCAGTGAGCTGTTTCAACCATCTGACCGCGGCCGACCAGGACATCACCCTCGGCAACGGCGTTCGCCTGGGGCCCGGCGTGGTCATTACCGCCAATGGTCGCCGGTTTCGCGACCGCAGCCGACCGATCGCCGACCAGGGCTATAACGATCGCGGTGTAGCCATCGGCGACGACGTCCTGATCGGTGCCAACGCCGTGATCCTGGATGGCTGCACCATCGGCAACGGCGTCGTTGTGGGCGCCGGCTCGGTGGTGACTTCTGACATACCGGACTATGCGATCGTGGCCGGAGTACCAGCCCGACCGATCGGGGCACGCCAGTGAACGCGCGCCCGCCGACCGGCACTATGCCGGCGGGGCCACGGCGACGCTTGAAAAGCGGCCTGAAGTCGGTGCTCAAACTGCTGGTTTCGGCAGGCCTGATCGCTTTCCTGTTCACACAGCTGGATGTCTCATCGGCCCTGCACCGCTGTGTCGAGGCCCAGCCCGGCTTTCTTGCGGCCGCGCTGGCGCTACTGCTTACCCAAGGTTTCATCAGCGCACTCAAGTGGCATGTGATCCTGCAGGCAGATCACTGCCGGCTCCCGTTGCTCAGGCTGTGGAAAACCTATTTGATCGGCATGTTTCTGAGCCTGCTGCTGCCCACCAGTTTTGGCGGCGATATCTATCGGGTCTATGCGATCCGCCATCAGGCCCCGGGGCTGGGCAAGGGCGCCTCCTCGGTATTGTTCGACCGCCTAACCGGGCTCACAGCCCTGGTCACCCTGGCCGTGATCGGCAGCCTCTGCCTGACCGACAGCCGTTTCATCGCCCCCAGCGTGGCGATATATCTAGTGCTGATCACGATCGGGCTATTGCTGACCAGCGACCGTGCCCTGAGCTGGCTGCGGCCGCGTAGCACGGGGCGGCTGCGTTTTCTGGTAGCTCTGCTCGAATCCTTCAATGCTTATCGCCGTGATCGACGCTGCCTGTTACTGGTGGCCGCCATCAGCCTGCTATTTCAAACCAACATCGTCGTCATCAATGCGCTTTACTGCGCAGCCCTGGGCATCGATGTCTCGTTCTGGCAACTGTTGATGGTGGTACCGCTGGTCTATCTCACCGAAGTCCTGCCGATTTCGATCAACGGCCTCGGGGTGCGAGAAAGCGCCTTCGTTTTCTTTTTCCAGAGCATCGGCCAAAGCGCCGAAGCGGGTTTGGCAGTCGCACTGCTGGTGGTGGTGTTCCGCTATGCCTCGGGCCTGATCGGCGGCGGCCTGCTGCTCTGGGACTGGCTGCGCAATGGCCGGGATTTCTCGGCCGCCGAACCGCAAGCCGACCCAGGCCAGGCTTCGAACAGCCCGCCGAGGCCATGACGATGCCGAGCGTACTCGCGGCTTGGGCCGCGCTTAGGGTAGCGAGGTGGTAATGAGGATTCTAGTACTCGCGCCCCAACCGTTCATGGTGCCCCGCGGCACCCCGATCGCCGTCAGGATGCTGCTCGAGACCCTGTCCGCCCGAGGCGATCGAGTCGACGTCATTACCTTCGCCGAAGGCCAGCGCATCGACATCCCAGGCTGTCGATTCTTTCGCGTCCCCAGCTTGCCTGGCATACGCCATATACCGCCCGGCTTTTCGCTAAAAAAACTGCTGTCGGACGCTATGATGCTGCCGATGATCGCTTGGCGCCAATGGCGTGTGCGCTACGACTTCGTGCTCGCAGTCGAAGAATCGGCCTATATGGCTATGCTCCTGCGCCCGCTGTTCCGTCGCCCCTATATCTTCGATATCGACAGTTCGATCCCCGAGCAGATCAACGATAAATACCACCTGCCGCACCTGATCCTGCGCATGCTGAATGCTGTCGAACGGGCGGCGGCCCGTCGGGCTCTGGGGGCGATCGCCTGCTGCCCGGCGCTGGGCGAACAGCTTCGATCCTATGCCCCCACGTTGCCGATCCAGATTCTAGAAGACGTCTCGATGCTCGAAGATTCTATGACCGAGCCGAACGCGGACGGCGATCGCTACGATGCGCCGGTGATCATGTATGTCGGCAACCTCGAGCCCTACCAGGGCCTGGATCTGCTGCTCGACGGCCTGGCGCGGCTGGACCTGGCCACAACTCCCGCCCGGCTAGTGGTCGTAGGCGGCACAGCAGCGCATATCACAGCCTATCGGGAACGCACTGAGCGCCTGGGCCTAGCCGACCATGTCACCTTCCTCGGGCCCATGCCGGTCAGCGAGCTCGGCACCCTGTTGCGCAGCGCCACGATCACGGCCTCGCCGCGTACCCAGGGGCGCAACACACCGATGAAGATCTATTCCTATCTGGATAGCGGCCGGCCGCTGCTGGCCACCCGCCTGGCCACCCATACCCAGGTGCTGGACGACGACATCGCTATGCTCGTCGAGCCCACCCCGGCAGGCATCGCCAGCGGGCTACAGACTCTGCTGACCGACCCTGAACTGCGAGAGCGGCTGGCGAGCGCTGCCCGCGCCCGGGTCGCCGCCGAATACACGCCCGCGGCCTACCGGCGCAAGCTCAACGCCTTTCTCGACCAAGAGATTCGGCCGCGTCTGGCAGCCACATCGGAGGCCTCCTAGCCGAGTTCACGATCGGCCCGTAAAACCACCGGCGTACCCAGCACCGACGCCAGCCCCAGGCCACGACAGCTCCGCTCGAGCGCGGCTGAAAGCCGCGGCCGGCGCAGTTTTCGATGGACCACGATCGGCAATACGAACTGCCCGATCTCGCGGGGCTGGCGAAAACCGGCCTCGGCCAGCGTATGGCGGACCCTGGCCTTGCGGATCATCGCGAAGCGCCGGGTATCGCCTTCGAAGCGTTTTTTCACGCCGAACAAGAACGGCTGTAACGCATTGGCACCGATTGGAATCGGAAAATCCACGATCACCGCCAACCGGGCCACCCGCGCCAGCTCGGCCAGATAGCTCCGCCAGTCGCCGATATGCGCCATGATCCGAAACGACGTCACGATATCGAAACTGCGATCGGCAAACGGCAGCGCTGCCAATGGACCGATCGATAGCGTCAACCGCGGATAGCTCAGCCGGCCGGCCTGGCCGAGCGCGGCCAGCGAGCTGGCATGAACGGTCACGGCATGGCCATCGTCCAACAGCGGTGCCGCGATCTGGCCATGGCCACCGCCCACATCCAGCACGCGGACGCCCGAGTCGCTACCGATCAACTGCCGCAGCGCCTGGGTCTGGCGAGACAATAGCCAGGCCCCGGCTGGCCCGGCGAAACGCTTCGCATAGCGATCGGTCGAGGCATCCAGGTCGGCCTGTTCGGAGCCGATATCCGCCATCCGTTCGTTTACTTCGGCACTCATTGCACGGCCTCGGTCGACTTGAGATAGCCCATCGACCGATACCAGCCCGCGGTTCGTGCCAGCCCTTGTTCGAGTGCCACCTGCGGCTGGAAACCGAGCATCGTTTTGGCTTTATCCACCGAAAACGCCCGGGCTTTGGTAAAAAACGCCACCCGGCGCCGATGCAGCGGCGGATCGATACCCAACGGCCTACAGGCGAACTCGCAAACCGTGGCCGCGGCCATCAACGGTGCCACCGGCAGTTTCCACCTTGGCGGTTTAACACCCAGCGTAGCCGCGACTTTCTCGACCAGGGCATTCAGTGTGGTGTAGTGCTCATCGCCGATCAGAAACACCTCGCCGATCGCGGCCGGATGCTCGCCGGCCAGAATCAGGCCCTGCACCATGTCGTCGACATAGGTCAGGTGATAAGCAATCTCGCCCGAGCCGAACATGCGAAACGTACCGTTTTCGACCGTGCGGAACAGCTTCAGAAACCGGTCGTCGCCCGGTCCGTAAATACCGGTTGGGCGCACCACCGATACTGGCGCGCCTTCGGCCATGGCCTGGCGAGCGATCTCCTCGCCGGCCAGCTTCGAGCGCTGGTACACATCGCCCGGCTTGAACGCCGTGTTCTCGTTGGCCGGAATCTCGGCCACATCGCCATGTACGCCGCAGGTCGAACAATGCACGACGCGCTCGACACCGTGCGCCTGGGCGGCCGCCAACACATGCGTTACCGAATCCCGGTTGATCAGAAAATAATAACTCTCCGGATGGTTCGCACTGCGATAGACCGCCGCGATATGAAAGATATGCGTCATGCCCTCGGCTGCCCGCAGCATGGCCGGCGCATCGCCGACATCGCCTTCGACCAATTCGATGCCCACCGCGGCTAGGGCCTGCGCCTTGGGCGCCTGCAGATCCCTTACCAGCGCTCGAACCGCATAGCCGCGTTCGCCCAGAGCCCGTGCCAGATGCCCGCCCGTGAACCCGGTTGCTCCGGTCACCAGCGCACGCCTTGCCGTATCCTGTCTGCCCGCCATCTGCTCCCCCTGGCTTTTTCGGCCGCCCTTGGGTTCGATCGCTCTTACTCCCGACTATTCGGGTTTTTATGATTTATAGCAAATCGCGTATCAACCGAGGCGCCCAGTCAAACCGGCCTCGTTTATGCGAACACAGCTCGAGACCGTGCGGCTACGAAGAGCCGAACGTAGCCCGCGACCAACCGTTCGGATCACCAACCACGCCTTGTTACAACACTTTGGCCCAAAGGTAGGCAATACGAAGCGGCGGCAGCTGTCTAGGGCGTGTTGCCATCGGCCCCCCGCTATCGCAACGTGGCAATTCACAAGTCTGGACCACGAGGCCCCATGCCCACCATCGACATGAACGCCGACGTCGGCGAATCCTTCGGCCGCTGGCGGCTGGGCGACGACGCGGCCATCTTCGAATCGGTGACCAGCGCCAACATCGCCTGCGGCTTCCATGCCGGCGACCCATCGACCATCGCCGAAACCTGCCGAGCGGCTGCGGCCGCCGGGGTGACCATCGGCGCGCATGTGGCCTATCGCGATCTGGCCGGCTTCGGCCGCCGCTATATCGACTGTACGCCGACCGAGCTGGCCGACGACGTGCTCTACCAGATCGGCGCCCTGGAGGCCTTCGCCCGTGCTGCCGGCACCCGGGTGCGCTACGTCAAACCGCATGGCGCGCTCTACCATGCCACGGTCGACAATCCGGGCCATGCCCGGGCCGTGGTCGATGCCATTCGTGCTTTCGATACGAGTCTGCCGATCCTGGCCCTGCCGGGCGCCTGCATTCTGGAGATCGCCCGAGATGCCGGGCTACGCGGGGTGATCGAGGCCTTTGCCGACCGCAACTACAACCCAAACGGCAGCCTGGTCTCGCGCCGCGAGCCCGATGCCATGCTCGAGGACGACGAAGCGATCGCGGCCAATATGGTCCGGCTGGCCCACGACGGCGTGATCGTTGCCCGCGACGGCTCGCATCTATCGATCGCCGCCGAAAGCATCTGCGTGCACGGCGACAGCCCATCGGCCGTCGCCACTGCCGCCAAGGTACGCCGCGCGCTGGCCGACTCCGGCGTCGCCATCGCAGCGTTCGTATGAGCCGGGCGCGGGGCTATCGCTGGGCCGGCGCCCAGAATCTTTTGTTCGAGCTGGATTCGCTGGACGACGTGCTGGCCCTGCATGCCTGTCTGCGCGACCAGCCGCTGCCCGGCCAGATCGATCTGGTGCCCGCAGCCTGTACGCTGCTGATCAAATACGACACGTATAAACACGCCGCCCAGGCCGCCGAGCGTGTGCTGGCGATCGATGCCGCGCCGGTGGCCGCCGACTCGGGCCGCGTGCACGAGATCGAAGTAATCTACGACGGCGAGGACTTAGCCGATGTCGCCGAGCAGACCGGGCTCGCGAGCGACGCCGTCATCGAAGCCCATACCCGCCAGAGCTGGCGGGCAGCGTTTTCCGGTTTCGCGCCGGGCTTTGTCTATCTGGTCGGCGACGACGAGCGCCTCAAGGTGTCGCGGCGCGACAGCCCACGTACCGCCGTGCCCCCCGGCGCGGTCGGCCTGGCCGGAGCGTTCAGCGCTATCTACCCGCGCGAATCACCCGGCGGCTGGCAGCTGATCGGCCGTACCAACGCCCCGATCTGGGATCTGGAACGCGAGCCGCCGGCGTTGATCCAGGCCGGCGATACGATCCGCTATATCGCGGTCGAGGCCTTCAGCGCATCCACTACGCCGTCGAACGAGCCCGAAACCTTAGCCCCAACCCAGGCCGAACGCGTGATCGAGATCACCGCCCCCGGCATGCAATCGCTGATCCAGGATCTGGGCCGGCCGGGCCTCGCCCACCTCGGCGTCGCTGCCTCCGGCGCGGCCGATGAGCCCGCATTTCGACAGGCCAACCGGCTGGTCGGCAACCTACCCGGCGAGGCCGTAATCGAAACCGTGCTGGGCGGCCTGGCGTTGACCGCCCGCGGCAACCTCGTGCTCGCCCGTACCGGCGCCCACGGCCCGGCTGATATTCGTAGCCCACAAGGTGCGCGCACTGCCCCAGCCTGCGCACCGTTCGCCCTGCACGACGGTGAAACGCTTACCCTGAGCGCCCCAGAGGCCGGGCTGCGCAGCTATCTGGCGGTACGCGGCGGCCTCGACATAGCGCCCGTGCTGCACAGCCGGTCCCGCGATGCGCTGGCCGGCATCGGCCCCAAGCCGCTGGCCGCCGGCGACATGCTGCCCGTCGCCCCAGCCGGCGTATCGCACGTCGTGGGCCAGCCCGAACCCTCGGCCCTGGCCGCGCCTGCCGACGACGGCATTACCGTGCTACGCGTCGTGCTCGGCCCACGCGATGACTGGTTCGATGCCGACACGCTCGCTCGTCTGACGCGCCTGACCTGGCAGCCTAGCCAGCAATCCAACCGTGTCGGCCTGCGGCTGAACGTCCACAACCCAGCCAATAACCCGGCCGACGACGATGGCCGACTACAACGCGCCCGCGAAGGCGAGCTGCCCAGCGAGGGCTGTGTCGCCGGGGCAATCCAGGTGCCGCCCTCTGGCCAGCCGGTGCTCTTTCTCAAGGATCATCCGGTGACCGGCGGCTATCCGGTGATCGGCGTGGTCTGGCCCAGCGATCTGTCGCGGGCGGCCCAGCTCGCGCCGGGCCAACCGCTGCGCTTTGCCATCGTCACCCCGGACGGCCAGCCGGTCGCACCGGCCCAAGGATCGAACCCATGAACAAAGTGCTGATTGCCAACCGCGGCGAGATCGCCGTGCGCATCGTGCGCGCTGCCCGCGACGCGGGGCTCACCTCGGTGGCCGTCTATGCCGACGCCGATGCCAACGCCCTGCACGTGCGCCTGGCTGACGAAGCCTGGGCGCTCGACGGCCAGAGCAGCGACGAAACCTATCTGGCTATCGACAAACTACTGGATATCGCCCGCCGCGCCGGCGCCGATGCGGTCCACCCCGGCTACGGTTTTCTCTCGGAAAACGCCGACTTCGCCCGCGCGGTGATCGATGCCGGCCTGATCTGGATCGGCCCGTCGCCCGAGGCGATCGACCAGCTTGGCAACAAAGTCACCGCCCGCGAGATCGCGGTCGCGGTCGGCGCGCCGCTGGCGTCGGGCACCGACGGCCCGGTCGCCGATGCCGAAGCCGTACGTGCCTTCGCCGATGAACACGGCCTGCCGATCATCATCAAGGCTGCCCACGGCGGTGGTGGGCGCGGCATGAAGATCGTGCGCGAGGCCGGCGACATCGCCGATGCCTTCGACTCTGCCGTACGCGAAGCCAAGGCCGCCTTCGGCCGCGGCGAATGCTTCGCCGAGCGTTTCCTCGACAAGCCCCGCCACGTCGAGGCCCAGATCCTGGCCGATACGCACGGCCATATCATCGTCGCCGGCACCCGCGACTGCTCGCTGCAGCGCCGCAACCAAAAACTCGTCGAAGAAGCCCCAGCCCCGTTTCTCACCAACGACCAGCGCCAACGCATCCACGAATCGGCCAAGGCGATCTGCCAAAAGGCTGGCTACATCGGCGCCGGCACCGTCGAATACCTGGTCGCCCCCGACGGCGTGATCTCATTCCTAGAGGTCAACACCCGCTTACAGGTCGAGCACCCCGTCACCGAAGCCACCAGCGGCATCGACCTGGTCCGCGAACAGTTCCGCATTGCCGACGGCCAGGCCCTGGGCATCACCGAAGACCCGGCAGCGACCGGGCATGCCATCGAATTCCGGCTCAATGCCGAAGACCCGGCCCGCGGCTTTCTGCCCTTTCCCGGCACCGTCGAACGCTTCGAGCCACCCACCGGCCCTGGCATCCGCGTGGATACCGGTGTGCGCTCGGGCGGCGCTGTGCCCGAACACTTCGACTCCCTGCTGGCCAAACTCATCGTCACCGGGGATACCCGCGAGCAGGCCCTGCAACGCGCGGCCGCCGCCCTCGAAGAAATCGTCATCGAAGGCGTGCCCACCGTACTGCCCTTCCACCGCGCCGTGCTCGCCGAACCGGCGTTTGCCGCGGCCGGCCAGTTCGGCGTCTACACCAGCTGGATCGAGGCCGAATTCAGCCAGCGCCTGGCCGAGTCGATCGACATCAGCACCGCCCCCGAGGCTGCTCGTAAACGCTTCACCATCGACCTCGACGGCAAGGCCGTGCAACTCGGCCTGCCGGCCGAACTGCTCAACGCCCTTGGCAGCGCCCAGACCGCCGCAGCCGATACCAACGGCGCCAACGAGGCCGACGACCACACCGTTACCGCCACCCTAAGCGGCACCCTGGTCAAATGGCAGGCCGAAGACGGCGCTAAAGTCGCCGAAGGCGACGCCCTGGCCGTACTGGAAGCGATGAAAATGGAAACCACCATCAGCTCGCCCCGGGCCGGCACCTTCGAACGCGGCGAGCAACAGCCCGGTGACGCCGTCGCCAACGGCGACGTGCTCGGGCGGATTGGCTGACATCAGCCGGCCGCTCTGCCGCCATCGAACACCAGCGCAATCCGGAATCAGCCAAAACCGGAGACCGCCTGCTTTCCTGGCCCAAGACCCGAAGCCGGAAACACCGATCACGCACCGGGCATTCACCTGCACCGCAATTTTCGGCAGCGTCGAGACCGCGGAAGCGAACGCTACCCCGAGCTGCGCGGTGAACACCGTCGTCCGTATGATGACCCCGGTCCGATCGCATCGGTCGCCACGAGAAAGACCGAACCGGGCGTCCCGTGCCTTGCGCCGCCCTATCTATCGCGGCTATTCGACAACAGACGTTCGACTCGACGACATCAAATGAATTCTTTATAGAACACCGTTTGGTGGATAACGCATTTCACCACGACCGATCCGCTCTTCGCTGACGCTGCTCATCCAATGACCGGCAATAATTGCCGGTTTCGTTTATTGCGAATAGACTGAAGCATCAGTCACGTCACGGCGAAAGCGGCATGGCCTCTGAAGCGACACACAGCGCATTGCCCGACACCGAATCCGCCAGCTTGGCGCGAACAAGCGCTCAGGAACTGAGCCGGCTGTTGAAAGAGCGGCCAGACGCCGATCGCGCTCGCGTAACCCTCGACGGGCAGGATCTCGTTCTGCCACGACAGGCGTTGGCATTGCTCAGAGATCTATTGGCCGACATGGCGCAGGGACACGCCATCACGATCGTGCCAACGCACGCCGAACTCACAACACAAGAAGCAGCCAACCTGCTCAACGTCTCACGCCCTTACGTCATAAAACTACTCGAAGCCGGCGACATACCGTTCACTAAGACAGGAACGCATCGGCGCGTCAGGTACGAAGACATCATGGCTTACAAGCAGAACCAGATGGCGCGAAGCCGACAGCTGCTCGCCGAACTGGCAAGCGAGGCTCAGGACGACGACCTCGGCTACTGATGCGTTTCGTCGTCCTGTTCGATGCCTGTGTTCTGTATCCGGCACCGCTACGGGATTTTTTTCTGCACCTGTCCCTGACCGGCCTGTTCGCAGCGAAATGGACCGATCGCATACATGACAAATGGACACGCAATCTGCTCGCTCGCCGCCCCGAACTGAGCGCCGATCGGATCCAACGCACCTGCCAGCGCATGAATGAGGCTATTCCAGACAGCTTGGTCACGAACTACGAGCCTCTGATTGAAGGGCTTGATCTACCCGATCCAGACGATCGGCACGTGCTGGCCGCGGCTATCCAAGCCGGTGCTCAGGTGATCGTCACCTTCAATCTAAAGGACTTTCCGGCTGAACAGCTTGAGCCGTTCGGCATCGAAGCGCTGCATCCGGACATCTTCGTCGAGCATCAGATGGCATTGCGCGAGGCGGCCGTCGTGTCCGCGATCAAGGAACAACGCGCAACCCTCAAAAAGCCGCCTGCTAGCGCCGAGCAATTGCTTGAGACACTGTCCTCTCAGGGCTTGGTGGTTACGGCGGACCGCTTGCGTGCATTTGCAGATCTCATCTGACCACGCTCTGCGAAAAGGAAACCGCTATGTCACCGAATTGCTGGATGGTTCGAGCTGATGGCGGCGGCCAGGTCGCGGACGAGTTTGAAGCGAAACAGGTGGCCGCGATCGGCTGGGCTGAAATCGGATCGCTCGATCAATTCGACACCAAAGCAGACATCGAATCCGCGATCCGGGCGCAGCATCCGAACTGGCCCGAAGGACGCTATCGCTCGTCTTCCAGCCAGCTAGACCGGTTTCGCCGCGGCATGAGCCGCGGCGATCGCGTCGTAACCTACGACTCAAGCCGCCGCATCTATCACGTCGGGCGCATCAACAGCGAGTATCAGTTCCGACCCGACCTTCTAGCCGATTATCCGAATGCCCGTGCAGTCGAATGGCAAGGTACCGTCGAGCGAGATAGCCTAACCGTCAATACGCGCAACACGCTGGGTTCCACGCTCACGCTCTTTCGGTTATCAGAATCGGCAGCGCTTGAAATCGGGCATGCGCTTACCGGACACAATGCGCCAATCGCTCCAATCGATGAAGCAGAAACAGATGAGGGCGAAGAAACCATTCTGGCCGATTCAAAATCGCGTGCCATCGAATTCATTAAGGACCGCGTCAATCGGCTGACCGCATCGGACATGGAGCAACTCGTCGCCGGGCTGCTCAGAGCGATGGGCTACAAAACACGGGTCTCGCCCGCCGGCGCAGATCGGGGCATCGACATTATGGCCTCACCTGATGGCTTCGGTTTCGAGTCACCGCGGATCGTCGTTGAAGTAAAGCACCGCTCCAGCACGTCAATGGGTTCACAAGACCTGCGCACCTTCCTGGGCGGGCGGCATGACAGCGACAAGGGCCTGTATGTCAGTACTGGCGGATTCACCAAAGACGCCCGTTACGAAGCGGATCGCGCCAAGATTCCGCTTCTGCTCATGGATCTCGATGAGCTCGTTAGTGCTTTACTTGAGTACTACGAGAATGCAGATGCCAAGACACGAACGCTCTTGCCTTTGGAAAAAATGTACTGGCCTGCTTGGTCAGAATAAAAACCGTTAGAAAGTCGTTATTGAGGCGAACTTTTCCCTGCCATCAATTCGGCCTGCCGAATCACCAATTGCGTAGCCGCTTCCTGTGCATCCGGGGGATAACCGTATTTCGCCAGCAATCGCCGAACGGTACGCCGCATGTCGGCGCGTACCGTATCGCGCTGTGTCCAATCGAGCGATGCTTTAGCTTTAATACGTTCGGCCAGCTCTTGGGCGATCTGACGAAGGGTATCGTCGGCAATCACGTCACGTGCCGATTCATTGTTTGCTAAGGCGTCGTAAAACGCGAGTTCGTCTTCGGATAAGCCGGTTTCTTCACCGCGATTGACCGCATCCCGAATCGTACGGGCTAAACCGATGAGTTCTTCGATGACTTGGGCCGTGTTAATAGCGCGGTTTGTATAGCAGGTCAGTACCGCTTCTAGAGACTCGCGGAACCCTTTGGACTGAACCAAGTTCACACGCTCGCGACTCCGAATCTGGTCGTTCAACAGCTTGCGTAGCGTTTCAAGCGCCAGATTTCTCTGGGGCATGCCAGCCAGTCGATCGAGAAAATCGTCGGACAGAATGCCAACGTCCTGTCCGTTGAGACCGGCCGCTTGAAACAAGTCGATTACACCGTCCGAAGCAATAGCACCGGCAAGCACTTGGCGTACCGCAGCGCGCGAATCCTCAGCGGGCGGCGGACCATTATCCGCTAGTCGTTTCCGAATTGCCGCACGTACCGACTGGAAATAGGCGAGATCATCTCGAATCGCTTCGGTTTCAGGCCGCGGCACCGCAAGTGAAAACGCTTTGGATAAACCGGCCACCATGTCCATGAACCGACGCTTCCCGTCGTTATGCTCGAAGACATAATCCGCCCCCGCCGCAACGGCCCGAAGCTGCGCTGCCTCATCGCCACCAGCAAAACCGCTGTAATCGAAGCCATTAAAGAAATCCCGCAGCGCCTCGAACTGACGCTCCATTAGCGGCACGGCTTCGTTCTGAATATCCTCTACCGGGCTGCCTTCGCCACCGGCCTGGGTGTAGGTTTTCACCGCGTCGCTCAGTTGATCGGCGATACCCAGAAAATCGACCACCACTCCACCCGGCTTGTCGCCAAACACTCGATTCACTCGGGCAATGGCCTGCATCAGATTGTGGCCAGCCAACGGTTTATCGAGATACATGGTGTGCATGGGCGGACAATCGAACCCGGTCAGCCACATATCGCAAACGATCACCAGGCGCAGATCATCGTCCGGATCTTTATAGCGACGCGCCAAGGCTTCACGCCGGGCTTTGGTACGCGCATGCTGCATGACGCGCTCACCTTCAGACGCCGCACCTGTCATAACGATCTTGATGAAACCGGCGTCATCATCCTCCGCATGCCATTCCGGGCGAAGCGCAACGATCTCATCGTAGAGATCCATGCAGATCGCACGGCTCATGCAAACCGCCATTGCCTTGCCCTCGATCACCTGACGGCGTTTCTCGAAGTGTTCGACAATTTGTTCGGCGACTAGCTTCAGTCGGGGCTTGGCGCCAGCCAGCGCTTCGAGTTCGACTCGCACATAGTCGTTAACACTCTGACCTGCTTTATCCGCTGCGGCCGCCTGTTCTTTGAGGCGCTTTTCCGCCTCGCGTACCCCAACCTCGTCGGGCACCAATTTGACCAACCGCATCTCGTAGAAGATCGGCACGGTCGCATCGTCTGCTATGGCTTGGCGGATATCATATATATCGGCGTACTCACCAAATACCGCCGGCGTGCTTCTATCCCCGCCCTCCAAAGGCGTACCGGTGAAACCGACAAAAGTGGCATTCGGAATCGCGTCGCGCATCCAGCGTGCGCCGCCGTCGAGAAAACCGTACTGGCTGCGGTGAGCCTCATCCGCCAGCACTACGATATTGGCGCGATCGCTCGCTGCCGCGCCGCGCTCGGCGAATTTCTGGATGGTGGTAAAAACTACCCCGCCGGAAGCGCGGTTGAGTTTGGCGGCCAGATCTTCGCGGCTTTCGGCCTGCTCCGGGGCCTGACGCAGTAGGGCGCGGCCGGCGGCGAAGGTGCCGAACAGTTGGCCGTCCAGGTCGTTGCGGTCGGTGACCACCACAATGGTCGGGTTGACCAGTTGTTCGTCGCCGATCAGCGCCCCGGCCAGCATCAACATGGTCAGGCTCTTGCCCGAGCCCTGGGTATGCCAGATCACCCCGCCGCGGCCGTCACCCTGCCCGGCCGGTGGTTTCAGAGCGTTCTTGACGGAGGCCCGTGCCCGCCGCACCGCGCGGAACTGATGGTAAGCCGCGACCTTTTTGACGATTGCGCCACTGCGCTCGTCTTCTTCGAAGGTCACGCAATGACGCACGTAATCGATGCAGGCGACCGGATCGAACAGGCCCTTGATGAAGGTCTCCAGGGTCGGCTCACCCGGCGTGCAATCATCGTCCGCGGCACGCCACGGGGAGAAACGGTCAGCGCCGGCGGTCAGCGACCCGACCCGTGTGCGGTCGCCATCGCTAATAGCCAGCAGCGCGTTGTAGGTGAACAGGGGCGGTATGTTGTCTTTGTAATCCTGCAACTGCCGGTAGGCGGTCCAAAGGTTGGCCTGCGCGTTGGTCGGGTCCTTGAGCTCGACTACCACAAGCGGCAGACCATTGACGAACACCACTAAGTCCGGCCGCCGCGTGGCGTTGCCGCATTGGACGGTGAACTGATTCACCACCAGCCAATCGTTGCCTGCCGGGTGTTCCGTATTCAACAGCCATACCTTGTCCCCACGGATCTCGCCTTCCGGGGTCCGGTATTCCACATCCACGCCATCGGTCAGCAGATGGTGAAACCAGCGATTGTTCTGCTCCAGTGTCGGCTCCGGCGGGCGCATTATCGCTCGAACCGCCTGCTCGATAGCCTCATCCGGAAGCTTCAGATTTATCATACGCAAAGCCGAGCGCAGCCGCGGCTCGAGCACAACCTGCTCGTGGCCATCGCGCAGCGGCGAATCCCCGCGCGGCGAAAGGTCGATCCCTCGACTCGTTTCGAAATTTATGGCTTGGAACCAACCAAGTGCGCCAACTTCGACACCGGATTCGGCCAGCTTTGCCATTAAATATTCCCCACGTGGCGCGCCAGACCAACTAAAAGAGCTGTGATTGATTCATCGTGATCACCATCAAACCAAATAGGGAAAACGTCGCGTTCGGTAAGAAAATGCTCGCGCTCTAGAAGTGCGTCTTGATCACCAGGATGCTTGAGGAATGCGTAGTGCTTTGGAATACCCGGATCAATTTCAGCGACTTCAGCCAAAAGCCTTACCGTCCGGTCACCGTACATACTGCAGCCTAGACAAAGAACACTGTTGGTTCTGTAGATTCCTGATAATTCCTCGAAAACGGGCGCACCTTGAGTATAAGCTGCCTCATATTCGGCCACTGAAAGAATTCTTCCATCTTCTGATTTATAGTCGCCATGCAATTTAAGAAGCAACGGACTCGATAGGCCTCTTAGACGCCTATAGGACTTAATACTCTCCCCGCTCAAAATTTCGGAAAACGGCAGCTCATATTTGTCGTACAACTGCTCCAGCAAATTATCAAGGTTCGTCGTAAGAACGAGCTTATCGAAAAGCATTGGGGTGAGACAAACAGCTCCATTGATAGCATCAGCGTCGCCAAATCTTAAATCGTGCTCGATCCTTTCTTCGAATAATCTTCTTGGCATTGCTCCAGCAATGGCTTCGGCCGCTTCTTCATATTTAGATTCAGAAAAGAATAAATCGATTTCTTCCTCAGTTATCGATGAATGCTTTCCGATTTTTTTTAGAAATTCCGACCAAAGTGGTAATCCAGAAGGCGCTGACATCCCACTTCCAATCAGAGGTATCAGTTGGTCGTGCTCAAAAGTCAGGCATAGATCTTCGTAGCGCTTTCGGTTCGCGTGAATGCTTAGGATTTGCTCTAGAATCTCTTCTTGCTCGGGCAACCATATATCGCTTAGCCAACGAGAAAACTCGTCACGATAAGCGTTGTCATCACCACTAAGTATCTGAGTTGCGTAAAAAGGGGTAGCACCAATTGTTATTTTATTTGTATATGGATCATGCTCGACCGTAAGCTGCTCTTCAAACGCTGCTCGCAAAAAGTTTAGAGACACTCTATCCCACCTCTATAGCAGCATCATCTAAGCGAATTTCTCCTGACATCAGCTTCGGAAGCAGGTTGTTCCTGATCGATGCGAGCGAGCGCCCCTCCAGCTCCCCCGAAATCATCTTATCTAAGAGTGGCGCCATTACTTCGCTCATAGTGAAAAGCACATCAAGAGGAGCACATACCGTCAAAGCTTCTTTGAGATGTCTTCGTTGGATATGACCCATCGTGGTGGCCTTGGATGCGGCGATCGCTTGGAACGCTTCTAGGTGATACTGCACCCACTGACTCACAAACCACATCGGATAAGTTTTTGAAGTCACTTTGAACAGATGCTGGTTTAGAGCGCCTTCGCCTTCCGTCCAGAACTTTGCCAGCAGGCTCCCTGACCAAGAGAAAATAAAGTCGCCGTCATGGACAACGTACTTCTGCGGCAACTCGCGAGACGCACGCCCGGATTTCGCGCTGATTCCGTTACGAAGTTCTGCAATCTTAATTACCGGCAAACTATCGCCTGAATCCGTGGCTGGATATTTCTGAAGGGCAAGGCCGTTGAGAAAATCCGCAATTTCATCAAGCGGCTTTACCTCCCATCCCTCGGGCACGGGTCCCAGCTCGGTTTCGGTAAAACGCTCGGGAAGTTGCTCAAAGACGGTCTCGGGCATGCCGCGAAAGCTGGTGGCCCCGTCGGCCTTCGCCTTGACTGGCTCGAAGTCCACAAACCAAGCCTTGAATATGGCCCGCGCCATGGCCTCCAGCGTGCGGTTCATCTGGCGGTTGAGTTCGATTTTTTCGTCTAGGGTGCCTAAGAGATTGCCAATCTTCTCTTGCTCCGCTTTCGGCGGAACAGGAAACGACATTTCTCGTAAGTGAGACGGCCCAAAGTGCTGAAGCACGCTACCGGCCGCCGACGCCTCTGCCTGTTGTTGAAATAGTGGCGAAGTCAAAAAGTACCGAATAAATCCTGAGAAAATCGACTCATGGGCAGGTCGCATGCGAATTATCCCGGTATAAGGTATTGATCCAACTGCATCGTGGCTCGCAATACTGACTCGACCAAGGGTACCGCTTGTACTTACAAGCAGGTCGCCAACCTCAACTTGAAAGTGACTCCATTTTCTATCCACCATTTCTGGGTCGAGATAATTGCTACCGGACACATCGACGTAGGGGCGCTCAATATTTCGGAGCCGCAACAGGGGCACCCCATACTCGCGAAAATCCTTAGCCAATATCCCCGGACCTTCCCGAAAATCGACCGCTTCTTCGAATGGGATCAAATCCCAATCTTCTGGGCATGATTCGAAGACACTGGCATACAAGGCTGCGCTACGACCCATAACCCAATTCCTCCAGATTGGCTTTAATCCGCGCTTCTAGCGCTTCGGATTCAGCAAACTGCGCCTGCAAGTCGGCGGTCAGCCGCTGCATCTTGTGCTCGAAGGGTTCGCCGTCGTCCTCGACGGCCGCCGCGCCGACATAGCGGCCGGGGGTGAGCACGTGGCCGTGCTTTTCGATCTCTTCCAGGGTGGCGGCCTTGCAGAAGCCGGAGACGTCCTCGTAGTCGCCGGCGGCTTCTTCGCCGCGCCAAGCGTGGTAAGCGCGTACGATGCGGCCGATGTCGCTGTCCGCCGGCGGGTCACCCTCTGCATCAGCGCCAGAGAGCACGCGCAGCACACGGGTTTGCAAGGTGCCCATCTGGCGGGCGTCGATGAACAGGGTCTCGCCGCGACGATCGCGGCCACCGTGCTTGATATTGCGGCCGGTCTTGTCGCGGCTGATGAACCACAGGCAGACGGGAATGCCGGTGGTCAGGAAGAGCTGGGCCGGCATGGCGACGATGCAATCCACCAGATCGGCCTCAATAATGGCCTTGCGGATCTCGCCCTCGCCCGAGCTGTTGCTCGACAGTGAGCCATTGGCCATGACGAAACCAGCGATGCCGCCGCCGCGGCCGTTGGGCGGAGCCAAGTGATGAATAAAGTGCTGAATCCAGGCGTAGTTGGCGTTGCCAGTAGGCGGCACGCCGAACTTCCAGCGCACATCCTCGCGCAGCAGCTCGCCGGACCAGTCGGAGATATTGAACGGCGGATTGGCGAGGATGTAGTCGGCCTTTACGTCCGGGTGCAGATCGCGCACGAAGCTATCCGCCGGCTGCTCGCCGAGGTTGGCCTCGATACCACGGATGGCCAGATTCATGTGCGCCAACCGCCAGGTGGTGGGGTTGGATTCCTGGCCAAAGATGGAGATGTCGCGCCGATTGCCGCCGTGGGCCTGTGTGAACTTCTCCGATTGCACGAACATGCCACCGGAGCCGCAACAAGGGTCATAGACGCGGCCCTCATAGGGCTCGATCATCTCCACCAACAGCCGCACCACCGAGCGCGGAGTAAAGAACTCACCGCCCAGCTTGCCCTCGGCGGCAGCGAACTTACCGAGGAAGTATTCATAGACCCGGCCGAGCACATCCTTAGCGCGAGCCTCGTCGGAGCCGATGGTCATGGAACCGATCAGGTCGATCAGCCCACCCAGACGCTCCGACGGTATGCCACGGCGAGCGTAATCTCGCGGTAGCTTGCCCTTGAGCTTCGAGTTTTCCTGCTCGATGGCGTACATCGCGTCATCGATGAGCTTGCCGATATTGGGCGTCTTGCCGTGAGCCTGAATCTGCTCCCAGCGCGCCTCCGGCGGCACCCAGAACACGCCTTCGGCAGTGTATTCGTCGCGCTGCTCCAGTAGAGATTCGGCCTGATCGCCCTTGATGCCATCGGCTTTGAGCTCTTCGGCTAATGCTGCGCGACGCGCCTGGAACGCATCGGAAATATATTTCAGGAAGATCAGGCCGAGGACGACGTGCTTGTATTCGGCCGCATCAACCGAGCCGCGTAATTTGTCGGCAGCCTGCCATAGGGTTTCTGGATCAACCCCCAATTCGCTATTCGTCTCACGCGCGTCATCTGCCATGTATCTTCATCCTTAAATAGTCCGGAGCGAATCGCTACTGGAAAGCGGCGTTACACTAGACTGGATTTATCCCTTCACTCAAGGTGTCAAGGAACGTGTCGAGCCGGTACATGCGCCCTCGCTGACGCTCCGAGACTTCGCTGACGATTTCAAGACGTTCAATCACTTTGAGGGCGTCATTGATGGGCGGGGCCGAAACTCTGTCGCGCGCCTAAGTGGCTTCGTGTTGGCGAACGGCAAACACTGCATGGTTTTGTGAACGCGGAGGGCCGAACCGACACGGTCGGCTTCAAACAGCCGTACGATCCGGTTTTCGGCATCGAACGCGGAGCTCGCTGCCTCGGCGATCCCTTCGAGGACGAACGTCAGCCAGTCTTCCAAAGACCACGCTTGCGAACGTCTTTTAACAGCGCATAGTAGCGTTCGCGATGGATTTTCAAATTAAAGACTGAGATAAACTCGCGCCCCCTTCATATCGCCATCGGCAGTTTTACCGGCCGAAACGGTCTTCCGATATTGGCCGGCTTTCTCGCATTCGATTACGCCATTCTTGCGCCGCCGCTTACTTACGCGATCGTAAGTAAAGCAAATCGCCATTTCGTTTACTTAGCCTAGCGCTAATTAAGCAGGCTTAAATAGCGGTACCGAACAACCAAAGACGAAGCCACAAGCAGGCCTTCGGTTGCTGCACCACGGCTACGAGCATCGAGAACGAGGCCGGCCACGATGCCAAGGCTATGGTGGCCTAAAACATAGGATGATCGACGCAGTATGTCCTCGTTTAAAGTAACCATCGATGAAGACTTGCTTGAGGTCTTACGTGCGTCTGCGGCTCGTCACCGACGCTCGGTAGCCGAAGAGGCAAACGCGATACTCAACGAAGTACTGGTGTCGAACGATCGCCTCGGACTGAGAACGCGAATCAAGCAGCGATTCGAAGCTGCAGACCGTCCCGAACTTTCTCCGGTCAAACGCAAAGAACGCTCTCGCTTCGCTGCATTGGACTAACTCGTTTCAACGCCGGGATCGCCCGGCCAGCATTACCAGTTCAACGTTTCAAACCCATGCTCGCGTTCGCGGGCGGTATTGGCAGCATCAACCGCCTCGGGCGCGTCGTCGGCGGCGGCCTGGCCGGACGACGGGTCCTTGGCGATGCCGTTGACCACCGGGTGCTCGCGGAAGTATTCGTCGAAACGCATTCTGGCGTCGTCGCCGAACAGGATTTCGCAGGCTTCGAGCAGGCCGTCGGAGTTTTGGATGGTTTCCTGGCGGGAGACGAGGCTGATCTTGGAGCGGCGGCGCAGGAAGTCTTCGAGTTTGGTGATCATCTCGCGTCTTGCGGCCTGGCGGACTTCGGCGCGGATGTATTCGGTGCCTTCTATGAGGATTTCGGCCTGGCGCGGATCTTCGCGGATGTTTTCCAGAATGCCGATGGCATGCCCGGCGTAGCGGCGCCATAGCCGTGTGGACAACGGCTCGGATGAGGCCGGATCGGTGTAGCCGTCCAGGTTCATCAAGCGGGCCTGATGGAAGAATTCATCGCGTACGGTGTTGTCTGGCTCGCCGTACCAGCGATAGTCCGGATAGCGGACTTCGATACCCATCTGTTTGACCAGATCGGTGATTTCGTTGCCGACATTCACGCAGTCCGTCAGTTTGCCGCCGAAGATGCTGATGTAGCCCTGCTCGATGTCGGAATCGATCTCGTGCTTGCGCGATAGCTGCAGGAAGTCGCGATCACGGCCGCCGGTGTTTTCGACCGCGAGCGGGCGTACGCCGCAGCGGGTAGCGATGATGTCGTCGCGATCCAGCGGTTTGTCGAGCGAGAGCCGGGCGTTGATGTTGTCGAGCACGAAGCTGATGTCTTCGTCGGTGATCGCTGCATGGGGGTCGTCGGTACGGGTATCGGTAGTGCCGATACAGGTGCGGTTGCCCATCGGGATCGAGAAGAACAAACGGCCGTCCTGGTCGAAAAACGCCAGTACGCGCTTGTTGGGCGTGACCTGGTCGACGATCAGGTGGATGCCCTTGGATAGCACGTGGCTATGCTCGGTGGTCTTATCGGTGCGCTCGTTGTACTGGTCGGCCAGCGGGCCACAGGCGTTGACCAGGGTCCGGGTTTTGGCGGTAAATTCGCGGCCGGTCATCATGTCGCGCAGGTGTACGGTCCAGATGCCGTTTTCACGGGTCGCGCCGGTGGATTCGACGTAGTTGGCCGCGGCACAGCCGCTGTTCATCGCCAGGCGCACGAAGTTGAAGACGAAGCGGGCATCGTTGTCGTGCAAAAACGCATCCGAATACTCGAAGCAGCCCACAGCCGGCTCGGTATCGATGACCGGTTCTTCTTGGTTGACCTGCTTGAGCGACGGCAGCCGCGGGATCTTGGTGAAGCAGTTGCCGAAGAACCAGTACAGCCAGGTGCCGGCCCAGAGCACCAGCGGGTGCCAGCGAAAGCCTTTGGTGATAGTGGTCAGGAAACGAATTTCCTGGACCGTGGAGGGGTAGTGCTTGATCAGGTGGTTACGCGATACGCACAGCTCGCGCACCAGTTTGAAGTCGTAGGACTCCATGTATTTGATGCCGCCCCAAATCAGGTTAGACGACCACATGCTGGTCATGCCGGCGAAATCGCCCTGGTCGATCAGCGCAGTCTTGACGCCCTTGCCGGCCAGCGCCGCGGCCGAGACCGCGCCGTTAATGCCGCCGCCGACGATCAGGGTGTCGTAAACGTCGCCGTTGGCGAGTTTGTCGATATTGCTGTCTCTGAGTTGCATATTCGCCTGCTCTTCGTGATCGATGGCCGCGCGGTCAGACATGGGCCGAACGCGTGCCTGCTACACCTACCATACCGTGCCGGACCCGGTTTTCGATGCAGGGCCGCCGGCGGCGACCGACCAGTCGGGCATCGGATCGCCGACTATGGACAGACTCGACACGGCCCGCGCGCCGCGCGAAGCTAGAGTAGCCACCCGATTCATAGCGCCGATCGGCGCGGGATCCTGCCATGGCCGATATAGAAACCTATGATGTCGTGATCATCGGCGGCGGCTCGGGCCTGACGGCTGCCTACTACGCCGAAAAAGACGGCCGGTCGATCGCACTCATCAGCGATCAACCCGACGCTCTGGGCGGCACCTGTGTGAACCACGGCTGTATTCCCACCAAAACGCTCATCGAGACCGCGCGGGTCGCCGATACTATCCGCGCTGCCGCACGGGTGGGCATCTGGGTCGACAAGAGGTCCCTGCGCATCGATTTTGCTCGCATCATGGCGCATATGCGCGCCGAACGCGCCCAATCGGCAGCCTCGGTGCGTGCCTGGGTCGAAGCCTCGATGACGCTGGTGCCCGAGCGCGTGCGCTTCGTCGGCGACAAACTATTGGAAACCGCCAGCGGCCGGCGAATCACCGGCAAGCGGATTTTTATCGCCACCGGCGCCCAGGCATTGATCCCGCCGGTCGACGGCCTGGCCAAGGTCGGCTACTTAACCAACCGCGAGGTGCTGGAACTCGAGCGCGCCCCGGCGAGCCTGGCGATCATCGGCGGTGGCTATATCGGCGCCGAGCTCGGCTATTTCTTTGCCGCGACCGGCACCGCGGTGACGATCGTGAATCCAAGAACCACGCTGCTGGCCGAGGACGAAGACATCGGCCGGCGCTTCACCAAAAGCTTCGGCCGGCGCGTGCGGCTCGCCACCGGCAGCGCAGTGGCCGCCCGTTTCGGCGAACGCGATAAGATCCTGACCATCCAAACCCTCGACGGCCGCACCGAGGAAATCCGGGCCGAGGCGATCCTGGTCGCCGCCGGGCGCGCGCCGCAGACCGACGGCCTGGAGCTGGCAGCCACCGGCGTCGAGGTCGACGCCCAGGGCGCGATCCGTGTAGATGCCCATCTGGCCACCTCGCATCCCGAAATCTATGCCTATGGCGACGTCATCGGTACCGCGCCGTTCAAGCATACCTCCAGCACCGAGGGCGAAATCGCCTATGCCAACGCCTTTGGCGCCGATCGCGCCATGGACTATCGGGCCAACCCGCATGCAGTGTTTTCGGCCCCGGAGGTCGCCGCCGTCGGGCTGACCGAACAAAGCTGTCGCGAACGCGGGCTGTACTATCGCGTGTTCACCCTGGCCTATACCGATACGGCCAAGGGCCGGATCATTGGCGCCGAGGATGGCTTCGCTAAGCTGATCCTGGACGCCGAGGACCGTATTCTCGGCTGCCATATCCTCGGCCCCGAGGCTGCCCTGCTGCTGCACGAAGTCGTGGTGGCGATGAACGCCGGCGGCGGCCAGGCTGACGTGGTACGGCGGGCGATTCATATCCATCCGAGCCTGTCGGAGATCGTCGGTACGCTATTCGACCAATCCGCCAGCTAGCCGGCCGGCCAGGCCGGCGGCGTCGAAGTCGGCGCATCGGGCGATCAGGCCAATTGGTAATAGGCCCGAATATGTTCGCCCAGCCAGTCCATGAACAGCTGGACCCGGCGCGACAGATTGCGCCGGTGCGGATAGAGCAGCGACACCGGCATCGGCTCGGCCCGGTAGTCGGCCAGCACTTCCACCAGCCGGCCTTCGTCGAGCAGACGCTGTACACCGCTGCGCGGCACCTGGATGAGGCCGAGCCCGGCAAGACAGGCTTCGGTATAGGCCGTCGTACTGTTAACGGTCAGTGCGCCCGGCAGCTGTAGATGCCGGGTTTGGCCGTGCTCGCGGTATTCCCAGCGCGGCGCTGGATTGCCGAGATGTGCGACGTAGTGCACGACACAGTGGCCGTTGTCCAGATCGGCCGGCGTGGCCGGACTGCCGTGGCGTGCGAGATAGTCGGGGCTGGCACAGTTGATAATCGGCAGGTCGCCCAGGCGTCGGGCGATGAGCTGGGAATCGTGCACAGCGCCCACGCGCACGACACAGTCGAGCCCTTCGCGTACCAAGTCCGCCGGCCCGTCGCTGCAGGACAATTCCACTGCCAGGCGCGGATGCCGAGCCAGCAACTCGGGCAAACGCGGCACCACCAGATCGCGGGCCAGGGCATGGCTCATGTCCACCCGCAGGCGGCCGGCGATCTCGCCGCGCTCGGTATCGAACAGCGATTCGATCTCACCGAGATCGTCGAGCAGGTCGCGGCTACGTTCGAGCAGCGCATGGCCATCCTCGCTCAGGCTGACTTGGCGGGTCGTGCGATGCAGCAGCCGTGCCCCTAGATGATCCTCAAGCTGCTGTATTTGTCGCGATACCCGTGCCCGGGACAGACCGAGCTGCTCGGCGGCCGCGGCAAATCCACCGGCCTCGACCACCCGGACGAAGGTCTGCAAGGCCGCCACCCGATCGATCGCCATATCGTCAATAAAAACGCAACAGTGCATCAATCATAACGCCATTTATCTCCCTTAGTGGGGCCAATAATCTCTGTCGCAGGCTTAACAACAGAGATCGACGTGAGCAATATCATTCTCATCACCGGCGGCAGCCGCGGCCTCGGCCGAAGCGCGGCCCTACATCTGGCCGAACGCGGCCACGATGTCGTGATCACCTATCGTGCCCAGAAAGCCGACGCCGATGCGGTGGTCGCCGAAGTCGAGAGCAAAGGCCGCAAGGCAGTCGCCCTGGCCCTGGACGTAAGCGATTCGCACACCTTCGCCGAATTCGCGAACACCTTACGCAGCGTCCTGGCCAATCACTGGCAGCGCGAGACATTCGACGGCCTGCTCAACAATGCCGGCATGGCCCTGCACGAGCCGTTCGTCAGTACCACCGAAGCCCAGTTCGATGCCGTGATCGATGCCCATGTGAAGGGCCCGTACTTTCTGACCCAGCAGCTGCTCGGGCTGATCGCTGACGGCGGCGCCATTCTCAATGTGTCCAGCGGGCTGGCTCGTTTTTCGATGGCCGGCACGTCGGTCTACGGCGCGGCCAAGGGCGCGGTCGAAGTGTTGACGCGTTATCTGGCCACGGAGCTGGCCGAACGCCGGATCCGCGTGAACGTGATCGCGCCCGGGGCGATCGCCACCGATTTCGGCAACGGCCGCGTCCGCGACAATCCCGAGACCAACGCCTATGTGGCCTCGATCACGGCTCTCGGGCGTCCCGGCCAGCCCGACGAAATCGGCAGTGCCATGGCGATGCTGCTGTCGGAGGAGGCGCGCTGGATCAACGGCGAACGCATCGAGGCCTCGGGCGGCATGCGGCTTTGACTTGCAAGGACGCGGCCGGGCCGAAACCCGGCCGCGTTGTCATGCCTGATAAGAAGAGCACGCCGGCAGGTGGCGACGCAGGATCGTCGAACCCGGCCCGCATGGGATCGTCTTTCGCGAGGCGACAGGACGCCGCACGCCGGGAAGGCCGGTTCGTGCCCGCAGCGTCGCACCGGCTGGCCTGCTATGAGCACCACATCACGTAGGCCCCATCGTGACCAGTCTTCTGCTATCGATCGGCGCCGACCTATGGCTCGCTGGCGCTGCGGCCGGTCTGTTCGCAGCCGGACCGACGTTCGCAAGGCCTCTGGGCCAGCCGGCCCATCGCCGCGGCGGGCGGCCGGGCGTTGCAATGCACGACAGCCCGCGCAGGCCGTGCAGCGGGGCGCCGAAAATTTTTCCGAGAGGCAGCACGGTCAAACCCTTTGGCATCGTGGATGCCAGCCAGGAGGCGCTGGACCCGCGAATCGACTACGATGCCGGCGGCCTACTCGCTAGGAACCGGCCACAGATCGCGACCGGCATGACCCGCGGTGGGATCTGTCGCGGAACTCACGCAGCGCGAACACGCCGCTGCCAACCCCATACCGCCTAGCCCCGGCAGACCGGCCGCGGCAGCTCGTGGCGTACCCGCCTACGACGGCGACGCAGGCAGAGCGCTAAAAAACCGTTCTAAACGACCTACGAACCGGACGATCCGCCCGACTCGACCTCACCGAATACTCGGCACGACCTGATCCATATCTCCTGCTCGGCGACCTATCGAGCCCTGCACCGAAACAACGGCTGGCGGCCTGGATGTGGGCGTACCAGATCGGCGTACCTCGCCTACGGGCCCGGCTAGCCGAGGCTTGGCGGGGCGGCAACAAGGGTGGCGTGCGCTGGGAACCACACAGCCCACGCCACCGCGCTCGTTCAGCCGCCGGGGCGGCCCTCGCCGCTGCCTACACCACCGACACACGCCACATAACGCGAACGCGACCAGGCCGTAGCTGAAATCGGGCACATGGTCGCCGCGCCATTCAGCGCTGCGGTTTGCAACCTGTCGTCACGAGATAAGCGGTCACACCCGCTACAGCAGCTGGCCGGGCCGCCTACGGCGCCACGAAATCCTGCTCGCCGACGGATTCGGCCAGAAAATCCAGCAAGGCCCGCACAGCCGGCAACTGGCCACGGCGCGAGGCAAAGACAGCGTGCAGCAGTTTTTCTGGCGGCGCCCAGCCGGGCATCACATCGACCAGCCGACCGTCTGCCAGATCATCGCCGGCGAACAGCATCGGCAGCTGTACGATGCCGAGACCGTCGAGTGCGGCCTGGCGTAGCGTAGGCATGTCGTCGGTGACCAGCCGTGGCCGGTAGGCGAGATCACGGCCTGTGCCGCTCGCATCATGGAGCGTCCAGACATAGCGACCATCCGGCCGGCTTTCGCTGAGCGCCGGCCAATCGACCGTCGACGGCGGTGCGGCGCGCTCGCTCAGATGTTCGACGAGGCCGGGCGCGCCGACCAGCCGGTGCGGGCTGGCCGCGATCGCACGCATATTCAGATCGCTGTCGGGCAACGGCGTGGTGCGCACGCGTAGCGCCAGATCAAAGCCTTCCCGAACCGGATCGACCGGCCGGCCCACGGCTTCGATTTCCAAGTGCACTTCGGGATAGCGCGCTAGAAAGCGCGAAATCAACGGCGCCAGCCGTAGATACAACAACCCCGGCGGACAACTCAGGCGTACCGTGCCGCGCGGCTGGGCCTGGCTCTGTTCGACGGTCTCGAACGCCGAGCGCGCGGCATCGAGCATGCTGCGGCAGTGGACATGAAACGCCTGCCCGATCGGCGTAAGCGAGATGCCACGGGTATCGCGGTTGACCAGCCGCACGCCGAGTTTTTCCTCGAGCAGGGTGAGCCGTCGGCTGAGCTTGGATTTGGGTTGTTTCAGCGCCCGCGCCGCGGCCGAGAACCCGCCGTGTTCGACCACACTGGAAAAATAGAACAGATCGTCGAGATCCCGCATTTATCGTTCCAATAACAGAACGCCCTGTTGAGATTATGCCGGCTTCCGGCGAACGCGTCGCCCGCCTAATGTGCCTAGGAGGCGTCGTCACGAGACGCGCCCTAGAACCGCCGGCGCTGCCGGCCCCAAATCCACCACTTCATGCGAGGCCCGCTATGCTCGATTCGCTACTACACAAATCCTGGTTCGCCGACCCTCTCCTGCTCGCCGCACGTCTGCTGATCGCTGGGCTGTTCCTGCTTTTCGGCTGGGGCAAGTTGGTCGGCTTCGCCGGTACCGTCGCCTACATGCAACAGGCCGGCGCGCCGGTCCCGGCGCTCGCCGCCGCGATCGCAGCCCTCATGGAAGTGCCGGTGGCGCTGGCGATCGCGCTGGGCTTGGCCACCCGACCACTGGCCGTGCTGATGGCGATCTATACCTTCGGCACGGCACTCATCGGCCATCCGTACTGGCATATGACCGGCGCCGAGCAATACGCCAATGAAATCAACTTCTACAAAAACATCGCGATCATCGGCGGCCTGCTGGCGCTGTACGTCGCCGGGCCCGGCCGGTTCGCTATCGATACGTTGCTCCACCGCCGGTCCGCCCCGCAGAGCCATACCGCGCGGTCCAGCTGAGCCATCGCCCGGCCGGTGCAAGACGCCGCGCGGCCTCGGCGGCCGGGCCGTGTGGCACTACACAAAGCCGGCACATCGCCTAGGGCAGGTTGAGATCTCATGCGAGCCCACGCTATGGGCTATTTCCCTGCAGGCCGAGGCACCGCGAGGGCGGCGTAGTGGCGCTAAGTCAGTGAGCGGCAACGCAGCACTCGGACGACACTTCAACACGTCCTAAAATCCGCGGTATCGCTCTTTAATCGAGACGGAGTTCCCATGAAGCGTTCCATCGACATCGAATCCGCCGACGGCACGATCGACGCCCATATCTTCACCCCGGAAACCGCCGATGGCGCCTTACCGGCCGTGGTGCTGTTCACTGACATCGGCGGCCTGCGCCCCTGCTATCACGACAAAGCCCAGGCCGTAGCGGACGGCGGCTATGCGGTGCTCATGCCCAATATCTACTATCGGGACGTTGCCGGCCCAGCGGTGCCCGAGGGCAAGTCGTTCCGCGACGAAGATGTTCGGCCCACGCTGTTCGACTATGCCGGGCATCTTACGCCCGAAGCCCAGGCCCGGGATTTTCAGGCGCTGCTGTCGACCCTCGATGCCGAAGACGAGTTCGCCGCCGGCGCGGTCGGCGTGGTCGGCTACTGCATGACCGGAGCGTTCGCCCTGCGTATGGCGGCCTATCACCCGAATCGCGTAGCAGCCGCGGCTGGCTTTCATTCGGCGCGGCTCGCCGCTACCGACGACGCCGATAGCCCGCTGCATATCGTCGACCGGATTCAGGGCCGGGTCTTTCTTGGCCATGCTGACGGCGATCAGCTCATGCCGCCAGAGCAAATCGGCCGGCTCGACCAGGCCATGGCCGCTGCCGGCGTGGATTTCACGACCGAGCTGTTCAAGGGCGCGGCTCACGGCTATACCGCCAAGGATGCGCCGGTGTACAACTCCGCCGCGGACCAGCGCCATTACACGCGGCTTTTCACGCTGTTTTCGGAAACTCTGGGCTGAATACGACACCGAAATCGGGCGGTATGGCACATGCCGCCCGGCCGTTCGAGAGCGGACGAAAAAAATAGGTATTTTCGTTCTCGATTGGTATTAATATTCCCCGCATCGCGGCCGTTATTATCGCGCATTCGCTTTTATTCTCGTACGGTCTCGCTGAGGCAGGAATGACTCTCCTACTGGTCGTTGTTGGTGTTTTGGCGGCATTGGGCTTCGCATGGCTGCGACAACGGCGTGCGACCCGGCTCAAATTCATGCGCGCAGATGCGTCCAAGCTGTCTCATGACGACGCCCGCGAGCGCTATCAGGCGATCTGCCAACAGCTTGGCAACCGGATAGCCGATCCGCAGCAGCCGCTTTCGCACCGTGCCATCGACGCAAAGATCGAACAGGCGATGTTCTACTACGAGCGTATGATCGAGCTGGAAACCGGCCATGCCGGGCCCGCCGTGCGCCTGTCGATCCGGCCGACGCTGCGGCGCCTGCGCCGGGCGGCCACGGCGCCTCGCCTGCCCAAGGCCGGCAGCGCGCCGTTGGTTTAGACGAAGGCCTTCAGCCGGCCGCCGCGGCTTTCGATACCGTAGCCGGGCCAGCCACGGCGCAGGGCGCGGGCCGAGCCGCCGGACTCCGGTGGACGCCCGGGCTACGGTCGATATCGGTGTCTTCGGCATGCGCCGTAGTTTCGGCCCTTGGCCCTTGCTAGGGCGCGTTGTCGCGCGATGGGCCCTAGAGCGTGTGCCGCCCGGTTGATCCAGCGCGATAGCGATCTCGATCCGCAGGCGCTGGCAAGGCTTGCTGGCGTGGCCGGACGCACTGTCGGAGCCACCGGAAAGAACCTGCCCCGACTGCTGACGCCAGCCTCGCGCCAGCCCTTTCAGGCGGCGGCGCGAAACGATATTGATATCAATGCCATCGCTACCCGGGCCTTGTATAGATGAGATCGGCTTCGCGATAGCAGGCCCGTGCATGAATCCGATGCACGCGCACCAACGCTATGACGCCAGCGCAGGCGTCATACCCGACCGCAACGCGCTCGCAGGCCTGGATCGACGTATAGGACAAATCGAGCCGGGCCTGACGAAACCGAGGATCGCCCAGCGCCGCCAGGGCCTGGGCTGGCCGCCCAGGTGGCCGAAGGCGGGCTTTCATTCGGAATGGCGACGTGATTGCGAGCCCGAGGTCGGTAGTACCCGGCTGGTGGACGCCGAGCATACTCGACCGAGGACAGATCACAGGCGCCCCAAGGGCCACTACGGCTTCGCCGAGCGCAAGACCCGCGGGCGGGCGCTCAATCTCGGCGCCCGCCTTCGACGGCCATTACGACGGGTCTGATCATCGCCTGGATCGAGCCGAGCCGGCGGGGCGTCGCGTGTCGCCCGCTGCGTCGTCATCGGCCCGCCCGCGACGATCGGGCCATGGAGGCATGGCACAGGCGGTGTCGTCGGCTTCGCTAATCGTGCCGGATCAACCGCCCAACAATCGCTGGGCGCCGATACTCGCGGCGGCAGGAAATACTCTAGAATCGAGCCGATCATGCGTTGCCTGTGGAGAGACCGACATGCCCCAAAACTCCCCAACCCCGAGCTGCCGTGTCGTGCGCGCTGGCGAAACCGTGACCGGCAAGCAGGCGCTGGATTACAACGTCGGCATTTCGGCCGAGTCGGTCGGTGCCACCGGCATTCATATGCAGCTCGTAACGATCCCGCCGGGGGCCCGGGCCAAGGCGCACAAACACGAATCGCACGAGACCGCGATCTATGCGCTCAAAGGCGTGTCGCACTGCTACTACGGCGAGAACCTCGAGCATTGCGCGGTCGTCGAGCCGGGCGATTTTTTCTATATCCCTGCCAACGTGCCGCATCTGCCCTGCAATCCCAGTGACACCGAGACCGCGACCGCAGTGATTGCCCGTACAGACCCGAACGAACAGGAAAGCGTAGTGCTGATGCCCGAGCTGGATCGCGCCGTCGCGCTCTGATCGAACGGCGGCCCGCGCGAGCCGGCCCCCGGGCCTGCCCCGATGCGCGGTTTGCTGTGCTGTTGTAGCTTGGGCGCACCATTTGTCCAATCCCGGCCCCGCCCAAGCGGGTCAGCTATTGTTATGACCTCAATGCAACCGGCCAATGTGCATCAGCTGCGCATCGGCGATTTCGTGTTGACGACTCTGCTCGATGCCCAGATGGAAGCCAGCTTCGAGCTGTTCCAGAACCTTGACGAGACCGAAGCCAAACGCCTGCACCTCGAAAGCCGTCGGCCCACACCGCCGCGCATTACCTTAAATGTCTATCTGCTGGATACCGGTGAACGCAAGATCCTGATCGATACCGGCCTCGGCGGCCTGGCCGGGGATGCCGGGCCGTATTTGATGGCCAATCTCGAGGCCATCGGCATTGCTGCCGAAGATATCGATACGGTACTGATCACGCATATGCATCCGGACCATGCCGGCGGGTTGATCGATGCGAACGACAACCCGGCGTTTCCCAAGGCCACGGTGCTGGTGCCGGCCGGCGAGCTGGATTACTGGGGCGGCGAAATCCCCAACGATGTCTCGGATGCCCAGAAAGGCCAGTTCCAGGCGGCACATCGGGTCATCGCCGCGGTCGGCTCGCAGATGCAGCATCTGGAAGGCACCGACGTACTGCCGGGCATTACCCGCGTGCCGCTGCCGGGCCATACGCCGGACCATTCCGGCTATCGGATCGCTTCCGGCCACGACCGGATCCTGATCTGGACCGACATCGTGCACATGCCACAGATCCAGTTCCCGCGGCCGGATGCCTCGGTCGCCTTCGATACCGATCTCGACCAGGCCGCGGCCACCCGCCGCGAGATCATGGCCCAGGTTGCCGAATCCCAGGAACTGATCGCCGGCCATCATCTGGATTTCCCCGGCATCGGCTATGTGGTCGAAGACGGCGACGGTTTCCGCTTTCTGCCGCATGTGTGGCAACCGACCGTCTAACGGCTTAGATCGTTTTCTCGGATCGCGACGGCCGCCGTTTAGGGGCCGTCGCTGGCTTAGTCGCGGCCGCCGATCCTCTGGCGCAGCCGCATATGACAGGAGCAGCATATGAATATCGGATTCATCGGACTTGGCGCCATGGGGCGCGCTATGGCCCATAACCTGGTTGCTGCCGGTTTCGACGTGACCGTCTGGAACCGCAGCGCCGATAAATGCCAGCCACTGGTCGATGCCGGCGCCACCCAGGCCGACACACCAGCCGACTGTGCCCGAGCCGACGTATTGATCACCATGCTGGCCGACGACGACGCCCTGGCGGCGGTGATCGACGAGCACGATCTGATCACGGCCCTGGGCGACAACACCGTGCATGTGAATATGGCCACGGTCGCGGTCGAAACCGGCCGTACCATGGCCGCCCGCCATGCCGAAGCCGGCAAGGCCTATGTCGCCGCACCGGTACTCGGCCGGCCGGATCTGGCCGCAGCCGCCAAGCTCAACATTGTAGCCGCCGGGCCGGCGGCCGCGATCGAGACCGCGCGCCCGGCGTTGGAGACGATGGGCGCGAAGCTCTGGCCGGCCGGCGACGACGCCTTTCGCGCCAACGTCATCAAGCTGGCGACCAATACCATGCTGGTCTCGGCGGTCGAGACCATGGCCGAGGCCACGTCGATGAGCGCAGCCTATGGCATCGAACCGGGCGATTTCCTGGAGATCATCACCCACTCGGTGTTCGGCAGCCCAGCCTATCTAGGCTATGCGCCGGCCATGGAAAAACGCGATTACGACAACCCCGAAGGCTTCAAGCTCAAACTCGGCGCCAAGGACATCGATTTGGCCCTGCGCGCATCGCGGGCCCAGAACGTGCCGATGCCAATGGGGGCCGCCGCCCGCGAACGCTTGGCCGAGGCCATGGCGGCCGGCGACGGCGAGCTGGACCTGTCGGCCTTGGGCGAGGCAGCCCGCCGCAGCGCCCATCTCGACGACTAGGGCTCGGCTACTGCCTACGAGTACTGTCCCAGGTCGCCACGCTCGGCGCCTGCCCCCATGATCGATCCGTCATGGGCTGGCTTGCCCCTTGGTGGCCGGCCTGGGCTCGTGGGCTATTGCAACGGCCTGCAGGCCCTGCTTCGTTCGGCCGCGTTAGCAATCGCAGCCCGGGGCCTCGCGACAGGTCCATGTTTTCGGCCGTTCTAGCCGGCACGAATGTGGACAGCTGCGGGCCACGGGCTGGCCGCCCGCCGTCACAGCGCAGCCGCGCTTGCGCTCGGCCGATAGCCGCACCTCGTTCGACACGACTGCCCTAGGCAGCGATTCGTTGGCGGCCTGCGAAGCTCGGCCTGTTCGGAAGCCCTGCCTGATCGGCGGCTACACGGTGCCCAGCTGTGCCTGTCGTACGCTTCACGTGGGATACGCCCCCGAGCTGGCCTGCTATTTGCGATAATGCCAGCATCGACGCCCGACTTCGGCATGCGCTTGCCCGCGGTCGGGCGGCATTTGGCCGCTATGAGGTGTGTTGTCATGGATATCAGCAAATCCAGCCCGCTATCCCGCCTGTTTGGCGGCGGTTCGCCGTTCGAGGCGCTGTCTGAACATATCCGGCAGGTCGACCGTGGCGCGGATCTGCTCATCAACTTCTTTCGGGCCTGCTCCGAAGGGGATTGGGATCGCGCCCATAAGCTGTACAGCGAAATTTCGGACTGCGAACACACTGCCGACGATCTCAAGGACCGTATCCGGCTGAATCTGCCGAATACGCTGTTTTTGCCGATTTCCCGCTCCGACCTGCTCGAATTGATCGAGGCCCAAGACAAGATCATCAACAAGATCAAGGATATCGCTGGGCTGATGACGGGCCGGCGGATGCAATTCCCGGCCGCGCTACTGCCCTCGATCAACGACTATATCCAGGTCACGATCGATACCGTGCATCAGGCCCGCAAGGTGCTCGAGGAGCTCGACGAGCTGCTGGAATCCGGCTTCGGGCGCAATATCTCGGACGTGATCGAGGATATGGTGGTCGAGCTGGGCAAGCTGGAAAAACGCGCCGACGAAGAACAGGTCGCGATCCGGCATCGCCTGTTGGAACAGGAATCCGAACTGCCGCCGCTGGAAGTGATGTTCCTCTACCAAATCATCGATTGGATCGGCACGGTCTCCGACCGGGCCGAGCGCGTCGGCTCGCGTTTGCAGATCATGATGGCGCGCTGATCGTATGCCCTTGGCCGGCCCGCGGCGTGGCACTTCGTCCGAGCCGCCGCGGCCGGCCCAAACGCGCGGGCGCCGCCGGCAAGCCCGTGGCAGGCCGGGCCGACAGCGTCCCCGTTATCGGCCCAACGCCGACACCGCGCATTTGCCCGCCTGCCGCGGGTTAAGTCGCCGCCCGGCCTGGGGCCCACCGGGCGCTCGCAAGCACCCGTGTTTCGGGCCGCATACGGGGGGCACAGCACACCGTGCTGCATCGATAGTGCTGCCCCCAGGGACGATGAATAGATATCGACCGGCCCAAAACGCTACACTGCCCGCCCGCTAGCCCGTCGTGCGCTGCTAACGCCAAGGATATGCATGTCGATGATCGCCCAGCACGCTGAGCTGTACCTCGCTCTGGCGTGTCTATTCGGCTTTTTCATGGCGTGGGGGATCGGCGCCAATGACGTCGCCAACGCCATGGGGACTTCGGTCGGTTCCGGCGCAGTCAAGATCTGGCAGGCCGTGCTGATCGCTGGAACCTTCGAGTTTCTCGGCGCCTGGTTGGCCGGCGGTCAGGTCACCCAGACCATCAGCAAGGGGCTGATCCACCCCGATATATTTGCCTCCGACCCGCATATTCTGGCCACCGGCATGCTCGCTGCCTTGTTGGGGGCCGCGACTTTCCTGGTGTTTGCCTCGATGCGCGGCCTGCCGGTGTCAACCGGGCAGTCGATTATCGGCGGTATCCTCGGCTTCGCTTTGGTCGCGGCCGGGGTCGACCCGGTCAACTGGGGTGCGATCGTCTCGATCGTGCTGAGCTGGATCACGTCGCCGATCATCGCCGGCGCGATCGCCTTCGTGCTGTTCGAATCGATCCGTCGCCTGATCCTCAACCACGAGCATCCGGCCGAGGGCGCCCGGCTTTATACGCCCTACTACGTCTTTCTGGCTGCGTTCGTGATCTGTCTGGTCACGCTCGAAAAAGGCCTGTCCCATCTCGGACTGAACCTGTCGCTGGCCACCAGCATCGGCGGCGCGATCGCCCTTGGCGTGGTCGCCGCCGGCATCAGCAAGCTGCTGCTCAACCGCATCAAGCTGGCCCCGGAAAACGAGGCTGTAGACCGGTATCGCAACGTTGAGCGGGTATTCGGCTATGCCCAGATCTTCACCGCGGCGACCATGGCCTTCGCGCACGGCTCCAACGATGTCGCCAACGCCATCGGGCCGGTCGCGGCGGTGGTCAACGTGGTAGAAAACCCACAGCAGATCGGCGGCCAGTCAGAGCTGGCGGGCTGGGTGCTGCTGCTGGGCGGTGCTGGCATCGTGTTCGGCCTGGCGACCTATGGCTATCGGGTCATGCGCACGATCGGCGCCGGGATTACCGAGCTCACCCCAACCCGAGGATTTTCCGCCGAGCTATCGGCTGCGACCACGGTCGTGCTGGCCACCTGGTTCGGGATTCCGGTCTCGACCACCCAGACCCTGGTCGGCGCGGTGCTCGGTGTGGGCCTGGCCCGCGGCATGCGTGCACTGGATCTATCGGTACTGGGCAGCGTGGTCACCGGCTGGCTACTGACCGTGCCTGGGGCGGCCGTATTCGCAGCGGTTTATTACTTCGTACTGCGCGCTGTGATCGGCTAGAGCGCCAGATCGCCCGTCTGCAAGACCGGCCAATACGCTTGGCCCGGCGCCCCCGCCTGCACGGCCGGGCCGGCCATACGATCTGGCCCGAAGCACCGGCCTCGCGGCCATTCAGCCCTTGCGGCAGCTCGCTGCCTTGCCTACGGCATACACAGCTCAGGCATGGCTCAAAAAACGGCCGCTGGGTCGTACGAGCGCCGCGCAAGGCGCCCCTGGCCTATACGGCCCAACCGCCGCTTGATGGCATGCAGCGCCCGGCTGCTCGCAGTGGATTGATCTGGCGTCGGCGGCCCGAACGTTTTGCCCCGCGGCGATCGCCATCCGAAGATACGGCAGAGCGCGGCCAACGCCTTTGGCCGGACGCCGGCCCAACCACTGCCCTAGCTCGCCCCGGCTGCCAGCGACTCGAGCTGGGCCAACAGCTCGGCGCCAAGCACGATGCCAGCCTCGGCCTTGATCCGGCGCTGTGCCTGGCGTCGGGCGCCAGGCAGGCGCACCCCCGGCTCGGCGGTGATCTGGGCCAGCAGAGCTTCCAGACTCGGGCCGAAATCGCGGCCGCCCAACCGCTCGGGATCGATCAGGATGAAGCTTTGCCCCAGATCGGGCGGGCCACCACTCGCATCGAACAAGGAACTGGCCCCGGCCGAGGCACTGCTGCCGGTCAGCGCTGCCGCCAGGATCTCGACCACTAACGCCAACGCCGCGCCTTTGGCGCCCCCCATCGGCTGCATCGTGCCCGCCAACGCGGCCTGCGCGTCGGTGGTCGGCTGACCGTCGGCATCCAGGGCCCAGCCTTCCGGGATCGCCTCGCCCCGCTGGGCTGCGAACATGACATGACCGCGGGCAACTACCGCCACCGATAGATCGACGACCAACGGGGCCGCCTGCTCGCGCGGTGCAGCAAAAGCCAGCGGATTGGTGCCATAGGCCGGCCGGCGACCGCCCCAGGCCGCGATCGAGGCCGGCGCGTTGGCAAACGCCAGGCCGATCTGGCCCTGCTCGGCAATCCGTTCCACGTGATGACCCAAAACGCCGGCATGATGCGAATGCGCGATCGCCAACGCACAACAGCCGGTTTCGGCTGCCCGGGGTACGGCTTCGGCCAGCCCGGTATCGATCGCGGTATAGGCAAATCCATAGCCGGCATCGACCGTGACCGCACTGGGCGCGCACCGCGTGACCACCGGCTCGGCCCGGCCGTCGACCTTGCCGGCCGCCACCTGCGCTGCATAGGCAGCCACCCGCGCCAGCCCGTGGCTGGGCAAGCCATCCAGTTCGGCAGCGATCAATGCCGCGGCCACACGCTCGGCTTGGTCATCGCCAGCGCCGGCGGCGCTCAGGGCATCCCGGGCCAATGCCTGGGCCGCCGCGACGGTTAGGGTTCGATTCGAGCTCACGCCGTTGCATCCGTTGGCCAAATCGCTGCTCGATTCGAGCAGGCTCGACCCGCAATGTAACAGCCGTACATAGATCGGCCCTGACGCGCCCTATACGCCACGCCCCGGCGCCGCGCGATAGCCGCCCGAATTCGACGCCGTGCCCCACGGTCTGTGCCGCCCGCTCAGGAACATAAGATGCGCAGCGTCATACGACAGGCGGCATGAACGCACGATCACAGGCATGGGGCGTCGCTATTGTGGTTCCGGGTCGTCGTCGAAATCGATATCGTCGGCACGCTTGGCCACGTTGTCGGCCACGAAGGCACCGCGCTCGCCCATCGGCTGATTGCCGCTGATGGTCGTGTCCTCAGCGGTCTGGAATTCGAGCTGGGCGTTGACCTCGCCGCCGACCAGCATGATCAGGACCGTGATGTAGAGCCAGGTCAGCACTACGACCACGGCGCCGAGCGACCCATAAGTTGCGGAATACGACTGTGAAAACGCCACGTATAACGAAAACGCCAACGATCCGATCACCCAGAACACGGTGACCAGCGTGGCACCGACCAGCACCCAGCGCCATTTGGGGCGGGTACGATCCGGTGCGAACCGATATAACCCAGCGATACCGAGCATGAGCAGCAGCGCCCCGCCCCCCAGGCCGAGACCACGCGCGATCGCCACGAACCAGTCGCCCAGGCCGAGCGCCGCTGCCGCCACCGGCACGCCGGCTGCGAGTATCGCCACCCCGATCAGGCCGACGATGATCGCCATGGTCAACCCGAGCGAGACCAGCGTCGTCACGACGAAATTGCGGGATTCCTTTTCCGCATAGACTACGTTCAATGCGGTCATGAGCGCGGTCGTGCCCTTGCGTGCGCTCCACAGAGCCAGCGCCAGGGTCACGAGCGCCGCGATACCGAGCGAACCGGTCGGCCGGTTCGTGATCTGGGTCATCTGGCCGGTGATGGTGTTGACCACGTCCGAAGGCATTAGCCCGGACAGCCCCTGCATCTGCTGGACCACGGTCTGGGGATCCTGGAACAGACCGTAGATCGATACAAACGCCGCGATACCGGGAAAAATCGCCAGCAGGCCGTAAAACGACACCCCGGCCGCTATAATCGACAAGTTGTTGTCGCTGAACGCATGAAAGACGCGCAGCAGAATGTCTTTCCAACCCAGCAGCGGAATATGGGCCGGTGTACGCGCAGTCCGACCGCGCCCGTCTTCGCGGATCGACTCTCCCCGCTTCATGCGATAGGCGTTACGACGAAACACCATGTTCTTCGGCCGTGATACTCGTCATTCGAGTATACGCACTTATCGGATTTACGATGCGCCGCGGGCTCTTCCTGCTCGATGCGCGGCGGGCCGTGAGGCACGGGGCGCGTCCTCGTCCCAGTCGAGCTCGTGATAGCGGGCGACGTCGTCCCCGAAAAACGGAAACTTGATGATGTCGAAATACGGCGAATGGTCGAAATCGCGCGGCGTGATCAGGCGCCCGTTGCGCCGATGGAACACCATTTCGCCGTTGCCGCCGCGGTGGATGGTCGGCAGGATCGGATAACGTACGCTGGCAAAGGCATTGGCCAGAAGCGTCGAACAGATCGCCCGGATATTGTCACCGTGGCCGGCTTCGAACAGGGTCGAACGCCAACGTCTGGGCAGGATGCCGTAAGGCAGGAAAAATCGCAGCAGATCGGCGATCTGGCGCATGTCGTAAGGCGTGCCAAGCCGTTCGCAGGCATAGGCGATCACCGCAGCGCGATCGGTCTCGGCCAGATCCCGCGGCCGACAAATGCGCAGGTGTTCGCCGCGATAGCGGGCCAAAGTCGACAGACAGACGCCACGACCCATTTCGGCTTCGACCAGCATCGGCGTTTCTCTGGGCCAACCGCCGAGTTCGCTACGCTGCCGGGCGCCTTCGTGTTCGAGTTCTGAGATCCGGCCGATATACAGCGCCGCATGGCTCCAGGAGCTTAGGGTCACGCTTTGGATGACCCCCGAGGCCCGGGTCCGGCCTTCGACCAGGACCACATCGCCGGGGCGCAGATGCTCGCACAGCCGCTCGAAGTCGGTTCGCGGCGCGCCCCGTGGCTGTACATCGGTGGCCAACCAGTCACCAAACCGGCGCACCAGACGGTATCGCCAGCTGGAGAACCCATCCTGATCGACAGCGCTCATGGCATTGAGTCTAGGCCGTGCCGCGGTTTCGTGCGAGCCCGGTCTCTCCACCGCGATCGGCGGGCCCGCACAGGCCATGCGTTTGGCTGCCACCCGCCATTTCGCACTAGCGCCTGCGGCTATAAGAAACGCCATCGCATGACACCCGCCCATCGGGTCGGGCAAGGCGCAGGCTGCCAAGCGTGGCGAGGACCCAACGGTCAAGGCATGCAAAGCCGCGGGACGATGGACGGGCATCACCCACAGGGCCCGTGCCCCTCTGAGGCGGCCATCCGCCGTTATCGTTCGCTCACGTGGCCGAGCCACGCCACGCTCACGAGACTTTGGCTTGCCACGTCAGGTGGCGCGGGTGCGGTGGTGTATCTCATAGCGACACGCCCTACGATCCGGCCTGTTTTTCATGCCGATCCGTGCCCGCCCGTGTCGGGCGACACAGCACCAGTAAAGCCTGGATCGGCATATAGCCGCTGGGCTATCGGACCGCGATCCAGACTCGAAGCGCATCAGCCCGCCCGCCGGTCGGGCTCGTGCCATCGATTCGCATGCCGATTCCTGGCTCAGCCCCCGACTCGCCGGCCTGCGACTGCCCCCGATCACGGCAGTGCTGCAGAGACGAATATTCGTCTGTCCCGCATTTGATCACGCCTGTCGGCTCGCCCGCGTTGTCCAGCGCTGTGCGCCAAGCGTTTAGAATTTCGACGGCGGTTGATGTAGAATCCAATCTTCGCAGCGCCCGTTCCGGGCACCGCGATCATCCACGAAACGCAGCGAACGTCGGTTGCGCGCCCATCCGCGGCAGCGCCGTTTGGGTTGCGGCAACATAAAGAGAGACCCGGTGGCCCGGCCACGCACGATTGAACGTTCCAGCCTGGTACTCAGCCTACTTGCCGTGGGCGTGGGTATTGCTGCGGGCTATGGCGCAGGCATTTTCCGTGCCTTGATCGGGCTGTTCCACAACCTCGCTTTCGCCGGCGAGTTCTCTTTTGTCTACGACGCCAATCAACATACCGCAGCCAGCCCCTTGGGGCCCTGGATCATCGCGGTACCGATGATCGGCGCACTGATCGTGACCTGGCTGGTCAAAAACTTCGCACCTGAGGCCAAGGGCCATGGCGTCCCTGAGGTGATCGACGCGATCTACTATCGCGGCGGCATCATCCGTCCTTCGGTGGCTGCGACCAAGGCGGTGGCCTCGTCGGTCTCGATCGCCACCGGCGGCGCAGTCGGCCGCGAAGGCCCAATCATCCAGATTGGCTCGGCGCTGGGTTCGTCTCTCGGTCAGCTCGTGATGTTGCGCGAATGGCAGCGCAATACGCTGATTGCCTCGGGGGCAGCCGCCGGAATCACCGCGACCTTCAACGCCCCGCTCGGCGGGCTGCTGTTCGCGATCGAAATCATCCTGCCCGAGACCTCCGGGCGCACGCTGATCCCGGTACTGCTATCGACCGGCGCTGCGGCCTTCGTCGGTCAGAGCCTGTTCGGTAACAACCCCTCGTTCAATATTCCCGAGCTCGGCAACAACGGGCTAGTGCTCAATTCGCCGCAGCTGGTGGCGACCTATGTGATCTTCGGGGTCCTACTCGGCCTAGCCGCCTGGCTGTTCACGCGCAGCATCTACTGGTTCGAGGAAGGCTGCGCCAAGCTGCCGGTCAACGACTATGTCCGCCACGTCGCCGGCATGGGTCTCGTCGGCGTGATGATGTATGCCTTCATGGCCTACGGCGGCCACTACTACGTCGAAGGGGTCGGCTACGCCACGATCCAGAATATCCTGGAAAACACGCTCACCAACCCCTGGCTGTTGTTGCTGTTGTTCGGCGCCAAGCTACTGGCGACCTCGCTGACGCTGGGCTCGGGCGCTTCGGGCGGCGTGTTCTCGCCGGCGCTGTATCTGGGCGCGACCCTGGGCGGGGCATTCGCGGTGGCCATGCAGCACCTGGCGCCAGGCTTCCATCTGGATGTCGCGACCATGGCGGTGCTCGGCATGGCCGGCGTGGTGGCCGGCTCGACCGGGGCAGCCCTGACGGCGCTGGTGATCATCTTCGAGATGACCCGGGATTATCATGTGATCATTCCGATGGTGATCATCGTCTCGATCGCCTACGGCGTCCGCCAGTTCCTGATGGCCGACACCATCTATACCTTCAAGCTGACCCGGCGCAACCATCCAGTGCCGGCGTCGCTGGAAACCAATCTGTTCATGCTCCGCAAGGCCTCGGATTTCTACGATCCACGCGTCGTGCGGGTCGGTAGCACCCGCGGCATGGCCGAGGTCCGACGGCGCTTTCGGCGCTTCGGCCGCCAGCATCCGAACGTGCTGGTGCTGGATGCCGAACAGAACATCCAGGCGATCTTTTCTTCACGGCGTCATTATCGTCTCAAGGGGCGCGGCGGCATCGGCATCCGGTCCTGGGTCGATGAACATATGGAAACCGACTACATCGTGGTCGGCGCCGAAGACATGATCTTCGATATCGTCGGCCGCCTGCGTGCAGCTGACTGCGAGGTCGCACTGGTCACCGCCGACGGCAATATGACCCATCCGCGACAGGTCCAGGGCGTGCTCACCCTCTCCGACGTAGCGCGCTCGTCGCGCCTGGCGCGACAGATGGAACGCCGGCGCAAGCCGCGCTCGCTCAAGCCGACGACACCCGCACGCAGCGACAAGCCGGCCTCGACTGGCCCGGCCCCTACGCCGGCCGAAGACGACGCCTGAGCTAGCAGCTGTCACGCCCTTCGTTGGCTCTGACTCAGCGCGCCAGCGCGCGCCCAAACGGTCGCAATTCCTGGATATGGTCGCAGGTGACCTTACACACCAGCAGCAAGGGCACCGCCATGAGCATGCCCGCCACGCCCCATAGCCAGCCCCAGAAGAACAGTGCCACGAATACCATCAACGGACTCATTGCGAAGCGATGGCCGTGGATCAGTGGGGTAATGAAATTGCCTTCGAGCACGTTGAGCGCGAACACTGCCAAAGGTGCCATGACCACATGCGACAACGTATCGAAGGTCACGAAAGACGCCAGCGTGATCAACCCCAGCGATATCGCTGCACCAATATACGGGGCGAAGTTGAATACCCCCACGACCACCCCCCAGAGCACCGGGTCGGCCAGGCCGATCAGCCACAGCACCAGGCTGGCGATGGCCCCCAGCGAGATATTGATTAGAGTCACGGTAGCCAGATAGCGGCTGATATCGGCCTGCAGATGACGCACGATGCGTACTGCATTGGATCGACTACGGGCCGAGGGCATCAACAGCATCAACTGCTTGAACAGCGAACCGTGGCTGGCCAGCATGAAATACAGCATGATCAGCGTCATCACCAAAATGCTGCCCGTCCATTGCAGATTGGTGACGATGCGCGAGCGCAGTCCCTTGTCGTTGATCTGGACGGTCTGCTCGCTGGCCTTGCCGATCAGCTTGGTCGCAGCCTGTTTGAGCTCTTTCGTGCTCTCGTTCATGTTCTGGATCTGCTGCTGCAGTTCGCTGGTCTTGTGATCGAACGAGGAAAACGCCTGGGGCGCACGATTGATCCAGTACTCGGCCGGCCCGGTCAGCATATAGATCCCGTAGCCAGCCACCGCACCGAAGCTGGCAATGATTAGAAACGCCGACAGACTACGCGGCACATGCCGGCGCTGGGCCCAGGTCACCAGCGGTCCGAGCAGCATATTGAGCAGCAGGGCCAGGGCGATCGGGATACAGACAAAGCGAGCGAAGTACAGGGTATAACCCAGCGCCAGAATCAACAGCGCCGACAGTACGATCGAGCGTACGCTCAAGGGGCGCGAAAACAGCTGCAGGGTGGGTTGCTCGGATACCTCGTCCGAGGTCGTCATGGGTTGCGACATTCACTCTCCCTTGCGATGTCTGCGCTTATACAGCTCAAAATACCCGCCGGCCCGGGCGGGCGCCACGGTTGACTTGTGCCACCGCTGCGCCAAAGGCTAGATTGCGGCTTTAAACCCGGCCCTGCCCGTCATGACCCAGACCGTTCTGATCTTTTCCAACAGCCTACCCGAAGACCAGAAAGCCCGACTGGCCGAGCGCTACGACTTGGCCGACTTTTCAGGCTATGCCGATCCGGCCAGCGCCCCAGGCTTCGACGACGCCCTGGCCAAGGCTCAGGGGGCGATCGGCGTGTACATGCCCTGGTCCGCCGATCTGATCGAGCGCGCCGCGCGTCTCAAAGTGCTGTCGAGCGTGTCCGTTGGTGTCGACAATTATGACGTAGCCGCTCTGAACGCGCGCGATATCGCCCTAGGGCATACCCCCGATGTACTGACCGACACCACAGCTGATACCGCCATGACCCTGCTGCTGGCCACCGCCCGACGGGTGGTGGAACTGGCCGAGTGGGTACGGGCCGGCCAGTGGACAGCCCCGGTCGGCCGCGACCAGTTCGGCGTGGATGTTCACCATAAACGGTTGGGGCTGGTCGGCATGGGCCGGATCGGCGCGGCGATCGCCCGCCGCGCGGCCTTTGGTTTCGGCATGGAAGTGGTCTACCACAACCGTTCACGCAAACCGGATACCGAGGCCGAAATCGGCATGCGCTATGTCGATTTCGATACCCTGCTGGCCGAATCGGATTTCGTCTGTGCCGTCGTGCCGGGTACCGAGGACACAGAGCATATGTTCAATGCCGACGCCTTCGAGCGGATGTCGCCGGATGCGATCTTCATCAATATCGCCCGCGGCTCGGTAGTCGACGAAAACGCGCTGGTAGCTGCCCTCGACGCCGGCGGGATCCGCGCGGCCGGGCTGGATGTGTTCCAAAACGAACCGGTCAGCCCGGATCATCCGCTGATCGGGCGTAACGATGTCGTGGCCCTGCCGCATGTGGGCTCGGCAACCTTCGATACCCGCCACGACATGGCCCGGCTGGCCGTGGATAATCTGATCGCTGGCTTAGAAGGCACACCAATGCCGGCCTGCTACAACGCAGCTGATATCGAGCGCTGATCGGCGCGCCGTCTTCGCCCGCGGTCAATATGCCCCTGCTGGCAAGGCAGGGGAACGTCTGGTACCACCGGGCGACCGGCGGCTGCGGCTGCGTTTGTTGACGACGTTTGTCCGCCGACCGACGCCGCTTTTCCGCCGATCAAGAGCAGACAAACCGAGCGGCCGCTTATCCAATCAGGGGCTGGGCGGTTTCGAGTGCATCCGATACTGATTTGCGCTCGCGTTCGATACCGGCGACATGCCCTGAATCAATCGAGCTGATCGGTATGAACCGACATAAACCGCGTCGATCTGCAGACAAAAAAGCCCCGATGACACTCATCGGGGCTCGGGCCGCGGCTGAGTCGCCAGGCGCTAGCTGGCCAGCGCCGTCAGGCCGCCGCGCTGGCCGGTGTCGTCGGTCTCGCGCGACAGGTTGATACCGCTGATGATGGCCTTCATCGAAGCCGATAGGGTATCGGCGTCCTCGGCCACAGCCGGGATGCGGACAGTACCGGATTTCAATTGCACGAAGGCAATGGCATCGGCATCCGAGCCAGTCGACAGGGCGTGCTCGGCGTAGTCAGCGATCGCGATTTCGCTGCCCGTGTATGCATTCCAAGCGTTCACGAAAGCCGACAACGGCCCGTTACCTTCACCTTCGAGAGTGAACTCGGCTCCGTCCTCCGCCAGGGTGACCGAGACCTTCTGGCCTTCGCCGGCCCGGCGTACGCTGTAGTCGACTAGCGAGATCGGCGCCTGGCGATCGAAGTGCGCGAACAACAGATTGCGAATCTCGGGCGAGCCCAGTTCGCCGGTAATCTTTTCGCTTTCACCCTGCACATGCGGAGCCAGTGCCAGCATCATCCAGCGCGGCAGGTTGATGCCGTAATCGCGCTCCAGCAAGAAGGCCATACCGCCCTTGCCGGACTGGCTGTTCACCCGGATGACGGCTTGATAGTCGCGGCCGATATCGCGCGGATCGATCGGCAGATAAGCCACCTGCCAGGGTTCGTCATCCCCCTGCTTGCGCAGCGATTTTCGGATCGCATCCTGATGGCTACCAGAAAATGCAGTGTAGACCAGCTCTCCAACCCAGGGGTGGCGCGGATGTAACGGAATGCCGGTGCACTCGTGTACCACCTTGATGATCTCGTCCGGATCGGACAGATCCAACTCCGGGTCCACGCCCATGCCGTAGAGATTCATCGCCAGTACCACGATGTCCATATTGCCGGTGCGCTCGCCGTTGCCCAGCAGACAGCCTTCGACACGCTCGGCGCCGGCCAGCATCGCCAACTCGGCCGCAGCCAACGCACCACCGCGATCGTTATGGGTATGCACCGATACGATCACCGAATCGCGGTTTTTTACATGCTGGCAGAAATACTCGATCTGGTCGGCATGGTGATGCGGGCCGACCTGCTCGACGGTATTGGGCAGGTTGAAGATGATCCGATCGTCCGGCGTCGGCCCCCAGACGTCCATTACCGCTTCGCAGATGCGTACCGCAAAGTCGGTTTCGGTCTGGGAGAAGCTCTCTGGCGAGTATTCCAGGCGCCAGTGCACGCCGGGCCGGCTTTGCGCGTTTTCCTTGACCCGCTTGGTGCCAGCCACGGCGATATCGATAATGCCCTGCTGATCCATCTCGAACACCCGCTCGCGCTGGATGGTCGAAGTCGAGTTATAGAGATGAATGATCGCCCGGGACACGCCTTCCAGCGACTCGAAGGTCTTGTCGATCAGGTGATCACGGCACTGGGTCAGCGCGGCGATGGTCACGTCTTCCGGGATCTGATCTTCTTCGATCAACCAGCGCACGAAGTCGTAGTCGTGCTGACTGGCCGAGGGAAAGCCGATCATCACCTCCTTAATGCCGATATCCATCAGCAACCGCCACATCTTCTGTTTCTGCTCGACCGTCATCGGCTCGAGCAGCGCCTGATTGCCGTCGCGCAGATCCTCGCTGACCCAGATTGGGGCCTGGGTGATCTCGCGATCGGGCCAGGTGCGGGAGAAACCGGTCACCCGTGCCGCCGGTTTGTATTTGCGATGGTCGAATCGAGACATGGTGTTACTCCGTCGAATACGAACGCCGGCTCTATGGGCCGCGATGGGGTCCATGATACGCGCTTAACTACCGCAGATGATTGCCAAGGCTGGCGCCAGATCGCACCCGCGCGCTAGATTATTGCTTCAGAAAAGCGATTATTGAAATAAAATACCTATACCATGGCCGATAACCGCAATAGCGAATTTCCCGACCGTTTCGATCGTCGGATTCTAGAAATCCTCCAGACCGAAGGTCGAATCAGTAATCAGGCTTTGGCCGAGCGGGTCAATCTCTCCCCTTCGCCTTGCCTGAGACGGGTGCGCGCCCTCGAGGCTGCCGGCTTGATTACCGGCTACCGGGCTACGGTCGACGACCGCAAGCTCGGCTATGGGTTGAACGTGGTCTTGATGATCTCGATGGACCAGCACACGCCGGAACGCTTCGAACAGTTCGAGGCGCGGGTCGCCGAGCTGCCGGAGGTCCAGGAATGTCTATTAATCACCGGCCAGGAAGCCGAATACCTACTGCGTATTTCAGTGGTCGACATGGACGATTATCAACGCCTGCTGCTGCAGCACATCACCCGTATTCCCGGCGTATCCGGGGTGCATTCGAGCTTCGTGCTACGGCGCGTACTCCACGATCGGGTCCTGCCACCACGATAAAACGGCGCCGATTCCCTATCTCCTTGCTTGCCAAACCATGCCGCGACACCCGACCACACGGCAAAGCAAGGCCCAAACGGGCCCGCGACAGGCGCGTTCAGCCGGCCAAATCAAATGGCTGCGGCCGTTCGGCAACGGGCACGGCAAGCTTCGGGGTGCGCCAATGTGCCAGCGATCGGCCGGTTAGCCGCTCCAACTCGCTGATCTCCAGATCGAGCATCGCCAGCAGATCGGCTTCGAGCTCGGCATCGACCCGCGGCCGGGCCGCGAAGCTGCGATGACGATTATCGACCAGGCGCCACCACAGCCCCGGCACGAAGCGCTGGATGGCCTGATACAGCAGCCCCGGGTCGTCGTACTTGATATGGGGCTTCTGTTCGGCAATCGAATCGTTGGCGTGAATTGATTCCCGGCCGAAACCTGCCGCATCGAGCGCGAGGAAATCTGCCAACCGATCGATCACCGTGTCTTTGTGCTGGACCAGATCTTCCAGAAACAGGATCTCGACCTGATCGCGCCCGAATGCATCGATGAACGGACGGATTTGGCTGGCATACTGGGTCGTGACCAGAATGTTGGCATCTTTTTTCAGTTCCGAGCGCAAATCTGGCTCATCGCTGTAGCCCCGCTCGAACAGATGCATATACGCCGAAACCATGCGCTCGACCGGATGCCGCACGATATACAACATCTTCATATCGGGATTGTGCGCATGCAGCGCTTCCCAGGTGCGATTGTTCACCCAGGGCGAGAAGGTATAGCTCGTCGAGGCATCGAGCGTTAGCCGGTGCTGCCAGTCACCGAATAGGCCTCGATAGCTATCCAGGCTCGGCCGCTGCTCGAGCGCCAAGCTGAAATAATGCGGCTCCTTCGGCGTACAACCGGCAATCCGCGGATGGGTACACAAGATATAGAATAACGTCGTCGTGCCGCATTTCTGTGCACCGACGATCGCGATATCCAGCTTGAACTCCATGATGCACCCCGCCTGTCAGCGACGAATCACGACTGCCCCCAAGTCACCAACTGAACGGCTGTCGCCTGTGCCCGGCGCCACGATCCCAGGGCAATAGTCGAAAGCTGTACAACAACGACGATATGCCGGTTTACGCAGAAAAGGAATATCTGGCCTTGGGGGTGGCTCACACGATATGACCTAAGCCGCTCGGCAGGGCTGCGATGGCTCGACCGGCCCTGGGCCAAACAATCCCGAGCCTGGGCAACACAGCCACCTGGACTGGCCCGGGCATATCGGCAAACAGCAGCGAGCGCCTGTTCGGCAGCCTGCCGTCGATGCGCCTGCGGGCATCTGTCTTCAGCTTCCATTTATACAGACGAGTGCTAAATTCAAGCTTGGGCCGCAACCGGCCGATGCGCGCTGCACCGCAGTTTTGCACTTTACGGAGAATAAACATGCACAAGACAACGCTTGGCCTGCTGCTGATTCTGGCTGCCAGCACGGTGCTAGCCGGCTGCAACACCGTTGCCGGCGCCGGCAAGGACATCAAAAACGCCGGAGAAGGCATCCAGAACAGCGCCGAAAAACATACGCCGGAAGGCGACGAATAGACGTCTGTTCATAGACCGCCGTTCTGCCCTAGAACGAAAGCCGCCGACGAACTACGCGTTTGGTTAGGGCTGCTCGGCGAACGCCAGCCCGTCCAATAGCGCGGTCAGCCGCTTGAAGGCCTTTTGTCGGGTCATTGGCGGCGTTGGGTGGTCGGGATAGACCCCGGGGTTGCTGCCGTCGACGATCAGATCGAGCGCATAGCAGTGGCCGCGGGCCACGCCGCGATAGGCATGCCGCGCGAGGAAATGATTCATCGCGGCATCCGCCGTATCGCGGCGCTTGAAGGCCACGCCGTCGATCACGATCGATGCGTCAGGCCCTGCCTGCCCTTCCTCGGGCAGGCGGCATTCGTCGAGCGCCTGACGATCATCACTCGCCCCAAGGCGTAGCTGGGCGGTCATGAGCTTGTTCGAGCCCGGCAGGGTCAGCGTCAATAGCCCTTCGCCAGGTACACCGGCCTGGGCATCCGGGTTCCAGCGTCGATCGAGGAAATAGCCAGCCTGAAACCCCTGCCTCGCGGTCAGATCCGCGGGGTAGACCATGTGCACGTCATAAGGCGGACTCGAGAATGCTGATGCGGCCACGCCAGTCTCGGTCGCCCGATGCGCACAGCCCGCCACGACCAAGGCCATCGCGATCGCCGCTAGCGCGGCGCCGCCAAGGCTTCCAAGTCGGCGGTGTTCGCCCGTCCACGCTTGATTTCGAGTCACAACGCCCCAGCAGGTGCCCTCGCGTTACAAGATGCATTGAGCATACACCGGGTATTTTCTGTATCCTGCACAGATTCGTCTATCGCCTAACTGCCGCCCGGAGCATCATGACCCAGGTCGAGGCCATGTTTGAACGCTACGGGCCGAAATATCGTCTGTACGTCACTATCACGGTATTGCTCGGCCTGGTTGCGCTTGGCATGTCGATCACGATCGTCAATGTCGCCACGCCCTATATCCGGGGGGCATTCGGCATGAGTGCTTCCCAGGTTCAGTGGCTATCGACCGGCTTTCTGGCAGCGACCACGGTCACTCTGCTGATCGCCCCCTGGATGATGGCGGCATTCGGCCAGCGCAAGACCTATATCGGGCTGCTGGTGGTGTTCATCCTCGCGTCGTTCATGGGCGGCTGGGCCACCGGCATGGGCATGATCATCGCTGCCCGAGTTATCCAGGGAGCCATGACCGGCATCATCCGCCCGGTCGCGCTGGAAGCGTTGTTCATGGTCTATCCGCCGGAACGGCGCGGACTGGCCACCGCAATCTATGCCATGAGCCTGGGGCTGCCGCTGACCCTGGCCAGCGTGGTCGGCGGGTTTCTGGTCCACGATTTCAATTGGCGCTATGTATTTTTCGTGGTGCTGCCAATCTGCTGCGTGGCCATTGTGATGGGGGCGATCTTTCTGCCGGACCGCGAAGAGACCGGCCCCCGACCGAAGCTCGACTGGGTCGGCGCGAGCGTGTTGTTCGTAGCGATCTTTTCGATCCTGGCCGCGATCGCCAACGGCCAGCGCTGGGGCTGGGACAACGCCATGATCCATTGGCTGGAGGCGATCACAGTGGTGGGCGTGATCTTTTTCATCTGGTGGGAGCCGCGACAGGAACGCCCGATCCTGGATCTCGATATTTTCAAGACCAAGGAGTTCTTGGCCGGCTCGATCGTGTTGTTTCTGTTTGGCGGCGCCTTTTACGGCGTGATGTATCTGCTGCCCCAGTTCATGGACGCGATCCTGCATTACAGCCCGGTCACATCCGGCGAGCTATTCACCCCCTCGACCCTGGTGCTGGCCGTATTCGTGCCGCTGGTCGGCAAATTCAGCGACCGCGTACCCCCGCACTGGATCACCGTACCGGCGATTGCGGTCACGTCCTTCGCTGCCTGGCGGTTTGCCCAGGCCGACTGGAACACCTCGTATTTCTCGTTGGCCCTGTCGATGGCTCTGGTGGCCACCGGCATGGCCACAGTGCCGCCGCCGACGCTAAGCCGGTCGATCGCGGCCCTGCCGTCGCGCCTGATCAGCTATGGCGCGGGCGCCATCAACTTCGCCCTGCAGCTGGGCGGGGCGTTCGGCACGGTCGCGCTGGTGGCGATGGTCGACCGCCGCACCATGCTGCACAGCAACCAGCTCACCCACGGGCTGACCCCGGGTAACGACATGGCCCAGTCGGCCTTGAAGTACTACGGCGATGTTGTCCAGCGCACCGGCACCTCCGATGTCTACCGGGATGCCGCGGCCCGCCATCTGCTATCCGACGTAGATGCCGTATGGGCCACCATCTATGCCTACCAGGATTGTTTTCTCATGGTCTCGGCGGCTTTGGCGTCCGTGATCATCCCTTCGTATCTGCTGTCGCGCTGGGGAATGCAGGCCAGTACGGCCAAACGTTCACAGACCGATTAACCGTTTCCGATCCGATCGATTCAGACTATGGCCGACACAAAAGACTCTTCGCATAACAAGGCGCCGCGCATCGGTTCACGCCGCAAACGCCAGATCAAGTTCGTCGCGATCGTAATCGCGGCACTGGTGATCGTGGTCTGGCTGGCGTTCTGGCTGTACCACCGCCTGACCCACGTCAGCGAAAACGACGCCCATGTGGCCTCGCACGAGGTTACGGTGTCCAGCCGTCTCGACGGCCGGGTCACCGGCTTCAACCTGATCGAGGGCGACCGACTGGCCCAGGGCGACAAGATCGCCCAGCTCTACAATCGGCCGAACCAGCTCAACCTCGAAGAGATCGACGCCGAGATCGCCCATATCCAGGCCCAGCTCAAGCTGTCGAACCAGCAGATCGCCGGCGGCGTGAAGTCGGCCAAATCGATGCTGGAGGCCGACCAGGCCGCCATGCATGCGGCCAAGGCCCGCATGAACAAGACCCATCGCAACTATGTGCGGGCCCAGAATCTCTACGAAGCCCACGGCGGCACCCAAGAACAGCGCGATAACTATCGCTACGACTATCAGTCTGCCCAGGCCGACTACAAACGCGCCCAGGCCCAGGTCCAGCAAGACCAGGTGGCGATCGCCAACGCCAAGACCGGTCTGTTGTCCGGCGGCCAGATCACCAACCCGTCGGTGCTGAAAGCCCAGCTCAAACAGGCCAAGGCCCGGCGCGCCCATCAACAGAACACGATCGACGATCTGACCGTGACCAGCCCGATTCATGGCCTGGTCGACGAGACCTTCATCGAGGAAAACGAATATATCTCGGCCGGCCAGCCGATCCTGATGATGCACGATCCCAACGACGTCTGGATCGAAGCCAACGTCAAGGAAACCGAGATCGATGATCTCGCAGTCGGCCAGCCGGTCGATATCCACGTCGATGCCCGCCCCGACACGCACTATGTCGGCCATATCCAGGTGATCGGCGGTGCTGCGACCAACCAGTTCGCGCTGCTGCCCGACCCCAACCCCTCTGGCAACTTCACCAAGATCACCCAGCGCATCCCGGTGCGCATCGCTATCGATCAGGGGCCCAAGCCGGAGCTGGCGCCGGGCATGATGGTTGAAGTCGATATCGACATCACCGGCGATGGCACCACCGACCAACGGGCCCAGCAGCAACCGATCGCGACCCGCAAGCCCCAGGTCGAGCCCAATGACCGGTCTGGCACCGGCAACGATCAGTAACCTCATCGCCCGGTCTCGGATCGAAGCCGCCGTGGCCGCGGTCTAACACCGCTACAGGCGCAATCTGTAGCGGTGTTGCCCGCCGTACCGGCTCGTGACCCAGGCGCCGGCTGCGGCGCACTCGCACATCACGAGCACAGCCCCTAGACTGCGCGCATTGCTTGCGCGGGGTGCCCTATGGCCAATGACAATCCGTTCCAATGGCTCGGCGAGCAGATCGGCCATATCCTGCGACTGCTGGTCGAAGGGCTGGCCTGGCTGCTCACGAATATCGGCACGGCCTTCAACAGTTTTTATCGCGGGGTGGGCGATGCGCTTGGCATCAATCCGACCCTGATCTCGCTGCTGATCCTGCTGATCGGCGTGGCTCTGCTGCTATCGGGGCTGCGTTCGCTGTTCGCTCGCCGCTTCATCAGTGCCGCGGTGGCCGGTATTCCCGGCGTTCTGATTTTAAGCTGGCTGATCCACTAGGGTCTGCGCGCGCCCATCGGCGCGCTGCGCAGCGCTCATAAAGGTGCGGCCCTTTTGCTCGAGGCGCTGCCGGCTTCCAAACCTGTGCGACTCCCGGCAGGCCCAAGCACGCTGGATACGACCGGCCTGCATACCAGTGCGCCGTCTGATCGCGACACGCGACGGCCGGCTACAAAACCGGGCTCGGTGCAAGCGCGCATGCCCATCAACCGGCTTTTACGCAAAACACACCGCACAGGTACGATGCCGCCCATCAGCCTTGGCGGTATAGAGCATGCGATCGGCACAGGCGATCGCATCCTTGACCGCCTCCGGTGCTGTTTCAGGCGCGACGTAGCACAGACCGACACTGGCCGTGACCATGGCATGTTCGCTGCGCGGCGCTGAGGCAATATCGCGACCGGCAATGCACTCACACAGCGTCCAGGCACGCCTGCGGGCAGCCTCCAAGGTGGTATCGCTCCAGAGCACCAGGAACTCCTCCCCGCCATAACGGCCGCAGACATCGGTCGCCGCCCGGGTTTCGGCCGACAGCAGCCGGCCGACCTCGCTGAGCACTGTATCGCCGGCCTGGTGGCCATAGTGATCGTTGTATTCGCCGAAGCGGTCGATGTCGATCAAGGCCAGGGCATAGCCGCGGCCTTCGCGCTGGGCCGCTTCGTGGGCCTGTTCGATCCGAGCCTCGAGCGCCGGCCGGTTGAGCAGCCCGGTCAGCCCATCGTAGCGCGCCATATAACGCAGCAGCGAGCTATTGAGCCAACTCCAGCGCATGAAGTATTCCAGCGAATAACCAGCACATAGCCCGACAATCGCCAGCACCAGCACGGTATAGAGATGGAAATGCGACGACGGCGGCGGCGGTCGAATGGTCAGCTCCAGCGAGGTCAGCCCAAACAGAAACACGAGCGCCACCAAGAGCATGCGCCAAAATGGAATCCGGCCCAGCGTCAATACCGCCAACAGCGGCGCCGTCGCCATCTCGATCGGCACATCAAAGCCGTACCGCACGCCGACCATGCGCTGGACCGATATGGCTCCTGCGATGCCGAACATCGTGATCACCAGCATCCAATCCGACAGCGACGAGGTATTGCGCCAGACCACGATCACAGTGGTCGCGACCAGCAGCGGCATCATCACCAGCCAGTCCAAACCGGCCATGATCGATATCAGCCCCGGCGGCACGCTCAGCCATAGATGATCGACCAACGGCTCGAAGGCGAGCGCGGGCACCGCGAGCATCAGCATGGTCAAACGGCTGGTACGGCCGGTCTCGCGCAGATAGGATCGAAAGCGGCCTTCGAGGTTCGCATCAAAACGCAGCAGCCGAAATCCGCCCGCGGCCTGGGTGCGTAGAGCGTTGACATCGACTTCACTGGCCTCGGTCGCACCATTGTTTCGCCAGCGGGTACTGTCGTGTGAGGCCAGATCTTCAAGTGATGTATCCGCCGGCACAGGACGTGGCACGAACCGAGACCTCCTCTCCGACAGCATCTCGCCGGCTTTGGGTAGCGTAAAACGGATACTCGTTATACCTAAATAATTGCCCAAAATAAATATGAGCCAGAAACATATCCTGATCCAAGGCGCGGCCCGCGGCCTGGGCCTGGCCCTGGTCAAGCGTCTGCTGGCCGACCAGCAGACCGTCATCACCGCGACCGCCCGCGAGCCACAGGCCAGCCAGGCTCTGGTCGCGCTGCGCGACGACTACGGCGAATCGCGACTGCACCTGCAGCCGTTGGATATCACCGACGAAGACAGCCTCATCGACGCCCGTCGAACCCTCGGCCAGCGCCACGAACGACTGGATCTGATGATGACCTGCGCCGGCTTGCTACACGATGACCGCGGTCTGTGGCCAGAAAAACGACTGGCCGATATCGAGCCGGCCAATCTGGCCCGCAGCTTCGCGGTCAATGCCACCGGGCCGATATTGATGATCAAGCATTTTCACGATCTGATGACCCACGGCGAGCGTGCCATCATCGCCAGCCTGTCGGCCCGGGTCGGCTCGATCTCGGACAACGGCTATGGCGGCTGGTATGCCTACCGGGCCGCCAAGGCCGCCCAGAACCAGTTCACACGCACCGCGTCGATCGAACTGGCCCGTCGCTCTAAAAACCTTATCTGTGTGGGCCTGCACCCCGGCACCGTAGATACCAACCTGTCCGAGCCGTTCCAGAAGAACGTGCCCGAAAGGCAATTGCAGAGCGCGGACCGCGCGGCCGGCCACCTGCTGGGGGTCATCGCCAAGCTGAACCGCGAACACAGCGGCCGGGTATTCGACTGGGCCGGCAAGGAAATCACGCCCTGAGCATTGGGCCGGCTGGCTTGCCACATCGCATAAGGACACAAGCAAAAGCCGCCGGCTTCAATATGCAATAAAAAACACAACGTAACCGATACTTTTTTGCTATCGGATACCCCCTCATACTATCGCCTTATAGCCAACAGGCCGCTTTTAAAAGATTCTCGCCCTAGAGCAACGCCACGAACGGCGCGGCCGAAGTCCGCGGGGGCGGACGGCCGGATTGGCAATAACAACCCGGCATCGAAAATCCCACACAAAAAAAGATCGATTTCGAGCAATACGATGGCGATCGGAGGAAATTTGCATGCTGCGTTCCATATCCTATAAACGCTGGGCTGTGCTGGCCGGCACGGCCCTGGCGCTGACCTGCAGTGCCCCGGTCTGGGCCAAGCAGTACACCGTCGGCTTCGTGCCCAAGCTGGTCGGTATTCCCTACTTCGCCGCCATGAAGAAGGGGATGGACAAGGCCGGCGAGCAATTCGACATGAAAGTGGTCTACCAAGGCCCCAGCTCGGCGGATGTCGCCCAACAGGTGGATATCGTCTCGAGCTTGATCAACCAGGGCGTCGATGCCATCGGGGTCGCAGCCAACAGCCCGACCGCCTTCGGGCCGATGGTCAAAAAAGCTCGCCAGAACAACATCGTGTTCTACTCCACCGACTCCCAGGTCGCAGCAGACGGCAACCAGCTACGGGTTTCCCAGGTCAACGATAAGGCGCTCGGCTATAAGGTCATCGACGTCATGGCCAGCGAGCTCAAAGCCAAGAAAGGCCAGGCCAAGGGCCGGATCGCCTTCGTCTCGGGCGGGCCGACGGCCAGCAACCTGAATACCTGGATCAAGTTCATGAAGCAGCGGCTCAAGGACAAGTATCCAGATATCAAGCTGGTCGATGTGCAGTACGGCGGCGAAGACGTGACCAAAGCGACCAACATCACCAATCAGCTGATCTCGGCCTATCCGGATCTGGATGGCATCGTGGGCGTGAACACCACCTCCGTGCCCGGCGCGGCCCAGGCGGTGCTGACCTCGGGCAAGAAAGGCCAGGTCGTGGTCACCGGCATCACCGACCCGAACACCATCCGGCCCTATGTGATGAACGGCACGGTCGACAAGGTGGTGCTGTGGAACCCGGTGGATCTGGGCTATCTGACTGGCTGGGGCGTCAAACAGCTGCTTGAAGGCAAGAGCTTCAAGCCAGTCAACGACGTACCGGGGCTCGATCATAAGATCAAGTACGACGACAAGACCAAGACCCTGCTGCTCGGGCCGCCGATGGTGATCGACAAGTCCAATATCCAGCTGGACTTCTAGACCGCCCGCCCCGAGCCCGATACCGGGCCCAACCGAGGCTGGCCCGGCAGGTGCCGCGCCAGCCCGACTCGCGAGGAAACGTCCATGGCTTCGTTCGAACTCGTCGGCGTTGGCAAGCGCTTCGGCGGCGTACGCGCGCTCGAGAATATCGACATTCGTTTCGAGTCCGGCCGCGTGCATGCCTTGCTCGGCGAAAACGGCGCTGGCAAGTCGACCCTGATCAAGATCCTGACCGGCGCGATCACGCCTACCACCGGCGAGATCCGGGTCGACGATCAGACCGTGACCATCGATACACCGAAACGCGCCCAGGATCTGGGTATTGCTGCGGTCTATCAGGAGCCGACCGTCTATCCGCACATGACGGTGCTAGAAAATCTGTTCATGGGTCAGGAGCTGAAAGGTTCTGCCGGCATGCTGGACAAGCGCGCGATGCGGCGCGCGGCCACGCCGCTGCTGGAGCGGCTGCGCCTGGAACCATCGATTCTGTCGCGGCGCATGTCGAGCCTGTCGATCGGCTACCAGCAGCTGGTGCTGATCACCCAGGCCCTGCTGCGCGAAACCCGACTGCTGATCTTCGACGAGCCGACCTCGATCCTGTCCCGCGAAGAGACCGCCCGGCTGTTCCAGATCATCGGCGAGCTGCGCGAGGCCGGTACCGCGATCGTCTATATCACCCATCGTATGGAAGAAATCCACCAGATCGCCGACGAGGTGACCGTGCTGACCAACGGCGAGCGCCGCGGCACCTATGCGATCGACGAGATCTCGACCGACCAAATGCTGTCGTTGATGACCGGCGGCAGCAGTGCCGGCCACGCCCGGGCAAGCAGCGAGCCCAGCGACGCCGGCCCGCGCCCGCCGATGCTCGAAGTAGAAGGCCTATCCGTCGATGGCCACTGTCACGCCATCGACTGGCAGATTCCCGCCGGCTGTATCACCGGCCTATATGGGCTGGTCGGCTCCGGCCGCTCCGAAGCCGCCCTGGCGCTGTACGGGCATCGGCGCCCGAGCGCCGGCACAGTCCGCCTGGACGGCGAGACCATCGATCCCAACCACCCGGCCGATGCGATCGCTCTCGGCCTCGGCTATCTGCCCGAGGATCGCCAGTTCCAGGGCGTGTTTCTCGACAAGTCGCTGGAACAGAATCTGACCTCGAACGCCCTGCCCGGTTTTTCCAAGACTCTGGATCTGCTCGATCTGGCCGGCATGCGCCGCTTCACCACCGATCTGATGTCGCACTACAACATCAAGGCGCCCAACGCCGAGACCGCGATCGGCGCGCTGTCCGGTGGCAACCAACAAAAAGGCCTGTTCTCGCGCTGGGCGAATCTGCCGCTCAAGGCACTGATTCTCGACGAACCCACCCGCGGCATCGATATCGGCGCCAAAGAAGAAATCCATCGCTTCATCCGCCACCTGGCCGACCGCGGCATGGCGGTCGCGGTGATCTCCTCGGATCTGGATGAAGTGCTGGCCGTGGCCGACCGCATCATCGTCATGCGCGAAGGCAGAGTCGCCGAAACCTTCGAGCAGGCCCCGTTTTCCGCCGAAACCGTCTTGGCTGCCGCGATCGGCTCGGACAGTGCCGAACCTGTCCAGGCAACCGAACCTGCCGAGGAGAACGCCTGATGGCTGGCAAGTCCATGACTGCACGCTGGCCGGCCCTGGCCAACGTTTCGATCCGCGAACTACTGCTGGTGCTCGGCGTGATCGTGATCACCGCCGGAGTCTCGATCGGCTCTCAGGGTAATTTCTGGGCCGCCTCGAACCTGACCAATCTGATGATCAGCACCGCGATTACCCTGGTGCCCGCGGTCGGCATGACCGTGATCATCGTCACTGGCGGCATCGATGTCTCGGTCGGCTCTATGCTCGGGCTGGTGGCGGTGGCCGGCGGCACCGCCTTCGAATACGGGCTGGGCCTGGCCGCAGCCACCCCGGTGTTCCTGATCGCCGGCGCACTCCTCGGCTTCATCAACGGCGCCCTGATCACCTACGGCCGGGTGCCGCCGGTGATCGCCACGCTCGGCACGCTCAGCGTCTACCGCGCTGCGGCTTTCCTGTTTCTCGGCAACCACTGGATCACCATGATCCCGCCCACGGTCACCGAAACCCTGGTGCTCACCCAGCCGCTGGGTATTCCAGTCGCGGTCTGGATCGCGCTGGTCGTGCTGGCGGTCTGCATGGTCTTTCTTGCCCGGCTACCGCGTGGCCGGCATATCTTCGCCATCGGCAACAATGAAAACGCCGCCCGGCTCAACGGCATCCCGGTCGAGCGCATCAAGCTGGCTGCCTACACCCTGACCGGGGTGCTGGTCGGCATCGCCGCCCTCATGAGCCTCGGCCATAGCCCGATGGTTCAGACCACCACCGGCACCGGCTTCGAACTGACCGTGATCGCCGCAGTGGTGCTCGGCGGCACCGAACTCACCGGCGGCCGCGGCTCGCTGCTCGGCACCCTGCTCGGCGCGATCCTGGTCGGCCTGGTGCAGAACGGCGTCGTACTGCTGCATATCCAACCATTCTGGTCGGGCGTGGTGCTCGGCGTGATCATTCTCCTGTCGGTCGGCTCGGCCACCGTGCGACGCAGCCAGGATTGAGGGGCCCATGAATCGCATCGACTGGACCGGCCGGGCGCCGGTACTCATCGTCATCAGCGTCATCACCCTGATCGGGGTGACCATCGGCGCCCCCGGCATCTGGAGCGTGAACAATCTGTTCGCCATGGGCATATTGGCCGTGGAGATCGGCATCATCGCGCTCGGCCAGACGTTCGTGATCAACGCCGGCGGTATCGACCTGTCGGTAGGCGCGATCTTCGCCCTGGCCCAGGTGACCATGGGTCTGGCCATGGTCGCCGGAGTGCCCTGGCCGGTCGCGGTCGCCCTCGGGCTCGGCGTTGGCCTGGTCTGCGGGCTGATCAACGGCCTGGCCACGGTCTGGCTGCGGGTGCCGGCGATCATCGTGACGCTCGCGACCATGTTCGCCTTCAACGGCGTGGCGCTGGTGATCACCGGCGGCATCGACGTCAGCGGCTTCCCCGAAGGCTTTGCGGTACTCGGCCAGGGCGAGATCTGGACCGTGCCGCTACAGATCCTGGTCATCTATCTGCCGCTGCTCGTGGTGCTGGCGATTGTGCAGTGGCGCACCCGTTTCGGCCGCCTGGTGCATCTAACCGGCACCAATGCCCTGGCTGCCCGGTTGACCGGCATCCGCATCGGCCGGGTCCAGATCGCCACCTTCGTGATCGCCGGCGGGCTGGCCGCGCTTGCCGGGGCGATCAACGCCTCGCGCCTGACCACAGCCCGACCGGATGCCGGAGCGGTGGACAACCTGATCAGTATCGCGATCGTAGTGCTGGGTGGCTCGTCGATCTTCGGCGGCAAAGGCTCGGTGCTCGGTACCGCCCTGGCCACCATGGTGATCGCCCTGGTCAACTATGGCCTGAGCTTCAATAACCTCAACGCGGTCTACCAGTCCGGCCTGATCGGGTTGATTCTGATCGCCTCGGTGCTGATGCAGAACCTGATGCTGCATCTGCGCAGCCGCCGGGAAGCCGCCACGTAAGCCCCACCGTGGCCGCGAAAGACGCCTGGCGGGGCCGCGAGACAAAGAAACCACCGCGGCTGGCGGCCGACCAGCCGCCAGGATATGCGCCTTCGACACCGGGGGCGCGGGCTCGCGCCCCCGGTGCCACGTCTCAATAGACCAGCCGCACCCCTAGATTGGCCAGCCGGCTCTGCCAGACCGGCGACGGCGCTTCATCGGTAATCACCACGTCGACCCGCGCCAGCTCTGCGATCTGAACCAAAGCCGAGCGATCAAACTTGGTGTGATGGACCAGCAGTGCCACCTGGCGCGCATGGGCCATCATCACGCGCTTGATCTGGGCTTCGGCGAGGTTGGATTCGAGCACGCCGGTCTCGGCATGCAGGGCCTTGCAGCCAATCAACGCCCAGTCCACGTTGAAGCGGGCCAGCGATTCCTCGGCCAAGCCGCCCACGAAGGCCAGCGATTTCTTGCGCAGCTCACCGCCGACCGTGATCAATGCATGCTCGCTTTCGGCCCCGGCCGCAGCCAGCCGCAGCGAGTTGCTGATCAACTGCAGATCGGCCCGGCCGGACAGCGCCGGCAGCATCTCGAACACCGTAGAACTGGAATCGAGCATAAGGGCATTGCCCTCGTCGACCAGCTGGGCGGCCTTGTGCGCGATCTGTTGTTTGGCTGGGCGATGGAAGGATTCACGGGTCAGATAGGGCAGATCTTGATCGCGTTCGACGATCGCCACCGCCCCGCCGTGGGTGCGCTCCAGTACGCCCTCGGCCTCCAACTTTTCGAGATCGCGACGCACCGTTTCGCGCGTGACGTTGAAACGCTCGGCCAGTTCGGCAACCCCGACCTTGCCGTTGGTCAGCAGGACGTCGAGGGTCTTCTGTTTTCTCTCGGCGGGCAGCATGGCTCGGCTCGGTCGTACCGCTCCGCCGGACAGACGCGCCGACGGACCGGTAAAACCCTGAGTATAACGGGCCATCTAAGCCCGGTGTCGGGCCAGCCGTGCGTACCGGCTCCGGTCCGTCGGCCCTAGTTCACCGCTGCGGGCTACAACCGGCGGCTAGGCCTCGGGCAGCAGCGCCCGAGCCGAAGCCAGGCTATCGACAACGCCCAGGCCCTTGAGCTGCATCAGCACGTTGCCATAGGCCGAAGCCTCGATAGCGCCGTGGCGCAGCGGTTTGCCCGTCGCGCGCTCGATGCTGTCGCACAGCAACGCATCCTGGCTGCCGCCCCCGCTGACCCGGATCGCCGCGACCGGGCGCTCGAACACGGTCTCCAACACCGCGATCTTGTCGGCGATCTGGGCCGCCAGACCGCGATAGATCAGCAGCGCATATTCGCCCAGGCCCTCGGGCTTGGCCTGGCCGCGCTCGGCCAGGACATCATCGATCGCAGCGATCATGTCGTCGGGGGCGAAAAAACGTTCGTCGTTGGGCTCGATCTGCACCTCCTCGGCGAGCGATACGGCCCGCGCGGCTTCAGCGATTTCCGCATAGTCCAGCCATAGCCCGTGGTGCCGATGCCAGGCATCGCGCAGCATCTGGATCAGATACAGGCCGTTGATATTGGTGATCAGCCGCTGGGTATCGCAGACCCCGCCTTCGTTACCGAACCCGTGGGCCAAGGTGCGTTCATCGAATACCGGTGCATCGTTTTCTACCCCGAGCAGCGACCACGACCCCAGGATCAGAAACGCCTCGTCCGGCGCCAATTTCAGACCCGCGACCGCGCTGGCCGTGTCGTGCGAGCCGACGGCCACGACCGCAGTGCCATGGGTCGCATCGGGCATCAGTTCGGCCCGTACCGGACCACAGACCGTGCCGGCCCGAACCACCGGCGGCAGAATCCGCTCCGGCAGGCCCAATTCGGCGACCAGTTCACGATCCCAGTCGCCGCGGGCCAGATCGAACAGCCCGCTGGTGCTGGCGAGCGTGTACTCCGCCTGGTAGGTGCCGGATAGATGCGCAGCCAGCAGGTCGGCCATCATCAACATCGTATCCGCCTGATCGAGCTGCTCAGGCCAGCGCTGCGCCACGGCCAACAGCTGGTAGACAGTGTTGATATCCATACGTTGGGCCCCGGTCCGACGGTGCATGGCCGCCAGCGACAGCCTGCCCTGATCCAGCCCGCCGCGGCCATGGCCGTTGCGATAGTGCAATGGCGGCATGACCAACTCGCCGCGGCCATCGAGCAGACCGAAGTCTACGCCCCAGCTATCGACCCCGACCGCATGCAGCGGGCCATGCTCAAGCGCCCGCGCCAGGCCGTCTTCCAGGCCGGTCCGGAGCGCATTCATATCCCAGCATAGTTGCCCGTCGTAGGTGCAGGTCGCGGTATCGAAACGGTGTACCTCGGCCATCGACAGCTGGCCGGCCTCGAGCCGCGCCAGCATAGCCCGGCCGCTGCCGGCGCCGAAATCGAAAGCCAGACAGGAGACCGGCCCTGCAGGGGCCGAAAACGTATAGGAATCGAGCCGAGACATGGAATGCTGTGTCGTGAACCCGGTATCGACCTTAGGCGTCGCGCGGGTGGCCCGCAACATAAACAAAAGTATCATCTGTTTTTGTGTTGTTTTGGCTTGTTTTCTGTTTTCATACCCAAATCAAAAACAGCTTTATCATCACCTGCCCAAGGAGACCCCCATGGCGCCATCCAGTACCGAACAGGCCTTGAGAGAACAGATCTGTGCCGTGGGCCAGCGTCTATACCAACGGGAGATGGGGGCAGCCAACGACGGCAATATTTCGGTCCGACTCGATGACGACCGGCTGCTGTGTTCGCCAACCGGCGTCTCCAAGGGCTTCATGACCCCGGACATGATCTGCGTGATCGACAACGAGGGCGAACTGGTGGTCGATGGCGGCACTCGGCCCTCGTCGGAGATCCGCATGCATCTGCATGTCTACCAGCACCGCCCGGACATCAACGCCGTGGTCCATGCCCATCCGCTGTATGCCACGGTCCATGCCATCTGCGGCAAGCCCTTGGTTCAGCAGGTGATGCCCGAGTCGACGATTCTGCTCGGCGAAGTGCCGATCGCGCCCTATGGCACGCCTTCGACGATGGATCTGCCCAATTCGACTACCGAATATCTGGCCACCCACGACGCCCTGTTGCTAGAAAACCACGGCGCTCTGTCCTACGGCGCCGATCTCAACAACGCGCATTTCAAGATGGAGGCCCTGGATTACTACGCCAAAGTCGTCTATCTGGCCTCGCAGTATGGCGGCGCCCAGGAATTCAGCCAGGCCGAGATCGACAAGCTGATCGAGCTGCGCAAGACCCGTTTCAAACTGCCTGGCCGCCATCCGTTCGTGGACGGCCGCTAGACCCGCCGCCGTGGAGCTTTTCATGACTCACAGCATGCAGGCCGCGGGCAATCGCGGCGCCTATGACTATCGCCTAGAAGCCGTCGACGTACCCGCGGCTCGCAGCCGTGAAGTCGTGGCCCAGACCGCGGCCCGTGGCATCTGCGCCAGCGACATGAAATACGGGTCCGGGGCGGCCATGTTCTGGGGCGATGCCGACCAGCCCGCCGACCTCAAAGGCCCGGTGATCCCGACGACCGCGGCCACGGATACCCGCCCAACGGTGACCTCATGAATATCTTCGAGCAATTTCGTCTGGATCAGCGCGTAGCGATCGTCACCGGCGGCGCCCAGGGGCTCGGCCTGGCGATGGGCGAAGCCTTGATGTCGGCCGGCGCCCATCTGGTCATCGTGGATATCGATGCCAACAAAGCCCGGGCAGCCGCCGAGCGTCTGGATGCCGAATATCCCGGCCGGGCGAGCGCCTACGGCGTGGATCTGACCGACGAGGCGGCCGTGGTCGATATCGCGGCCCGGATCATCGCCGATCACGGCCAGATCCATATCCTGTTCAACAACGCCGGCATCGCCCACCACGCGCCCTCCGAATCCGACCACTACGACGCCTGGAAGCGGGTCGTGGATATCGATCTCAACGCGGTCTATCTGCTGTCGCGCGAGATCGGCCGACATATGCTGGATCACGGCGCCGGCTCGATCGTGAATACATCCTCTATGTCGGGGCTGATCGCCAACGTCCCCCAGCCCCAGTCGGCCTACAACTCGGCCAAGGCCGGGGTGATCATGCTCACCAAGAGCCTGGCCGTGGAATGGGCCGATCGCGGCGTGCGCGTCAACGCTATCGCGCCCGGCTATATGAAAACCGAAATCACGCGGCCTTTCTTCGACGAAGGCGGGCCGATGATCGATCGCTGGATGAACATGACGCCGATGGGCCGCCCTGGCGAGCCCCAGGAACTGGGCGGCCTGGCCGTATACCTGGCCTCGGATGCCGCCAGCTTCGTCACCGGCGCCGTGTTTTCTATCGACGGTGGCTATACCGCGGCATGAGGAGGCCCATGCCGCACTAAAAAACCATAAAACGACGCCGCGAGGCGCCCGGAGGAGACCATGAAAGATCGAATCACGCGTCGGACTCTGCTCAAGACCGCAGCCGGCAGTGCCGCCGGCGCTGCCGTTCTCAGCCAGGGTTGGCTCAGCCAGGCGCTGGCCGCCAATCGCGACGCACTATGGCAACAGTTTCAGGGCACCCGACTGAACTTTATTTCCGAAAACACCCCGCCGACCTCGGCGATCGCGGCCGACCATCGCGCCTTTACCGAACTCACCGGCATCGAGATCAACATCTCGCAGATGGAACTCGGTGCCCTGGTACAGAAAGTCGCCCTCGACTTTGCCTCAGGCCGCGGCAGCTACCACATCATCTATGCCGATCCCTATCAGGTCTTGGCGCCCTACCATAACGGCTTCGTGGACCTGAACCGGTTCATGGACGACAACAACCTGCCGGCTGTGCCCAAGGGGATCGCCGATTTCATCCCGACCCAGCTCGAGGCCGGCGGACGCTTTCTCGACGACGACGCGCTCTACGCCCTGCCCTACGACACACCGACCATGATCTGGATGTATCGGCGCGATCTGTTCGAGAAATACCACGACCGGATGCAGGCCGATCTCGGCTACGATCCAACGCCGTCCGACGATTCGACCTGGCAGCAATACTACGAAATCGCCCAGTGGTTCGGCGATAACGCCAAGGAAGTACGCTACGGCACCGGCCATCAAGCCAAACAGTACGACTCGTTGATGGCCGACTTTTCCAACGTGCTGTTCGCCCATGGCGGCGATTATTTCAAGGGCGAGGATCTAGGCCTGATCGGCAGCGAGACCCCCGGGCCCTGCATGCTCGATCAGCCCGAGGCGATCCAGGCTGCCGAGTTCTACGCCAAACTGCTCAAGATCGCCGACCCGGGCAGCACCAGCTGGGACTGGACCGGGGTGAACAACGCCTTCGAGGCCGGCCGCTTCGCCATGACCGCGAACTGGCACGAATTCGCCTCCTCGATCGAACGATCCGAGCTGGCTGGCAAGGTCGGCTATGCCCGGCTGCCGAAAGGCCCGGCCCGCAGTGCCAATATGTGGGGCGGCACCGGCATCGGCATTAACGCCGGCATTTCCGACCAAGAACAACAGGCCGCCTGGCTGTTTTTGGTCTGGGCCACCGCACCCAAGACCCAGCTGGCCAACCTCAAGAGCAAGGTCGGCGGCGGCACGCCGACCCGCAGCTCGGTCTACGACATGCCCCAGGTCGAAGCCGCCGAAAAACGGCCCTCCGAGATGCCCAATATGCTAACCGCCAACGCCGTGCTCGACGCCTGGAAACCCGAAAACATCGGCCTGCGGCCCAAGATCCCAATGTGGAACGAGGTCGATACGATCATCTATACCGAGGTCTCCAAAATGCTCGCCGGCCAGAACTCGCCCAAGCAAGCCATGCAGCGCGCCAAGGCCCAGATCGACGCCGCCACCGGCGCCTAGCTGGCGCCCGCCGGCGTCTCGTTCGCGGGGCGCCGGCACGGCCATCTTGCCAAAGAAACTGTCTATCCATACAGTTTCTACATGGCGCATCGTACGACACACCACAAAGGCCGCGGCGCCTTGGGCAACCCGGCCTCGCGTTTCGCGGCTACCGCCAGCGAGGACTTCGATGACGGCTGGGATACGATCGAGCACCTCGACGACGACCAGGACGCCCCGGCGACCCATCTGCACCGCGATCCGACGCGCCGGGTGATCTCGCGCAACGACTCGCCGGATGTGCCGTTTTCGGCCTCGATCAATCCCTATAAGGGCTGTGCCCACGGCTGTATTTATTGCTTCGCCCGGCCGACCCACGAATACCTCGATCATTCGGCCGGCCTGGATTTCGAGACCGAGATCTACTACAAGCCCGAGGCCGCCGAGCTGTTCGAAGCCGAACTGCGGCATGGCCGCTATCGCTGCGAGGCGATCACCCTGGGCGCGAACACCGATCCCTACCAGCCGGACGATCGGCACCTGGGCATTACACGCTCGATTCTGGAAGTCGCCCAGCGCTTCAACCAGCCGGTTTCGATCATTACCAAAGGCGCGCATATCGATCGCGATCTGGACCTGATCGCCGATATGGGCCGGCGCAATCTGGCCAGCGTATTCGTCAGCCTGACCAGCCTCGATCGCGACCTCAAGCGCCATCTAGAACCGCGGGCCGCCTCACCGAGCCAGCGGCTGCGCACGATCGAGGCCCTGGCCGAGGCCGGCGTGCCGACCGGCGTTCTGGTCGCGCCCATCATTCCGATGATCACCGATGCCGAGCTGGAAACACTGGTCGCCCGCGCCGCCGAAGCCGGCGCCACACGGGCCGGCTATGTGCTGCTGCGCCTGCCGCATGCAATCAAGCATCTGTTTCGGGAATGGCTGGCCGAGCACTACCCCGACCGGGCAGACCACGTCATGAGCCTGATCAACCAGATGCGCGACGGCGCCGACTACGACTCAGCCTGGGGCAGCCGCATGACCGGCACCGGCACCTATGCCGAGCTGATCGCGCGGCGCTTCGCGCTGGCCTGCCAACGGGCCGGCCTCAACGGCCGGCGTTTCGAGCTGGATACCCAAGCCTTTCGTGTACCACCGGCGGCCGGCGACCAGCTCGGCCTGGACTTCGGCTAGCGCCTGCCGAGGCTGCCGGCAAGCCCGCGCCAACAGTTGTTTGGCTGCACGCCGAGGCGCCGCGAGTGCGGCGTCGTGGCGCAACGTCAATGAGCGGCCGTGCGGGATGGCGGCCCAACAGCCGTTGTTTCGAAGGGTTGTGCCTCAAATCGCATCGGGCCGCGTTACGGGCCTTGATCGGGGCACCCCAGAACCGGCGACGCGCGCCGCGCCAGCTTGGGGCGGCAACACGGCGCTCGGACGACACCTCAATAGGCCCTAGCGCTCACGGCCGATTCGTGCAATCCAGCGCCCGCAGCCGGCGGCGTCGCCGCTCTCGGCCGGCGACGTTACGCCACGATCATTCGTAGCTTGAACAGTGCGCATGACGAGTCGAACGCGGCGTTCGCTGCATACGCCAGGCCGTTACCGCCCCGAGCGGCGTTTTTCGAACAGTTTGCCGAGTGGGCCGATGCGTTTGTTGTTGCCAACCGTGCCGTCGCTCGACCGGGCCTGATCCGGCGGCAGCCGCTCGGGCGCCTCCTGGGCCGGCTCTTCCAGGCTCGGCTCGACTCGAGCAGAACCCCGTCCGGCCCTGTCGCCCGCGAGCGCATCGTCCGCGCTCGGCTCATCCAGCCAGGGCTCGGTACGCCCCGGGCCAGGCTTTGTTGGCTGTGGGCGCGCGGATTCTTTGGGCGCTGGCACTACCTCGAGCGCTTCGTCGGGGCTCGTCTCCGCCTCGTTGGCCATCGTAGCGGCGCCCGGCGCATCGACGCGGGCGTTCTCTGCCCGATGCGCGAGCGCGCTGATCCAACCCACGAAACGCGGCAACAACCGCAGCGGCAGGTCGTGGCCCATGCCCGGAATTTCTTCGTAGCGGCATTCAGGCAGCGCGGCCGCCGTGGCCCGGCCGTGTTTGACCGGCAACAGGGGGTCGGCCTTGCCGTGGATCACCAGGACCGGGCAATGCACACCGCCCAGCAGATCCTCGCGCGAGCGGGCCGCCAGCACCGCCAACGTCTGCCGCGCAGTGCCGGCCGGGTAATAGCTGCGCTCGACCATACGCCGCAGCTCGGCCTGCCAGTCGGCCTGGGTTCGGCCCATATGCGGGCTGCTGATCATGCGCATGGTCTTGGCCATATGGGCCGCGATCACGTCCGGATCACGGCTTTTCGGCGCTTTGGCCAGCCGCAGCAGAATCTTGAGCTTGCCGCGCGGCAGATTCCGGGCGCTGGTGCTGGACATGATCGAAGTCAGGCTCGCCACGCGCTCGGGATACTCACCGGCCACCAGCTGGGCGATCATGCCGCCCATGGAGGCGCCCACCAGATGGGCGCGATCGATATCCAGCGCATCCATCAGCCCGAGCGTATCGGTGGCCATATCATCCAGGCTATAGGCCGTACTGATCGGGCGATTCATTACCGATTTGAAAAACGCCTGATGGGCCGTGTCATAGCCTTTGGCGGTGCGTAGCTTGGTCGATAGGCCGATATCGCGATTGTCGAAGCGAATCACTCGCAGGCCGGCCTCCGCCAGGGCCCGACAAAACGCATCCGGCCAGCCCAGGAGCTGGGTGCCCAGCCCCATGATCAGCAACAGCGCGGGATCGGCGTCGCTGCCGAACTGCTCATAGGCCAGCTCTAGGCCGTTGGCCTCGACCGTATCGACGATATCGGCGCCTTCTAGCGCCGGGGCAAGATACTCCGCCATACTCGCTCGATCCTCCTGCGTTCGGCAGCTATCGCCGGGGCTAGGGTCTGGGGGCAATCCGCCCGACTCGACCGCGCCCGCCACGATCTGGATGAACACACTATTCCAAGCCTGCGCTTTACGGCCTATCGGCGACCGCGCAAGACTATTGAAACAAGCGCCGGCGCCCGGGACATAACAACAGGTCTGAGCCAACAGCGTATAATTTTTCGCATGAGCCTGCTCGATCGCCTCGCCGACGCCCATATCGAAGACGCCGCCGAACGCGGCGAGCTCGATGATTTGCCCGGTGCCGGTCGGCCGCTGCCGCCCGACGCAGCCAAAGATGTGCCTTCGCATCTACGGGCCGGGTATCGCCTGCTCAAAAACGCCGGCTACGTGCCCCCGGAAATCCAGGCCCAACGCGATCTGCGCGAAGTCGAGGATCTACTGGCGCGCGCCCTACCAGAATCCGACCAGGCCAAGCGCCTGACCCGCCGTGCCCGCTGGATCGAAACCCGGCTGGCCGAGAGCCCACGCGGCCGTGCCCTGCTGCGCGATCAGGGCTATGGCGATCGCATCCGGCAACAACTCGCCGACTCTCACTTTGCCGACCCCGACTCTTGATGGACGATATTGAACTGATCGCGGCCGATACGCCGTTGCTGCATGCCGAACTGGCTGCCTTGGCCCATGTGATCTGGCATCAGCACTACACCCCGATCATCGGCGAGGATCAGGTGCGCTACATGCTCGACGGCGGTTACAACGAGGCCGTCCTGGCCGAACAACAGGCGGCAGGCACCTGCTTTACCCTGGCCCGGCGAGACGATCGGTTCATCGCCTTTGCTGCAGTATCGCCCGATCCGGCCGAGCCGAGCACGGCCTGGCTCGACAAACTCTATGTTCTGCTCGAAGCCCGCAATCTCGGCGTTGGCCGCCGGCTGGTGGCGCGCGCAGCCGATCAGGCGGCTGCTGCCGGCGCCGATACCCTGCGTCTGCGCGTCAACCGACACAATGCCGATTCGATCACCGCCTATCAGCGGCTCGGCTTCGTAGTCGAATACGAAGACATCAAAGACATCGGCCAGGGCTATGTGATGGACGACTATGTCATGGCCGCGCCGGTGGCCACGCTGCAGCGCTAGGCTGTCTGCGGTTTCGCAACCACGCCATACGGGCGCCTGCAAACCGGGTCAGGCCCGGCGGAGGCGCCGCATCGACGCCGGCCTCGGCCGGGGCACACCGTAGCGCCTCGGCCCGATGGGCTACTCGCCCGACGACATGGCGCCCCTGAAGCGCCATAGCCTGCTCGCATCGGACGACCAGGCTACGTTCGCCTAGTCCTATCCGGCTGGAAGCCACGGCTAGCGCCTACCCGCGCGACGCATCAACCGCCTTTAGCGCGATTACAGCGCGCCGCAGCGGAGCGCTACAAGCTCGCGAGCCCGCCTGGCCTAGCCTTCGCCCGGTCTTGCAGACAATCGCTCGAGCCTACTGTGCCCGGCGCTAGGGCGTGTCGTGATGAGCTACGCCAGCGTGTGACGCCCGCCCATCGGGTCAAGCAAGACGCAGGCCGCCGCGGGTAGCGGGCTCAGGTTCACGCCCTGCAACGCCCCGCATAGCGCGATAGGCAGGCGTCCTGCATCGGGCCTGCCGCTCTGTCGCAGCCGCCTGGTGTTAGCGTTCGCTCACCTGGCTGGGCCACGCCACGCTCACGATGCCTTGGCGTGCCAACACAGACCGCCGCTGCGGCAGCGGTACGTGACGACGCGCCCTAGGTAGTGTTGAGGTTTCGTGCGCATCCGCACCGAGGTCTGTTGGGCTGCAAGCCGAGGTGCGGCGAATGCAGCGTCGCGGCGCGACGCCCGTCCACCCTGGATTGCAGCCCAACAGCCGTTGTTTCAAAGGGTTGTGCTCCAATCGCGGTTGCCTGCGTTACGAGCCTTGATCGGAGCACGCCCAAAGCACGCCCAAAGCACGCCCAAAGCACGCCCAAAGCACGCCCAGAGCACGCTTAGAGCACGTCAGAACCAGCGACTCGCGCCGCGCCCGCCCCGATTTAGGGGCAACGCAGCACCGGCCGCAACCGCAGCACGCCCTAGTCCGCAGGCGCTTTGGCGAGATACTGCCGCGTCGTATCCAGCAGGTTCTCGGACAGCCAATGGGCCATGGCTTCGTTCTCGCGCATGATCGATTCGAGCGTGGCACGTACTTCGGCCTCACCGGCCTGGTCGGCGGCTGTGATCATGGCGCGGAAATTGGCGATTTCGAAATGTTCGAAAGCCAGGCTGGCGGCCACGCTTTGTACCGCCGTTTCACCGGACAAGCGTGTGCCCCAGGAATGGCCCAGCGCCGACAGCTTGCCGCCGATGTCTTTAGCGGCCGAGGTATGGGCGCCGAGCCGCTCGATCGCGGATTTGATATCCGCGCCGTGGTGGCGGGTTTCGGCGACGTGCGCCCGTAGCTTGTCGCGCAGCTTGGGATAGGCCTCGAGCGCATCGGCGCGGCCGGACATCATCGTCTCGCCGTGCTCGACCATGGCATGGGCTTCCTGCAGCCAGTTGATCAACGTGCTTCGAGTGTTATCTACCGACATGATTCGCTCCTGTTATACGCTTGGCCTCTCTCAAGGAACTGGGGCACAACGGTTCCACGTGCAACCGTTATCGATCAGCTGAGTTCCGACAACGCCTCGGAAAACGCCGCGAGCACGTCCTCGGAAAACAGCACGAACCGTACATGCTCGATCGATACTGCCTCGCGGGCGCGTTCGGCTACGGTCTGGACCGCGATCGCACCGGCCTCGTCCAGCGGGTAGCCATAGATACCGGCCGAGATCGCCGGAAACGCGATCGAGCCCGCCTGTTTGTCCTCGGCCAGGGCCAGGGCATTGCGATAACAGGCCGCCAACTGCTTCGGCACTTCCGGTTTCTGGGAATAGACCGGGCCTACGCAGTGCACCACCCAATCGTTGGGCAGCTCGAAGGCCTCGGTGATCACCGCCTGGCCAGCCTCGATCGGCGCCAGCGCACGGCTGGCCTTGACCAGCTCCGGGCCGGCCGCGCGGTTGATAGCGCCGTCCACGCCGCCGCCGCCCTTGAGCTGTTTGTTGGCGGCATTAACGATGATGTCGATATCCGCCTGCCGGGTGATATCGCCGTGCACGCATTCGATGACGAGCTCGCCGATCTGTCGCTGCATGGTCTGCTCCGAAACCTGAAATTCGCTGGCCGCCATCATCGCGCGCTGCCCCGCCGCTGACCAGCGGTTTTCCGCTATCGTGTCGCAGCCGCGCGAACGGCGCACAATAAACAGCACGCATCTTGAACCCAGGCCGAGCGCCCCGCACAACCTGTACTGGATGCTCTCAATCGAGGAACAAGGTCCGCATGTCTGCAACCGCCAACGCCAGCCGCCCCCAGCCGCCGATCGCTGCCCGCCAGCCGACCGAAAAAACAGTGCACGGCGTCACGCTCACCGACGACTATGCCTGGCTGCGCGATGCCAACTGGCGTGAGGCGATGCTCGACCCAGACCAGCTCGATGCCGATATTCGCGCCTATCTCGAGGCCGAAAACACCTATACCGAGGCGGTGATGGCCGATACCGCCGGGCTACAGAAGACGCTGGTCGCCGAAATGCGCGCCCGCATGGCCGAGCGCGATGCCAGCGTGCCGACCGCCGATGGCGACTGGGTCTACTACGTGCGTTTCCGCGAAGGCGGCCAGCATCCGATCTTCTGCCGGGCACCGAGAGCCGCCGACGGCTCGGCCGAACCGGGCGAACCGCTTACCGACGAACAGATCCTGCTGGACGGCGATGCCGAGGCCGAAGGCAAAGTCTATTTCTCGCTGGGCTCGGTCGACCACAGCCCGGACCATGCCAAGTTGGCCTTCTCGCTGGACGAGCGCGGCTCCGAGGCCTATACGATCCACGTGCGCGATATCGTCACCGGCGACGAAATCCAGCCGCCGATCGATAACACCACCGGCAATGTGCTGTGGTCGGCCGACAGCCAAACGCTGTTCTACGTCACCCTCGACGACAACCACCGCCCCTGCCGGGTCTGGCGGCTCGCCCTCGGCGAAGAACCGACCGCGGCCGAACTGGTCTATGCCGAATCCGACCCCGGCTTTTTCGTCGGCCTGGGCGAAACCCAGAGCGCCCGCTATCTGCTGATCCATGCCCACGACCATGCGACCAGCGAAGTGCGCTTTATCCCAGCCGACGAGCCGACCGCCGAGCCGCGGCTGGTCGCCGAACGGCTGCCGGAACGCGAATACGGCGTGGACGACGACGGCGCCGAGCATTTCGTGATCCTCACCAACGCCGACGGCGCCGAGGACTTCAAACTCATGCGCGCGCCGATCGCCAGCCCCGAGGCCGAGCACTGGCAGGAACTCGTGCCCCACGAACCAGGCCGGCTGATCCTCGACCATGTCGAATTCGCCGACTTCCGCGTTCGCATGGAACGCGCCGATGCCCTGCCACGCATCATCATCACCGACAAGCGACGCGGCGAAGACCATGCCATCGCCTTCCCGCACGAAGCCTATTCGCTCGGCATGTCGGCCGGCTATGAATTCAACACCCACAGCCTGCGCTTTCTCTACAGCGCCCCGCATACGCCCGACGAAACCTTCGACTACGACATGGCCAGCCGCGAGCGGGTACTGCGTAAGCAGCGCCAGGTGCCGAGCGGCTTCGACCCGAGCCAGTACACCGTCCGGCGGCTGACCGCCGAAACCGTGGACGGCGAGCACGTCCCGATCACCATCACCCACCATAAAGACACCCCGCTCGACGGCAGCGCGCCTTGCCTGCTGCACGGCTACGGCGCCTACGGCATTTCCGAACCGGCCGCGTTTTCCTCCAGCCGGTTTTCGCTGATCGACCGCGGCTTCGTGTACGCCATCGCCCATATCCGCGGCGGCAAGGAACGCGGCTATCGCTGGTACAAGGAAGGCAAGCTGGAGAAAAAGCCCAATACCTTTGCCGACTATATCCGCGTCGCCGAGCACCTCATCGAGACCGGCTATACCGCAGCCGGCCAGATCGCCGCCCACGGTGGCAGCGCCGGCGGCATGCTGGTCGGCGCCGTGGTCAACCAACGCCCGGAGCTGTTCGGCGCCGCGATCGCCGACGTGCCCTTCGTGGACGTGCTCAACACTATGATGGACGACAGCCTGCCGCTCACTCCGCCCGAGTGGCCCGAATGGGGCAACCCGCGCGACGATGCCAAAGCGTTCGAAACCATCCGCAGCTACTGCCCCTACCAGAACGTCACCGCCCAGGATTACCCGGCCATGCTCGTCATCGCCGGCGTCTCCGACCCGCGCGTGACCTATTGGGAACCGGCCAAATGGGTCGCCAAACTGCGCACCACCAAAACCGACGCCAACACCCTGCTGCTTAAAACCCATATGGCCGCCGGCCACGGCGGCGTCTCCGGCCGATTCGCCGCGCTAGAAGAAACCGGGCTGATCTTTGCGTTTCTGCTCAAGGAGCTTAAAGGGACGACCGACTAAGTCGCTTCTTCGGCCAGCGCATCAGAAAACGCCCGCTTTATAGCGGGCGTTTTTTATTGGAGTGAGCAGGCGAGGCGTTGGCAGGGTTTCCTAAATCGGCCGGGGTTCGAAAGCGAGAACTAGCGTAGCTCGCTTATGCCCAATACTAGACCTGACCCCAACGCCTCGTAACCCGGTAATCATCGCGCTGGCCCAACGCTTGGAACAGCGTGGCCTGGCACCCAAGGCGATCGTCGGTGCGAGCATGCGAAAGCTCGTGCATCTGATCTACGGCGTCGTGAAGTCAGGCCGGCCGTTCAAGGCCGAAATACCGATGGCGGGACTTGAATTTCAAGAGGGTATCTGACCTCGCTACCTGCTTGTTAGGTGATCAGCTCGCCCACGCCTCCAGGATAGGTATTGGCTACCGCATCAAAGGTACTCTCGCCTTCAGTGTGGGCGCGCATGAGCTTAGCGGTAGAAAGACAATTCGTAATTGCAAGATCGCACCCGCTTGGTACCGTGGATATACCTAGCTTCTTGGCCCATGCTTTCAAAACTGTGCCTGAAGCTTTAAAAGCGTTGAGATCGTCTGAAAGCGCTACCTCAATCTCGAGAATACGTGGCACTCCCAGGCTATTCAGCTTCGCAGCCAGCGATTCATCCGAGAGCCCAAAATACGCTGACTCACCACCCCAGCTTCCGAGAAGTGGCGAGACGCGTTCATCGCCGGAGTGCAGTGGGACGGTGACAGTCCAGAGCTTTCCAGATCTTATGTCTCCTTGCGACCGGAAGGGGCTTTCTTCCAGAACCACATCAGCTTCTTCCTGACTCAGCACCTCCATGGCCACGAGGGCATGAAGTCGTTCTTGTAAAAACTCTAATGACGAAAGCACTAATCTTCGGCACATCGCCTTTACTTCATGATTCAACAATCTCGTATAGTGCCATGCTCGTATTCGTGTCTTTGCCAGTATCGGTGTCAGCGTGTGCTCCTGAAACCACAGGTAATCCGCATTAAACCCATTTGAATTTAGGCTCTGATGCGGTGAGCTATTGCGATGCTCGTCCATCAATCTGCGTACTTCAGAGTGATAGTCGAAAATAAGCTGTGATTCCGCTGTGAGCGCTTGCTGTAGCTCAACAGTAAAGGAATTTGGATTCCAGAGATCTATCACGATGCTTTTGACCTTTGCCACCTAACGCCGAAGCTCAGTTGTGGCCGGAGCGGGCGAAGGCAACCCGAAGCGCGGCAGCGCTTTGGGCGGTCCACTGCAGCGATTCGTTAGGCGCGAAAACTTCGCCTACGTGGGTGCGCATACTGCTCCTCACTAATTGCCTGATAGCGCAAGAACGATAACTTCGGCATGAACGATAACTGTGGTTGGTAGGAATGTATGACATCGCCAATTGACTCGCCGATTTGATCGAAACCCGGCGCTTCCGTGACAATTCCAGCATGCTTCGAAAGTCGACCTTTTTCTTGTCGCCAAAGCTCTTGAACATAGCGAGCATGAGATTCGGATGAAAAATAGATAGAATTCACTGCACTATGTAGCTGCAGCTTATTAATTGCGGCCACATCACGAAGGTCGCGAACCGCCTTCGCAGAATGACATCTACCCTTAATTCCGTATGCGTCCCCGTCGAGCATCATTAGCATGCGAGTCGGGCTGAGCGGATAAAACACCATTAATCCTTGGGAATCCGCGCCTAACACTCCTCGGTTAATAATATTCCGGCAAATCAGATTAATAAACACCACAGGCGCATCAGAGAATATATACGGCCTATTTGTTTTATTTTCGAGATAGATCGGCACGAGATCGGATAGCGTGTCCGCGATGCGAACCGCCTCTGCAAGATGTAGGGCGTGTACTTGCTTCTCATTTGCTCCCATCTCGGGGATTGTTTCTAGTAGTTTATGACGTTGATCGTCCGTCAGATTGTTGTCATTGTTTATCAAGACCTCGAGCTGGAGCTGCATAATTCGGTCTGCCATAGGCTGCCCCGAAAGTCTTCCAGCAACTGTCCTTGTTCGTTGCAGCATCACATTCTGATAACAGCATAATTGCGCATCTACGCTACAGTCATTGAAGCGAGCCGCAGATCTGACTTCATTCAGCGCCTGGGAATGCAACGTATCCACAGCGGCCAGCTGTTTTTCAGCATATGAGTCGCCGTAAAAATATTGTTGCGACGCCTGCCCTTTAATCGAGGCGCTCCGAATTGCTTTGCCGTCTTTTCGCAGGATTACATTAATACTGCGCCCATCCTTCGAAAAGTAGCGGAAGTAAAACTGCGGTACAAAATGCTGATTAGAGCCCTCGGCCATGGCACCTAACGCCTTGCTCACCGGAAAATTGGGAGCGCAGAGAGTAGTTTTTCCGCGTGCAGTAATTTGTTATACGCTTACTGCTTTACTGATTGATTGCAATACGGATGTGTAAGCTGTGCGTTATCGGAATCACCCAGCCCCCCATCTCTAACTGGCTCTATGTGGTCGTAAGATACAGATTTTTCGACATCTATATATCCACGGCATATAGAGCATTTAATGCCGTTTCTAAGCGCTACATCAATAAATACCTTACTTTTATCGTCACCACTTATTTTTACCGAAGTCTTTTTAAAATCACCAGCGATGATTTTTCCGTCAAGATCGGAAAACGAGATAAGCTCTTTCTCGCCGATCTCTTCTCCAGCGCTAAGTGCGCTGACAATGTTGTTTAATAAATTATGATATCTTGGAACTCGATATTTGCTTATACTTTTTTGCAAAATAGTAGCAATTAGATCTTTATGCTCTATCAATAACGATTCCAACCTCTCTCTTATATCGGTAAATTTTTGGAAAAATATTTTGTCATTATTTGCTATTTTTTCGGCAATTAGCGACGACGTTCCTAAAAACATAGGGGTAGAATGGCGGCCTGATGGACCATAATAATAAATAGCCGGGTGCAACCCAAGACTTCCTTTTTCATTCCCCGTGATTCTCGATGCAAGTGTTGTAACTTTTTTCATTACAAAAAATGTTAACTGGCCATCCGGATCATCTTGAAATGAGTCTACGGAAGGGGCTTCGCATTGCTGCTTTCTGTTTGCAAATAATATGAAGTCAATTAATACCCGTATTGCAGTGCGTATGCCTTTGGAGCCGCCTAGCGGTAAGTCCAATGTCTTTATTGGTCTTTTAATCTCGGGGCTAAACAATAATGTGCTTAACTTCTTAGACTCTTCTTCAATATTATTAGCTACTATGTCGCTGAATTGCGACCAGTATTTATGACCTCTTCCAGCTCTAATGATTGCTCTCGCGGCAATTGGAACTGGTTTTTTCCTGTTTCTTAGCAATAATTCTTCAAGATCATCCAAAGGTGTTCCTTTCATATTGATGTTGAAGAATGAAGCTTCTGCTTTGTCAGCATTACCCTGAACCCATTGAACCTGCAGACCTCGGCTAGTCAATGTTAAGAGCTTGGTTCTTTGCTCTTGAGTAATATCTTCATCGTCATCTTGTAAGCTTTTATAGTATGCCCAAGTATTAACGCGCTCTTTAACTAACCTTCTTGTTCTTTCAGCGGCTCTCCTCTGCTCGCTAGGGATATCATGGCCGAACATTTTGTGTGATATTTGCCCATCACCATAATCGTCTTCCATCCATGCCTTTAGAACACTAAGACGATGCCCCCCATCAATTACAAACAAATATGTCGGGGACCGCCAAAGAATTACTGAAGGTATCAAGTCACCATTTATATAACACTCCAGGAGAGAAACGACTTGGTCAGGAGTCCAGTGATTTGTTTCTCTCTGAAAGTCTGGTTTGCGTAGAATTGACCCTGTTAAGCCACCTGACATTAACTCCCTGGCGGGGATAGTGTTAAATTGCTCAAAGGCCAATTGGTCGTCGGAGTCGTTTAATGCGAAATCAGCACGCTTTATCATCGCATCTAGATTTACTAAGTTAGACCGTCCTGCCACGATTTCTCCTAAATTTTTGGTTGCGTATATCGCCAATTTAGACGACATAGATCTAATGCTAGATATATACGCATCTATATCTGTATATCTTCTGCAATCCAACTCGTAAGACATAGCCTGTCTCCTTCGACAGGCCATCCTTACCTGCCACGCAGCTCATGCTCGTGGCCTTCAATTTCGACCAGTACTGGGCTTTTTGTAGCCCACGTCATCGAACTCTGTTTCCCGCGATTAGCAAGCGACGAAGGCTCGATTGCCTCAATCAGATCGATGGCGTTCCGCCAGCCCCGGAATCAGCGTTATGGCAATAACGCGCCCTATTCAGACTTCGGCGGCACTTCTGAGCCAGTTGCCCGGTTCTGTTATGGCAGGGATTAAGATGCGGTCGAGTTTCCGTAGACGCCCCCTCGTCAGCATGGGAGCGACGTTACCGCGATTTATATGGTTATTGAAGGCAAAGACCGGGGCAGTACGTAGCGTGCCTCGCCATCTATCAGAAAAATATGGATTTTCTAAATTGTCTCATCGCTCGTATGACGACGCGCACTCGGCCTTCGTGCGCTTCGGCTAAGGGTGGGGCGGCATAGCGCCCGTGTTCGCCGGAGGGGTGTCGACGTTTTAGCGAGGGTGGTAGCAAACGGCATTAGGCCTTGAGTTGCCTATGACGCCCCAGCTTGTGCATCGTTCTTTCAACCAAGACAGAGATGGCCAGTTTCGGAGCGCCTGCCCAATCGAATCTTGCTCTGCGCTTCATAGCGCTATTCCAATCCAGGCGCGGCTGCCTCGTGCCGCACTCTATGGGTCGCCAAGCTCGATAGCGCTGTCGCCCGGCTTCGCTCGATCAGCAACCCGTGCGTCTTGCCTCATCCACTCTCGGAACCATCGCCCAACTTCTGCCAAACCCGGGCAAACGCCTGCTTGAAGGCATCCATCTCTTTAGGCGTGCCGATCGACACGCGAATCCAGTTCGGCCAGGCCGCCCAGCTACGCCCGACCAATACGCCCTCTTCGGCTAGCGCTTTGGCGATTTCTTTGCCCGGCTGGCCGACGTTCATCATGAAGCAGTTCGAGCGTGAGTCGGTACAGGGCACGCCTTGTGCTTTAAGCCAGGCAATGGTGTCGCGGCGGATGCCTGCGGTATAGGCCTTGCGGCTGGGTACGAGATCGGCATCTGCGATGCTGGCATCGGCGGCCACGATCGCAGTATTGGGCAGGAAGGCCGCGCCGGCAGAGCGGCTGGCGAGCCGGTCTTTCGTTTCGCCGCTGGCTACGGCAAAACCGCAGCGCAGCCCGGCCATGCCGTAGATTTTGGAAAACGTCTGCAGCACGACCAGATCAGGATGATCGGCCACGAGGCCGGCCATCGAGCGTTCATCGCTGAAATGGATATAGGCTTCATCGACCAGCAGCACGGCATCCTTGGGCTTGTCTGCCAGGAGTTTTTCGATCGCCTTGCGCGGGGTCACGGTGCCGGTCGGGTTGTTGGGGTTGACCACATAGATCAGCCCGGCATCGTCGAACCCGGCCATGGCGTTCGTATCGTGACTACCGTCTGCGGCGAGCGGCACGCGATGCACCGGCGCGCCCGTACGCTGGCAGACCTGGGCACAGGCCTCGTAGCCCGGCTCGGCCATGACCAGCGCGCGATCCGGCCCGGTGAACAGTTCCGGCATGAACAACAGGGCCCAGCTCGATCCGGGATAGAGCAGCAGATGTTCGGCGTGCACGCCTAAATGTTCGGCCAGCCGGCCCGTGAACTGCTGCTGCAGATCGAACCGGTAGCGATTGGTCTGGCCAAGAATCGATACGAGCGCATCGCGTGCCGACTCGACCACGCTAAGTGGATACTCGTTGTAATTGATGCGCACGTCGGCCCGAGAGAAATCGGGCAGATCGGAGGCCGGCGGGCAATACGGCTCGCTGGCCGCGATCGCTGGCGCGCCGGCCAGCGCTGCCGCGGCACTGGAAAAACCCGCGGCCTGTTTGAGAAAACGACGGCGCTCGGTGTTGATTGGCATGGTTTGAAGCATCAGCGACGTAATGGCGCGAATCAAGCAACGCGCATGCCATACATTACATAACCCGCCAGAAGGCTCAAACGCACAAGCGCCAGCCACATCGCGGACAAGCGACGCATTCGTGAAGCGATATGGAAACAGCCGCTCTGCTAGCCTGCTTTGGTAGCTTGCCCGGTCTTTCTCACGGCCCGCGCCAACCGGAACGGCCCAAACACGGCGACCGTTTTACTGCCTTCTTAACCCAGCGTTCGGACGATCGGCGAAAAAACACAACATCGCCGGGCCGGCCGAGGCCCCTGGCACACCGAGCCGCACCAGAGCTCGCCTTGCCCCGTCATGGCAAAGCCGGGCCCGAGCTGATGCGCTCGCCAAGCGAAGCTCAGGATTAAAAGGCCACCCACAGGGCTGAACTGGTAGCGCCTGGTTCTATGCGTATTAACAAGACTGGCCGAGGCTATACCCGGCCAACACGCCAGCCTTTGGTTTGAGCCGCAGCGGGTTTCGCTGGCCGGCGCTCCGCCCGGCTGGCTTGCAAGGACAGCCGATGTAAGTTTACGGGCCGCTATTCATCGGCAATATGGATATTCAGGTTGGCGACCTCGGCAGCCTGGACGAAATCGGCCGGCGGTTCGCGATCGGTGAACAGATCGTCGATTTCGGCGAGTGCGGCGACCCGCTCCAGCTTCGGCGGCCGGAACTTGGCATGGTCGACGAGCAGACTGCGGCGTCTGGCGCGCTTGAACATAACGCGCTTGACCGCGGCAAAGCCGCTATTCACTTCGCTCGGCCCGTCGCTATCGATGGCGCTGCAACTAGAAAAACAGTGGTCGGCCACGAATCGGCCAAGATATTCAGTGGTCTCGCTGCCCCAGGTGCCGGCATCGCCGGCTTGAAACAGGCCCCCGGCGATATGCACGGCAAAGGTCGGGTTGCGGGCCAGGATTTGGGCGATCGGAAAACTGTTCGTCAATACGATCAACTGATCCCGCTCGACCGAGAGCTGCTCGGCCAGCGTGAAACAGGTCGCACAGGAATCCATCATCAGCACGTCGCGGTCATGCACGATACGGCAGGCCTGCTGGGCGATCCGGTGCCGCGGCTCGCTGGCCTGTAGCGCCCGCTGCTGTATCGACGGCTCCATGGCGGTTCGGATCGCGATCGCCCCACCGTGGATACGCTCCAGCATGCGGCGCTCGGCCATGGCATCGATATCGCGCCGCACGGTTTCAGGCACGACATTGAATTCCTCGGCCAGGTTGGAGATCAACACCATGGGCTGGGTTTCGAGCTGATTCTGAATCCGCTCCCAGCGCTGTTGTTGCGATAACCGGGCGCGACTCTTCTTATTTACACGTGTATTCAAGATGTTACGCGTTGCGTGAATAGGGTGGCAGCGGATGTCGCCGCGAGCCGTAAGACTACCACCGCTGTTGGCGAGCCTTGAATGATATGCCACATAAGCGCGCCTCATAAAGTGGCATTCGCCACATTTAAGTGGGCAAAGCCTCAACCTGCCTATACGTACAACTCATCGAACACACTGTGCCAAATCAATATTAAGTTATTTACAAACATCTAGTTACATAAAACAAAACCGTGTTGGCCCCGTCCTTGCAAGTGTTGTCTTTACAACATCTGATATCGCCAAGACACACTTTGCGGCGATGAGCGACGAGGAATCGAAACCATGCTCTGCCTCGAACCGGCCCAGCACTGCCAGCCACTCGGCAGCCCCACTACGCGCGGGCACGCACTATGACTGAACGAACCGAAGCGCCGGCACCGGATCTGGAACGGTTTCATGCTCTATTCGCTGACCTCGGCCGGTTTGGTGCGACGCCGAAGGGCGGCCTGCACCGGCTGGCCGCAGGCCACGAAGACGGCCAGGCCCGCGACCGGCTCTGCGAATTACTCCAGCAGTCGGGGATGGCAGTTCGTATTGATGGCATCGGCAATATCTTCGGCCTGTGCGAGTGGTCGCCCGGCGCCGATTTCTTGCTGGTCGGCTCCCATCTGGATAGCCAACCCTGGGGCGGGCGCTTCGACGGCGCTTATGGGGTGGTCGCAGCCCTTTCGGTTGCGATCGCGCATAAGGCCGCCATCGACCACGGCCAGCCGGCGCCGCCGCTCAATCTGGCCGTCGTCAACTGGACCAATGAAGAAGGGGCCCGCTTTCGGCCAAGCCTGACCGGCAGCTCGGTTTATACCGGCACGCTGTCGGAAGCCGAGGCCCATGCCTTGGTCGACGACGACGGCACCCGTTTAGACGAAGCACTCGGCGCCATCGGTTATCTCGGCCAGGACACCCCGCCTACACCGGCCGGCTGTGTCGAGATCCATAACGAACTCGGCCGCCTGCTGGAAAACGAGGCCGCGCCGATCGGCGCGGTGACCCGGAACTGGGGCGCCCGCAAATACGAGCTGGTCTTCCACGGCGAGCAGGCCCATACCGGCCCGACTCTCATGGCTGATCGCCGCGATGCCCTGGTCGCCGCGTCGCAGATGATCGTGGCGACCCGGCGCCTGGCCGACCTCTACCCCGACGAGCAGCTGCGTACCTCGGTCGGACGCGCGGTGATCTCGCCGAATTCAGCCAACGTCGTGCCGGCCCGGGTGGCGATGTCGGTCGAACTGCGGTCGCCGGAAAGCGCCATCCTCGACGATCTCGATCAACGGGTGAGGGCCCTGTGGCCAGAGATCGAGGCCGATACCGGCTGCAGCGTCGAGCTGGTGAAGCAATCGGCCCGCCAGGCCCTGAACTTCTGGCCGAGCGGCGTCGCCGCCACGCAGGCCGCCGCCGAAGCGCTCGGCTATGCCTGTCGCGAGCTGGATACCGTGGCCGGACACGACGTAGTGGCCGTGATGAACCGGGTCCCCGGCGTGCTGATTAACGTGCCGAGTTATCGCGGCATCGGCCACAACGAAGCCGAATACACCGACCCGGAATCCCTCGGCCGCGGCGTCGAAGTGCTCAGCCGCGTCGTCTGGCAACTGCTGCATGACGACCCACGCCAAACCGGCAACCCCAGTTAGGAGATACAGGATGCCTAGACTAGGCCAGGCCGCGGATGCGGCCGAACAACAGATCGATACGGCGCTGCGCAGCCTGCCCCAAATTGGCGAGCAGATCACCGAATACGAGCCCGTGACCGCGCCCGTGGCCTCGCCAGTACGACGGGCCGTCGATGCGCTCGGCCTCAAAGCGCAATCCGCGGCGGGCGACTGCTGGTTCGTCAAATATTACTACCCCGAAGCCCGGCGCCGGCTGTCTTTCGATGCCGTGGTCGAGGCCAGCGACAAGGCCGGCCGTTTGCAGGTCGCCCCGGCCTGTATCGATGCCGCTGCCGACACCGGCGTTATCGCCTACGAATGGCTGGGCGACGGCTGGGATTGGGCTCGTCTGGATGCGCTCAGCAGCCCCCAGGCCCAAATGGCCCAATTCGAGCTACGGCGGGCCATCCATGCCGGGCCGAGCTATCCAATCGAGCGGAACATATTTGCCGAAATCCAGACCTTCGACCAGGCCACCCGCGAGGCCGGCGTACCGCGGCCGAACGATCTGGACTGGATGATCGACGAGATCGCTGCGGTTGCCGAACCGCTCGACGCGGCCTGCACGGCGCGAAAACCGGCCCACGGCGACGGCGTGAGCTCGAACGTGATGATCCACACCAGCGGCGCCCTGCGCCTGGTGGATTTCGACGTAGCCGGCAACGACGACCCGGCCCACGACCTGGCCAGCATGCTGGTAGAGATCTGCCCGTTCAAAGAACAGGTCTCGGAGGCCGTTGCCCTGTGGTCTGGCGCACCAGATCCGGAGTTATTCGCCAAATGCATGTTGTACGGCATCGCAGACGATCTTCGCTGGGGGCTTTGGGGTTTGACGATGTTTGCCGAATCGGCGCTGTCCGGCGTGGAATTTTTCAAATATGCCCAGTGGCGGCTCCTCAGAGCCCGCGCCAACCTGCACGACCGCGACTTCGAGACCTGGCGCCGGTCTTTCGGCTAAGCCCGCGATCCGTACACCCCATGGGGCAAGCATTATGAGCAAGAGATTTGGTCAGGCCGCGACCCCGGCCGAGCAAGCCTTGGAACAGGCGATCGACAAGGTCGACGGCTGGTCCGAGCTGGATATTCATTACCGACCGGTCAGTGGTGGCATTTCCAATACCAACTGGAAAATCGATCTGCCGGACGGGCGTTCGTTCTTCGCCAAGATTCCCGGGCGGGGCACGGAAATGTTCGTAGACCGCTACGCCGCCCACGATGCCAGCGTCACCGCCGGCGAATGCGGGGTCAGTGCCAAGGTGCACTGCTTCATCGAAAGCCTGGGCGTCGAAATCTTCGAATTTCTCGACGGCTATCGCGCCTCCAGCAACGCCGATTTTCTCGAACCTACGATCCGCCAGAACGCGGCGCTGGCATTCCGGCATTTTCACCAACAACCCGCCCTGTCGCTGACCAAGACGATCTTCGATCAGGCCGACGAGCATATGGCCCAGGTGGCGGATCTAGACGGTTATACCCCACCGGATAGCGTCTGGATTCGGCGGCAATACGAACACGCCCGGGCCGCATTGCAGGCCGCGGGGATCGATCTGGCGCCCTGTCTCAACGACAACCTCGCCGGTAATTTCATGCTGAATTCAGACCGCGATGTGTTGTTGGTCGACTTCGAGTACGCCTCGAACAACGATCCGCTCTACGACCTCGCGCTGTGGTTCGGCGAGATGTTCTTCGAACCGGAAGTCGAGCACGAAATCATCGAAGCCTACTTCGGCGAAGTGACGTCGCAAATGCTGGCCCGAATATACATCTATCGCGCCTTGGCCGATGTGAAATGGTCGAACTGGGCCTGGGTCCAACGGCAGATTTCTACGCTGGCGTTCGATTTTCATAAGTATGGCGTCTGGAAACATCTGCGTGCGCGCGGCCTCATGCAGGACGCACGCTGGGTATGGGCGCTCAATCATGTGTAATGGTCACGCCCCGCCCCGCCCTGCCGATGTCGCGTCGTTGGCGCTATTCGATCTGGACAACACCCTGATCGCCGGAGACTGCGATACCGAATGGCTGGCCTTCATGGTCACGCACGGCTTGATCGATCAGCCGACGCATGACCGGCTCTCGGACTGGTTCGAAACCGAATACGCGGCCGGCACGATCGATTTGCAGACCTTCTCGCAAACGGTTCTGGCCCCGTTATCCGATGTCGAGGCCCATGAGATCACCGCCTGGCGTGACCGCTTTCTCGAAGAACGGATCGCGCCCCTCGTGCTACCCGATGCCGAGGCCCTGATCGATGACCACCGCCGCGCCGGCGATCGAACGGTCTTGGTGACGGCCACCAGTACCTTCATCGCCAACCCGGTCGCCGAACGCCTTGGGGTCGACAGCGTTCTGGCGACGCCGGTTGCCTTCGGCCCGGACCGGCCGTCTGGGCCACTCGCGACCACCGCCTGTTTTCGTCGCGGCAAGATCGACCACGTCGAAGCCTATTGCCAAGAGCTTGGCGCCAGCCCGGCCTCGCTTTCGACATGGGCCGAGCGCGCCACGTTTTATAGCGACTCGCACAACGACTTGGCTTTGCTGCGCTGGGTCGGCCGGCCGGTTGCGGTCGACCCCGACCCGCACTTGGCAGCGGAAGCCCAAAAACACGGCTGGCCAATCATGTCGCTCCGTAGCCGATCGGCGAGATCCCAAAGCGTGCCCTGACATGCCATAGAACCACTGTTCGGCCCTACGTTGGCGCGCTCGGAACATTTGCGTTGCCCCGGCTATCGGGCCATCTGCCGTCTCCGGCAAGCCAATCAGCAAAAAACGTCTGCAATCATCGACCGGGTGAAGCGATTATGACGATGAAAACCTTGTTCGCCATTTACTTCTTGGCGCTCCTATTAATGGCGGTTTTCCCGCCGTTCTATCTTGCCGTAAGCGGCAGCCAGATATTGGTTTTGGGCATACCGCTGCCGTTTTTCTACTGGATTCTCATCGCTGCCTTGCTGTGTCTGGGGGTGGCGCTTCTTTATTGCTACGAACAAGCGCGGGGCGAGATTCCCGAGGATGAACAGTCATGATCCCATCCGGTGATTTTCAAGATGTTCTGCTGGCTTTTGGCACCATCTCGGTGTTTATCGCAGGCATGATCGCGGTTCTTTATCTGACCAATCGCAAAAGCCGGGATTTCGCCGATTATGCGGTCGGCGGCCGCTCCTACGGCCCCTGGTTCATCGCCATGTGCTATACCAATTCCTGGTGGCCCGGCGCAGTATTTACCGCGTTTTTCGGGCTATCGGTCGGCGGCGCACTCGGCTTCTATGGGCTTGTGTACTCGACGCTCGGCGTAACGGCCATGTATTTGATGGCTAACCGCGCCTGGGTCTGGGGGCAACGTTTCGAACTCAAGACCCAGCCCGATCTGCTCGGGATGCGCTACCGCAGCCCGGCGGTCAAACGCGTGGCCTCGATTATCGGCATTATTTCGATTTTCCCCTGGGTGGTACTGGGCATTCAGGCACTAGCAACGCTATTCGAATTCGCCAGTTTCGGGCGCTGGGACATCACTGTCTCGTTGATCGTCGGCGTGATCGTCATCCTCGTTCGGCAATACTGGACCGTCAGCATGGGCATGCGCGGACTGATGATGACGGATATGTACCAAGGGCTGATCGCCTACGTCATGGCCGCTGCCGTATGCCTGCTATTGCTTGGCTTCTCGGATGTCTCGGCCTATAGCAATCTTGCCGATCTGCCTGATCAAATGCTGACCATTCCGGGCGCCGACAATACCGGCTACGGGCCGTGGTATGTCTTCAGCCTCGTGTTCACCGGCGTGATCGGATCGATGTGCTGGCCGATGAGTTTCCAAAGAATCTATACCGCCAGCGGCGTGAAATCGGTCAAAAAAGGCACGCTCTACACCATTATCCTGGTCGGCGGCTTTTACGGAATCCTGATGCTGTATGCCGCGGCCGTTAGCCAAAATGCCGAGGTCGTCGCCAATCCCCAGCTCGGCTGGTTCACTTCGCTGTTTCAAATCGGCGGCCCGATCATGCTGACCGTGGCGATCGTAACCGTACTGGCGGCGAGCATTGGCCATGTCGACGGTTGCGTACAGGTCAGTGGCGTCCAGTTCGCCAACGACCTGGCGACCTGGAACAAACAACGCAGCGACCGACAGCTGACCGTTCTCGCCAAAACCGCGATGATCGTGTTCATCGCGGCAGCAGCGATCGTGTCTTATCTCACCTTCAACTACCCAAGACTGCAGCTTCTGGCCCAGATTTCATATCAGGGCATTATTCAGCTTTCGGTACCGCTGTTTTTCGGTATCTTCACGAAACTGGGTAACAAGCAGGGCGCGATCAGTGGCATGCTCGCCGGCATCGTCGTATCTATTCTGCTGACACTCTGGTTCCCCGACGATATTGCGGCCCTGGGCTCGCTAACGAGTGGCGTTATCGGCGTCGCCTGCAATGCGGCTCTGTTCTTGATTCTCGCTTTGGCCATAAAACCGAGCCACGAGCAACGCCGGCATGTAGATGAGCTCTTCGAAATGGCCGCCCAAGCCAAACCGCGCCATCAATTGCAGGGGGCCGGCGCAGCTCGCTAAGACGGCGTCCTGCTGTAGCCATCGATGGAGGCACGGGCAACCGCTGCCTCCATCGAGTTGCCCACATGATCGAGCTGGGCCGAAATCGAAGGCCTGCCTCGCCCTCACTGCCACTCGGGCCAGCCACCGCGCCTGCTCATGACAACAACGCGCTATCGTTCCCTCGCTTCGGCCAGCTTTAGTCGGTTATTGAGGCGTCGTCCGAGCGCCGCATCGCCGCCCCAATCGTGGCGGGCACGGCGCGAGCCGATTCCTGGCGGGCCACGATCCAGGTGCGTAACGCGGGCCGAGGCGGTTCGGACCGCAATCCAGCGTTGTCGCTCACGGACGTCGCGCCACAACGCCGCACTCGTAGTGCCTCGGCTTGCAGCTCAATAGCCCTGGGCACGGACTCGCACAAAACCTCAACCCACCCTAACCGAACATCGCCGGGCGCCCTCACGCGCCGGTGGCGCCGACGAAGCCAGTCGTGCGCCCAACGAGCTTTGCGGTTGATAGGTAAAACCCAGCAGGCCAGTGCGTCGATCAACGCCCGTCCACTGGCAACGCCTGACTCAAGCAGTAGTTCGGCGCTTAAGTGCCCGATCCCGTCCCGACTCGGGACATCGTTGCCCGCTGGTGACGCGGCCATGTTCACGGCAGAGTATTCTTGTAGATTGCGCCGTCTTTCATGATGACGACGAAATTCTGGTCGGCATCAGCAACTAAATCGAGATTCGCCAGCGGATTGCCGTCGACCAGAATCAGATCGGCCAGGGCCCCTTCTTTAATCACGCCTAGCTGTCCGGGATAGGGATCGCGTGGGCCACTCAGTTTGAGTAGTTCGGCATTGTCATGGGTGGCCATTTTCAGCGCCTCGTGCGGCGTATACCACTTTTGCAATTTAGCCAGGAATTTCCCTTGCTTCGCGGCAAGATCGGCATCGAACAATAAATCGGTGCCGAAGGCGGTCTTGACCCGATACTTTTTCGTCAGCGCGATCACATGATCCAGCCCGGCCACGACTTGTCTGTATTTGTCCTGGCTGACGGGGTTTTCAAATACGAACGCGTCTTCGCCGCTCAGCTCCATCGGCTGCATACTCCACCACACGCCCTTGCGGGCCATCAGCTTCGCCGTGGCTTCGCTAATGAAAAAACCGTGCTCCATCGAGATCGCGCCGGCCTGGATCCACTGTCGAACAGCGGCATCCGTGTTGACATGCACCATGACGTAGGTATTCCACGTTTTGGCGACATCGACGGCGGCCTTCATTTCATCGAAGGTATATTCGGTCACGTCCAGCGGATCGTAGAGAGAAGACACCCCGCCGCCGCCCATGGTCTTGATCTGACTGGCCCCCATACGCAAAGCCTCACGGCTGCGCTGGAGGACTTCTGGCACCCCGTCAGCAATCAGCGTATGGCCGACCCGCTGCGGGTAATCGAGCGGTGTGGCCGGGTTTTCGGGCACATCGTTCGGCCCCCGAAAATCGCCGTGCCCCGCGGTTTGGCCGATGTAGGGCCCGGACGGATAGATGCGCGGGCCTTCGACCAGCCCGGCATCGATCGCATTCTTGACGCCCAAACAGTTGCCGCCGGCATCGCGTACCGTCGTAAAACCGCGCCGTAATGTGGCCCATGACGCATTGGCTGCAGCGATACTGAGATAACCGAAGTCAGCCGCAAGCACCCGACTTATCGGCCAGAAATTCAACATGGTATGCCAGTGCGCATCGATGAGACCGGGCATTAGGGTTCGCTGTTGGCCACGAATCACGACGGCCCCAGGAGCGCTAATCGTACGATCCAAGATCTTTTTAATCAGATTTCGCTCGACCAACACATTCCTGTTTTTAAGCAGCTTTTCGCTTGTGCCGTCGAAGATGTTCACGTTCACGAACAGCACGCGGCTGGCCGTGGTTCGGGCCTCAGCGTAGCCGGCGGCGCCGACCAGGCAAAGAATCAATACGAACCGGTAGATGATGATTAGTACAGGGTTCATGTCGCACCCCAACATTTGGCTGTTAAACCCAACGATCGCGGCTCTGAGTCGATGGCGAGGCAGGCATAGGCCGAGCCATGAACCACGACGATCATAGGGGACAAGCAAGCACGGTTCTGCGTGGTATGCCCTTATCCAGAACTTGCTTTTTCTCGATGCCAGTCGCTCTGCCCGACACCGCTCGACCGACGCTGAGCACAGCTTTAGCCCACGCTGTCCTTATTCCTTTTCAATTACCTGGGTCGCGCCGCTGTCATCGAAGCTCGATACGCCCGGGGTCTTGATCGCGTGGCCGTCGAGCCATTGATTGACGTCGACCGGCCGGAAGCGACCTTTTGCCACTGTGGCGTAACGAATCGGCTGGCCGGCGTTGATAGCAAGCACTTTTCCATGCCGGAAGGCGATCTTGCCGTTGACGATCACATAGGGAATACCGACCGGTGGCCGCCCTTCCTCCCCGGCCTTGTCATTGGGGATGAAGTTTTCGTAACCGGAGAAGCCGGTGGCCTGCTCGGAGATCACGCCAAAACCGGCAGAATGATGGTTACGCCCGGTGATCAGGACCGTATGGGTCGGCGAACAGAGCGCGGTCGAAAACATGCGGGTATAGCACAGCCCGTTCTCGGCCAGGCGGTCGAGCGTTGACGTCGGGATGACGCCGCCGAAAGCGCTGGGCACGGCAAAGCCGGCATCGCCGGTGATGATCACCAGCACGCTCGGCGCGTCAGGCGGCGGCAGCTGCTGACCGTAGATGACACCCAGAGCATCCGGCGAACCCGGCTCACCGATGATTTTTTCGGCGACAGCGAACCCGGCCAGCAAGTATAACAGCGCGAGACCAAACGTCAGCGGTGCGATCCATTTCGTATTCATGACCGGCCTCCATCAAACGCCAGAGCATGCTTTTATGCTCTGGCGTTTGGCGCATACCCAGGCTGCAAGGCTCGCCGGGCGGGCCAGGTATTACTCATCGAAAAACCGGCGCTCGAAATGGCGCTTATGGAGGGAGATTACGGCGCTACTGACAGCGGCTTTTGATCGTCGTCAATCGAAGCACGGCTCTGATCTAGGTCTTACAGACGTAGAAGAAAACGTTCCGTGTTTGCCCGGCTCGATACGCTTTGGCTTCGCACGCGTCGCTACAAGCCGATAGCGATATGCCAACTTAAACCCCCGTTACCGCAAAGGTGGCAGAGTCCAGGACTCGCCACCGCTCCGGTTACGGCTTGCGTGGACGAGCCAGTCAGCACCATCGCCTAGCGCGTCATCACACCCTCGTGGGCCATTTTCGACGAATGCGCTACCAGCTCCTGGATAAAACTACGCACGACCAGCGACGCCCGCTTTCCGGCCCGAGTGACGATATAGAAGCTCGATACCATGCCCGTGCTGGCTGGCAAGATCGGGCACAGACTGTTTTGCTCGCACCAGCGCCGGGCGTAATGGTCCGGTAGATAGCCGATGAAACGGCCGCTGAGGATCAGCATCGCCTGGGCTTCCATATTGGAAACCTCGGCGCCGACCTGGACGCCGTCGAAAATCCGTTGCTCGCGACGATCGGCATAGCGATGGGCCACGAAAGGATGCGCGGCCACGGTATCCAGGCTCAATTGTTCCTGGTCGACATCGAACAGCGGATGCTGGGCAGCGCAATACACGCTATGCCGCTCCTGGTGCACCGGATGATATTGCAGGCCCTGGATTCGATTCGTTTCGGGCACCAACGCCAGATGCAGCTGGCCGTTAGCCACGTGGGTGACCAGATATTCCGGGCTTTCGATCGAGACGTCCAGATCCACACCGGCATTGCGACGCAGGAATTCGCCGAGGATCTGTGGGTAGGGCATGGAGTCGTCGGTGATGGTGTTGTCGACGATACCGAGCCGCAACGTGCCTACCAAGGTGTCGCGCAGGCCACCCATTTCGCTGTCGAAATCGTCGACCGAAGCGAGTAACGATTTGACCCGCTCGTAGGCGATCGCCCCGCGATCGGTCAATTCGAAGCCACCCCGGCCCCGCCGACAGACCCGAAAGCCGAGCCGTTTTTCCAGGCCGCTGATATGAAAGCTGATGGCCGACTGGCTCATATGCAGGGTGCTGCTGGCGCCGGCGAATCCCCCCTGATCGGCGACCGCACGAAATACCGCCAGGCTTTTCAGATCCAGATCGGCGAGCTTCATGGCTGCATGCTTCGTCTACTCATCACAATATTATTGATGTGAACTTCAAGATAAAACAATTTTGTTGAGACTAAAGCTCTGCTCTAATCGATCGCACTCATAGCCATTCATCGGCATCGGGGCGTGACATGACGATCGTGCAGAAGAAGCTTTTCTATCTCATCGGGCTGTTCGGCCTGCTATTGGGCTTGGTCACGACCGCCCAGGCGGGCCCCGACCTACTACAGCAGGTCAAAAACGAGGGCCGACTGACCGTCGGTACGGAAGCGCGCTTCAAGCCGTTCGAATTTGTCCAAGACGGCCAGATCGTCGGTTATTCGGCCGACATCATGCGCCACATCATGCAACAGCTGCCGGACGTCGAGCTGGTGCGCCGGGATGTGCCCTGGCAGGGCATTCTTCCGGGGCTAGAATCCGGCCGCTTCGACTATGTCGTCACGTCCGTGGTCGCCACGCCGAAACGCCGCGAGAAATACCACCTGAGCCTGCCGATCGCGACCGCCAGCATGGCGCTGCTCAAGCGAAGCGGGGATGACAGCATCCAGTCGCCCCAGGATCTCGGCGGCAAGGTGGTCGGCTCCCAGACCGGCTCGGCCCAGCTGGCCGCGGTTAAAGCGTTCAACAAGACACTGCGCGAGAACGGCAAGCCGGCCGCCAAGATCCGCAGCTACACCGACTTCAACCAAGCCTATGCCGACTTGGCACAAGGCCGGCTCGATGCCGTCGCCAACGGCCTGCCCAACCTAATGCAGGCGGCCCAGACGCGTCCCGAGATTTTCGCGGTCGTGCGCCCGACCTTCGGACCGAAGAAATACTACGCCTGGGCTGGCCGTAAGGACGCCGAGAGCCAATCGCTGAATCAATTTTTCGATCGCCAGCTCCGCCGGCTGAACGACGACGGCACGCTCGCCGAACTGCAGAAAAAATGGTTCGGTCAGGCCATGTCGTTGCCGACCGAGCGGCCCGAGCCGCAATAGCGTTATCCGACCGGTCCCGTCTGCGGCACCTCGCAGACGGCCCCGTTCATCCGATCGAGAGCATTGATGTACGACATACTCGTGCAATACCACGGAATGCTGATCGATGGCGTGACCACGACGCTCACGGTATCGCTCTGCGCGATATGGCTCGGCATGCTGGCGGGCCTGTGTCTGGCCTTCGGCCTGCTGAGCCGCCATGTCTGGATCAAGCGACTGAGCGGTTTTTATCGCAGCATCTGGCGCGGCACGCCGATCCTGATCCAGCTGCTGGTCGCAGTCGAGCTGCCGCCGCTGCTGGGCCTGAACGTCTCCCCGCTGGTGCCTGCGATCGCCGCACTCGCGCTCAATACTGCCGCCTTTCAAGGCGAGATCTACCGCGCCGGCCTGGCCGCGATTCCCAGTGGCCAGAGCGAGGCAGCCCGGATGCTGGGAATGCATACCCTAGCCATCCGACGGCGCATTCTCGTGCCCCAGATGTTTCGCCTGACGATGCCGTCGCTGGTTAACGAAATCATCAATATCGTCAAGAACTCGTCGCTGATTTCAGTGATCGCGGTCACCGACCTGATGCGGGTCGGGCAACAGATCTCGGCCAACACCTTCCGCCCCATGGACAGCTATCTCGCGGTGGGCGCGTTGTATCTGATCATCAATCTTGGGCTGGCCATTGTGGGCGTGTTGGCGGAACGCCACTTCGGCCGCGGCTTGACGACGCGGAGTGGCTCATGACCGACACTGCGCTGTTGTTCGATTCGTTGCCGTCGATCCTCTACGGCCTGTGGAACACGCTCTGGATATGCAGCCTGGGCTGTGTGCTGGCGATCATGCTCGGTCTGCTGGTCGCGGTGCTACGCCTGGGCTTGCCCAAGCCGCTCGGGTGGCTGCTACGCGGCTATGTGGAATTGATGCGTGGCACGCCATTTTTGGTCGTCCTGTTCATCATTTATGCCGGCGGCCCATCTATCGGGCTGCGTTTTAGCGCTCCGGTATCCGGCGTGCTCAGCCTGGGGTTGTACGGCGCGGCCTATTTTTCCGAGATATTTCGCTCGGGCTTCAACGCGATCCCGCGTGGCCAGATCGAGGCCGCCAACATGCTGGGCCTGCCCCGGCGATACCAACTTTTGCATATTCGAATTCCGCAGATGATGCGGCTCGTCATTCCGCCGGGCAGCAACCAGGTCGTCATCCTCATGAAGGAATCGGCGCTGCTGGCCGTGATCAGCGTCGATGAGCTGACCAAGACGGCGATGCAGATCGTCAATCAGAACTATGTCGTGATGGCGCCTTATATCGAAGTCGGCCTGCTCTATTGGCTGGCCATCGAACTGGTCGCCCGCGGCGGCTACTGGCTCGAACGACGCTACCAGCACGCATCCAGGGATACATGATGGAACAGTCATCCAGCAGCCATGCCGCGTCGCCGATCATCCGGGTACGCGGCCTCGGCAAGCAGTTCGGCGACACCGAAGTCCTGCGCAATATCGATCTCGATATCGATCGCTCGGAGGTGGTTTGTGTCATCGGCCCGTCGGGATCGGGCAAATCGACGCTGCTGCGTTGTATCGCGTTTCTGGAAGCCTATGACGCCGGCTTCGTACATATCGACGGCATGCTTCTGGGCTACCGGCTCAACGATGCCGGGCGCACGCTCGCCTCCAACAAGGAAATCAGTCGCGTACGCCGGCCGCTGGGCATGGTCTTTCAGCATTTCCATCTGTGGCCGCATCGCACCGTGCTCGGCAACGTCACCGAAGCCCCGCGCCTGGTCAACGGCTTGTCACGCCGGGCCGCGAACGAGCTGGGCCAGAAAATGCTCGCGCAGGTCGGCCTTGCCGAGCGTGCCCACGCTTACCCAGAACAGCTGTCCGGCGGCCAGAAACAGCGCGTTGCGATCGCCCGGGCCATGGCGATGGAACCCCAAGTCATGCTGTTCGACGAACCGACCTCGGCGCTCGATCCCGAGCTGGTCGGCGAAGTGCTCAACGTCATGAAGCGACTGGCCAGCGACGGCATGACGATGATGATCGTCACCCACGAAATGGGCTTCGCTGCCCATGTCGCCGATACCGTCGTGTTCATGGACCAGGGCGAAATCGTCGAACACGGTCCGCCGCAACAGGTGTTCAAAACCCCGGCCAGCGCGCGACTGCAACAGTTTCTGGAAACCTGGCGCGAACGCTCGCTATAGCGCTGCCCTGCAAGATTCAACAACGGAGACCTACTTTGAACCCATTCGACCATGCCCGTATCGAAAGCCTGCCGTCCTCGAACGCCGAGCCCTGCGGCCATAACCTGACCCTCGACAACCCGATCTCGGTCGACGGCCATACTCAACCGGGCGTTCGCCACGAAGTACCGGCGCGCTGCGGCCGGGCGGTACGGGTGCCGGCCGGCCAGACCCTGCGCATCATCAATACGCCCGGCACCCAGGTCTGCGACACCTGGGCGTTCAACGCCAATAACCTGAACGAATTCATCTCGATGGAACATGCGCGGGCATGGATCGACCGGCTGATCCCGCGCGAGGGCGACCCACTGCTCAGCAATCGGCGCCGTCCGGTGATGACACTGACCCGCGATACCTCGCCGGGCATCCACGACACCGTCATCGCGGCCTGCGATCTGTTCCGGTTCACGACGCTCGGCGTGACCGAATACCACGACAACTGCTCCGACAATCTACGCATGGCCATGCAGGCCATCGGCCAGCCGGTGGCCGAAGTGCCACAGCCCTTCAATCTGTGGATGAATATTCCCGTGGACGCGCATATGCAACTCGGCTGGCAGCCGCCGGTATCCCAGCCCGGCGACTATGTCGAACTGCGCGCGGAAATGGACTGTATTGTCGCGATGTCGGCCTGCCCGCAGGACATCATTCCGATCAACGGGCAGGACTGTGTCCCCCAGCCCGTTCATTTCGAACTGCTTGGCTGATCGATGAACGGTGCCGACCACGATACGAGCCGCCTCGCCACTGCCCTGGATGGCGAGGCGTTCTGGCAGAACATGCAAGACAGCGCGGCGATCGGCCGGCGTTGCGGTGGTGGTATCAAGCGCCTGGCGCTCGATGACGCCGATATCGAAGCCCGTCGCTGGCTGATCACACGCGGCGAAGCGTTAGGCTGCCAGGCCTATTTCGACGATGCCGCTAACGTTTTCATTCGTCGCGAAGGCCAGGACCCGACCGCAGCGCCTTTGTTGCTCGGCAGCCATCTGGACAGCCAGCCTGCGGCCGGCATCTACGACGGCGCCCTCGGCGTGATCTCCGGGCTGGCTGTGCTACAAACCGTCGCCGCCTTGGATATGGCCCATCGGCGGCCAATCGAGCTGGTGTCGTGGACCAACGAAGAAGGCGCCCGTTTCACACCCGGTATGACCGGCTCGTCGGTTTTTGCCGGCGCAGCCAATCTCGACACACTTGGCGATGCCTGCGACGCCGACGGCATTCGCTTGCGCGATGCCTTGAACGCAACGCTGGCTGCCCTCGCAGCGACCCGGGCGCTACAACGCGCCCAGGCGCCGCAGCCCTATGCCTATCTCGAGACCCATATCGAGCAGGGCCCGGTTCTCGAGGAACAGGGTTTGCCGGTCGGCGTGGTCACGGGAATTCAAGGGGTGCGCTGGTTCCGGTTCACAGTGACCGGCGTGGCCGGTCATGCCGGTACCACGCCCCGCAGTCTGCGCCAGGACGCCTTCGATGGCGCCTGCCGGCTGGCCAACACGCTGCGTGAAACCGCGACCGATACCGAAGAGCAAGTGCGATTCACGATCGGTCGTTTCGAAGTCGAACCCGGGGCGGTCAATACCATCCCGGATCGGGTGACGTTCACCGTCGACCTGCGGCATCCGAACGCGACCAAACTCGAAGCGCTCGAAGCCAGTTTTCGCCAGTTGAGCCGCCGCGACTGGGCCGGCTGCCATGTCCAGCTAGAACGTCTCATCGATAAGGCGCCGATCGCCTTCCCCACCGATCTGACCGATCTGCTGGCCAACAGTGTGACCACAGCCGGCTTGCCGGCCGCGCCCCGAATGATGTCCGGCGCCTTCCACGATGCACTGTATCTGGCCTCGATCTGCCCCACCGCCATGCTGTTCGTGCCCTGCGAGGCCGGCATCAGCCATCACCCGAGCGAGCATGTCGAAAAGGCCGATGCGATCGCGGCTTGTCGGGTTCTGGCCGCGGCCGTCGAGCAACTGCTCGACTAAATACAAGACGCCGTCGGCGTCTTGGCCGATGCCGAGACTGAGGATGCCCAGCGCCGGCCACAAGGCGCCTATCGTTGTCGATGCCGTGCCCCTCGTATCGCCGTGCGCGCTGGTTCGGCGCCGCCCACAACCCGCGTTGCCGGAATCGGCCTGAGTGCAGCCGCTGGCCTGGTTGGTAGAGAAATAGTCCTGCCCCGGCGAGCGACATTCTGACCCACGCGCATTGGCGGGCCGAACCTCGGCCGTATTCGCCATGGCCACGATATCGGCGCTAGACGATAACCGGTTCGAACACCGGCGCTGTCACCGGGCGCTCGGTTGTCGGACTCTCCTGGCCGGGCATGGCGAACATATTGATGAGATGGCGTCGATAATGGGCGACCACGCGGTCGACGTCCGGCGCCTTGATGACATCGGTGGCTAAAAATGTCGGCAACGCACTCAGGCCCAGAAACGCCTGGGCCTTGTGAAACGGCAGATAAACCCCGTCCACGCCCTGGCCCTCGAAAAAATCGTCGGCCTCATCGAAGGCCGAGCGCGGCGCGTTCCAGGTCAGCGACAACATATACCGGCGGCCGTGCAACAGTCCGCCAGAGCCGTACTTGCGCGAGGGGTCGGCGCGCGTACGCCCATCGTTGGCATAAAGACGGCCATGGCCGGCGGTCAGCACTTCGTCGAGATAGCGCTTGACGATCCAGGGGGCACCCATCCACCAGCCCGGCATTTGGTAGACGATCACATCCGCCCAGAGAAATTTGCCGACTTCTGTCTTGACCTCGTAACCATCGTCAATCGGGGTCTGCTGCAGGGTATGGCCGAGCGCGCCCAGGGTATCGAGGGCCTGCTGATGCAGGGTTCGATTCAACCGCCCCTGGGAATGGGCGAACGGCTTTTGACCGTCGAGCAATAGAATATTCATGTGCGTATCCGCTTTCGAAACCAATGATCGGCGGCCATGATCGCGATCCCGCGGGCAACCATAAACCTGCCGCGAGACAAATCTTTATTGATTAAAATTCAACAATGAAAACGACGTTCGAAGAACATCAGGCGTTTGTGACCGTCGTCGATACCGGCACGGTCACCGCGGCCGCCGAGCACCTGGGACGCACGACTTCCGCGATCAGCCGGGCGTTGCAGCGTTTGGAAAACAAGCTCGGCGCCGACCTGCTCCGGCGCACCACCCGGCGTATCGCACTGACCGACGAGGGGCGTCTGTTTCTGGAACAGTCGCGCCGCGTGCTCGAAGCCATCGATACCGCCGAACAAACCATCCCGCAGCGCCGCGGCACGCCGGCCGGTCGGCTGACCATCAATGCGGCCCCCGTATTCATGCAGTATGTGATCGTGCCGTTGGTTGGTGAATTCCGGGCCCGGTTCCCCTCGATCGAACTGCATCTGGATACCCACGATCGAATTATCGATCTGCTCGAACATCGGGCAGATGTTGCAATTCGTATCGGCCCATTGGCCGACTCCACCCTGCATGCCCGCGCTCTGGGTCAGACTGCCCTGCGGTTGGTGGCCGCCCCCAGCTATCTCGCGACCCATGGCCAGCCGTGCTGTCCCGCCGAATTGGCTTCGCATCATCGGCTCGGCTTCGATGCCATGTCCCATCTCAACCAGTGGCCGCTCGCGAGCTCGACCGGCGAGGATCTAACCATCCAGCCGAGTATCGCGGCCTCCAGTGCCAGCACCCTGCTCGAACTGGCCCTCGCTGGCCAGGGCATCGCCTGTATGGCCGACTACACCACGCGCGGTCATCGCGAGCGGGGGGCACTGGTCGAAGTCCTTGCGGAAGACCGACTCGATCGCCGGCAGGCGATCCACGCGGTGTATTACCGCGACACCGCCCCGGCCGCCCGGGTCCGTCTGTTCCTCGATTTCATGGCACCGTATCTGCCCGCAATGATCTAAGCCGTATGTCCGGCTCGACACACGCATCATGCTCGGCATTCGGCTGTTCGACCGGCGTAGCCGGCGACGCCAACAGACTGCCCCCCGTTGTGGCTTGCCGATTTGCGTTACGTTGAATAGGGCATGGCCCGAACACGCGACTCACAAAGGACATCTTTCATGACCCGATGGCTCGTTTCGTCATTGCTCGCGGCTGTCGTTGGCACCGGTTGGGCAGCCGATACCAATGGCCTGGCCGCATTGCGCTGGCAATACCGCGTCATCGCGGTGTTCGCGCCGACCGCCGAACACGGCGATCAAGCCTACGACACCCTGCAGAGCAGCCGCGGCCTCGATAAGCGCGACATCGCCTGGTTCGTGGTCGGCCCGGATCGCATACGCACTAATCTCGATCGCGCGATCTGCCGTGACGCCCTGGAGGCTGTCCACGGCAACGGTTACGAGGCCGTTCTGATCGGCAAGGATGGCCAGGTTAAAAATCGTCAGGCCACGCTCGATTTGCCGCGACTGTTCGAGGCCATCGATGCCATGCCCATGCGCCAACAGGAAATGCGCAACCGCTGACCACTTTTGTTGTATCGCAACAGGCGATACCGCCAGGCATGGCGAGCAGATTGTTCAAAACGGCTGCCCACCGCGCGCCGCTTCGCTAGCCTGCCGTACCAATGCGCCCATACGACATGGCCCTGATCGCGCTCCCCCGATTCCCGCGAACAGCTCACCAAGACGTGCTGATACACGCAGTACCGGGGTCTCCTGGTTGGTTAGTCAGCACTAAGTCAGAGCCGCGGCTACGCGCGGGCCAAACCGCCGGCGCGGTCGTCTGACCAGACACGAACGCCTCGGCTCATGAGCCCCGCCCCAGGCAGCCCCTGAGCGCGCGTTACACCCTCATATCGTTAAGGGCTTTCCCCGGTTCCACCGACCGCACGATCTGCCACGCTCGGGCCGACGCTCGTTCGTATCGGCGCCTTATTTCAAGCGTTGGTTTTCTTCTGTCTTTTAGCCGACCTATGCCCAAGATTTCCAAACCGGCCATGCTCTCTGTCAGCGGCGCTCTGGCCACCGCTGTCGCCTTTGGCCCGGCGCGTATGGGCTTTGGCTTGTTCGTGCCGATATTTCGCGAGCAGTTCGGCCTGTCTACGGCCTTGGCCGGCACGATCGCCAGCGGCGCTTTCGGCGGCTTTTTCCTGGCACTGGTGCTGACCGCGCTGGCGATCGTACGGGTTGGGCCGCGCCTGCCCGTGACCATCGGCTCGCTGTTCGGCCTGCTTGGCATGGGCATGGTCGCGGCCGCCGACGGCTTGGTGCTACTGGCTACCGGCACGATTCTGGCGGCAACCGCAGCCGGCTGCTGTTGGTCGCCGTTCAACAATGCTGCCCAACGCGACGTACCGCGCGATCGCCAGGCCCGCATGCTGTCGATCGTCAGTACCGGCACTACAGTGGGTGTTGCGATTGCTGCGCTGTTAGCGATGGCTATGATCGGACTACAGCAAAGCTGGCGCATCGCCTGGCTGGCGTTTGCGGGGTTTGCTCTGTTGTCCGCGGTATTCAATCTGCTCACGCTGCGCCATCTGGCGCGTCTGCCGCATGCTTCCGATCAACGCACCGATTTTCGGCAGCTGATACGGCCATGCTGTATGCCGCTGTACGGGATCGCCTTGTCGTTCGGTATTTCCAGCGGTATCTATCTGTCGTTTGCGGTCGATCACATCAGCGCGGCCGGCGGGCTGGCCGGCATCGCCCCCAGCCTGGCCGGGCCTGTGCTGTATGCCGCGTTCGGCGCCGGCGGGCTGGTCGGGCTGTTGACCGCCGAGGTGGAATATCGGGTCGGTCTGACATCGGTGATTCGAACGATTTTTGGCGTCTCTGCTGCCTCGCTCGCGCTGATCGCACTACTGCCTGCCCAGTGGTCGGGCGTGCTAATTTCGGGTGCCATGCAGGGCATGTGCGTGATGGTGCTGAGTGCGGTCTTTGCGTTTTGGAGCAAACGGCTGTTTCCGGAGTTGCCGACCGTAGGCCTGAGCAGCGTGCTGTGCATGTACGCGCTCGGCAACATGCTCGGCCCGATCGCCGGCGGCTATATCGCAACCGCCTCTAACCTGGCTGTCATGCTGCTCGGCACCGGCGCGTTATCGCTGGTCACGGCCGTGGCTTTTCCGTCGCAATCGCGGCGGCGACGCCGCGAGCCCGCCTACGGCTGAGCCCGCGCTGGGCGAGGCGCGACCGAATTAGGGCGCCGCCCATACAACGGCTGCTTACCAGACGGCTCACCCCGTTCTGGCCGACCCATTCTGGCCTGGGCGCGTTATCGGGTCGCCACCGCGGCGCCCGGCTGTGTCGCTACACCGTCCCTGCCCCGCGGCCGACAACGCCGCGATCAGTCACCCCAGACATCGGCGAACATCCGCAGCCAGTTGTCGCCCATGACTTTCTTGATGCGTGTTTCATCCCAGCCGGCGCGCTGCATGGCAGCGGTGATATTCGGGAATTCGGCTATGGTTCGGATGCCTTCCGGATTGACCACCTGGCCGAAATCGGTCAGCCGGCGATAGCGGCCCTTGTCGTGGGTAATCCAGTCGAAAAAATCGGGGCCATGCCCTTGGGTGAAGTCGGTGCCGATACCGACCTGGTCTTCGCCGATCACGTCGATCGTGTAGTCGATGACTTCGAGGTAGTCGTCGAGCGCGGCGTTCGCACCGCGCTTTAGAAACGGCGAAAACATGGTCACACCGACAAAGCCGTTCGCTTCGGCGATCTCCTTGAGCTGGGCATCGGTCTTGTTGCGGGGATGGGCCTTGAGCCCGGCCGGACAGCAGTGCGAATAACACACGGGCGCGTTCGATGCGGCGATCACTTCCGAGGCGGTTTGCGGGCCGACATGCGATAGATCGATCAGCATACCGAGCCGGTTCATTTCCTCGACCACTTCCCGGCCGAAACCGGACAGGCCGCTGTCGCGTTCGTAGCAGCCGGTGCCGACCAGGTTCTGGGTGTTGTAGCACAGCTGGACGACGTTCACACCAAGGGCTTTGAACAGGCCGATATAGCCGAGGTCGTCTTCAAACGCATGGGCGTTCTGGAAACCGAGAACGATACCGGTCTTGTCTTCTCGCTTGGCCTGGCAGATGTCCTCGGTGGTTCGGGCCAGCATTACGATATCCGAACACGCCTCGATCGCCTCGGTCATTCGATTGATGTTCTCGACCGTCTTCTGAAAGCCTTCCCAGACCGAGACCGTACAGTTGACCGCCGTAACACCGCCTTGCTGCATTTCCTCGAACACCGTGCGATCGAAGTTCGAGATATTCAGACCGTCGATCACGATACTGTGCTGATGCAGTTCATTCATGGGCATCCACCTGTCATTAAAAACACATCAGCCCAACGGCCAAGGACGGTTTGGACCGCCCCAGCCGCAGGCTGGTTAGCGATGCCGCTGATCGCCGAAGCCCGTCCCAACGATCGCGGACACCGAAGCGACACACTCAACCGGCCTCGGGCTGGGCCGAATAGGATTGCAATGCCTGCCGGCTGCGCCGACGGACCGCAACGAATCCCACCACGCCGGCGATGAGCAGCATGCCGCCGAAGCCGGCCGATAGCATGTAGGCGCCGGTCACGGCGCTGTCGGCCAGCTGATAGTGCGGGGCCAGGCGTGCCAGGGCTTCGGCGTAGTTGCGCCACAAAAACAAGATCAGGCCAACGCCTGCAGCGGCCGTGAACAGTGCGATGCCGGCGGTGCCACGGGCCCAATGGCGTTCGAGTTCGGGCTGATCGCAGTGCAGGCTGGCGCGATAGCGCTGTGCCTTCGGGCGGACCTCGGTGACCGTCGAGGCCAGCACGATCGCGATCAGCGCCGCCACGGTCGACAGCAGTACGGGATGCAGATAAACCGGCAGGTCAATCGCCCCCTGCTGGTCAAGCAGGGACAACACCAGATTCACGACAAACCCGACCCCCAGGCCCCAGCCGGCACCGGCTGCCGTGATGCGCCGGCTCCAGACACTGGCGACCGCCACCGGCCCCCAGGAGGAGGCGAACAGGGTGGCCGCAAACCAGACCACAGCCATTACGGCCGGCGGCTGCAACAACGCCAGGCCGAGGGTGACCAGGCCGGCTACGAGAATCGCGATCCGGCTGGCTCGCATCGCCCGGCGATCGTTGTGTTTCGAGCCCATGATGTCGTTGGCGATGCTGAACCCGATCAACGATAAAAACGTCGAACAGGACGACAGACCGGCCGCGAACACCCCGGTCAGGATCAACACCGACAGCCAAGCCGGAAGCACATGCAGGGCTGCCCAGACCATGGCGTGCTCGGGGTTGGCCAGATCCGGCTTGAACAGATTGACTGCCGCGCCAGCCAACATCATCAACGCATAGAACACCGCCAGTGCGACCGCCGTGAGCATGGCCGAGCGCATCACGACATGTTCGTTGCGGGCCATGAGATAGCGACTGGCCTGCCAGGGGCTGGTGGCCAGCACCGCGGCCCAGACCAGTCCGAGCACGATGCCCCAGGTCAGCGCCTCGCCCGGCGTATGGAAACGTGCGCCGTCGCCCGAGAGCACCCCATGCCAGAGTGCGATACCAGGCTTGGCGCTCTGGTCGAGCAGCCCGGTCAATACCCCGGACCAGCCGCCCAAAGCGTGGATGAGATAGGCCGAGCCACCCAGCGCCGCCGCGGTGAAGACCACGAACATGAGCGTATCGGTCAGAATTACCCCCGGTGAGCCGGAATACAGCACGAAACCGGTATAGGTCAGCCATACCAGTACCAGCCCCATCCAGTAAGGCAGGCCGGTGACCTCGGTAAACATCATGCCGGCGCCCTGCATTACGCCCAGCATATAGGCGCCCAGCCCTACTACGGTGGTCAGCCCGGCGATGATCTGTACCCAGCGCGAGTCGAAGCGCTCGCCAAAGAACGCCGGCACGGTCAATGCCTGGCTGCGCCGCAGATAGCGGCCGAAGATCAACGCACCGATCAAACAGCCCGCGGTACTCGTAGCCGCGAAGATGAGCATCACGAACGGATAGCCGCGATAAGCGAAGCCGGTCTCGCCCAGAAAGGCACTGGTGCTCGCATAGCTGGCCACCAGCGTGCCCAGGATGACGAAGGTCGGCGCATTGCGCCCGGCCACCATATAGTCGTCGACATGCCGGACCCGTCGTCCGGCCCATTGGCCGATAATGAAATAAGCCACCAGGCTGATGATGATCGCCAGCGTAAACAGCATTGCTCGTCTTCTTGTCGCTCGATAACCCCGCTAACAACTCTAGGCGAGGCATCGCGCGCCACGTTCGCGAGCACGACTCGATTTTGTGCGCCGACGACGCGAGTTCCGCTGGCGCGGCGATCCGGATCGGCCGCAGGCCATATCGCGCAGGCCGTAGACTCGAACCCGCGGTTCGCTGCCCCGTTCGAACAGACGAGCGCGGGTTATCGACAAACAACCGAGATCATGCCGGCGGCAGCGATCGCGGCTTGGCGACGTGTTCGTAGCAAGCCGAACTCATTCCCGGTATTGCAGCCCACGTGCTAAAACTCCACCAGCCAGGGCCTGATCGAACCGGCTGAAGAACGTGGCTACCGGTTTTTCTACGACCGGCTACTCGATATAAGCGCCCCTCGGGCACGAGTGCGCCGGCAGTTCAGCAGGCCGCATGACGCCTTAGTCGACAGTCGTCATAAACCGCCGTATCGCAGCCGCGGCATCCTCGATGGTGAAGCCATCCGAAGTCGGGCCGATCTCGATTTCGGTGAGCGCATAGCCGTCGAGTGGCGCATCGATGAAGCGATCGAACAGCCATTGCCCTGTGGCCGCGGCAAACTGCCGGTGCCGTTCGGTCAAATCGGCCGGCGTGCCTGCCAACCAGACCTGGAAGGCATTGGTATGCGGCAGGCTCGGCTGCAGCAACAGCCCCGGCAGATCGCCTATCGCAGCCGCCAGCATCCGGGCACGGGCTACGAACTCGGGTAGCCGCGGGCCGCGCTCGGCCAGACCGTCCAGTGCGGCGATGGCATAGGGATAGGCGGTATAGAGATTGCCCCCATAGCGGGTTTTCCAGACATCCAGCGCCGCCACGAAATCCTCTGGTCCTGCCACCAACGCCCCACCCAGACCGGCCAGCCCTTTGTAGAACGATACATAGACACTGTCGGCGAGGCCTGCCAGTTCGGCGACACTCAGGCCATAACCCGCTGCGGCTTCCCAGATCCGGGCACCGTCAAAATGTAGCGGCACCGCCTGTTCGCGGCACCAGGCCGAGATCGCGCGCAGTTCGTCCAGCCCCGGCAACAGATAGCCGGCCCGGCGCAGCGGCAGCTCGACCACCACCGCTGCCAGTGGCTCGGTCAACGTTTCCAGTGCCGCTCGATCGAAGGGCCGATGTTGGCCCAAACGGATCGACGTCAGCCCACCGGCCCGTTCGAGCGCGCCGGCCTCGTCGACCGCCAGATGGCTGGCTGGATGGATCACCACAGCGCGGCTGCCACGACGTTCGGCATGCACCTGGAGCGCACAGAGCTGTGCCGTTACGCCGTTGATAAAAAATCGCCCCGCGGCATGGCCGAGCTGGGCCAGGCTGGCAGTTTCTAGACGGGCCACCGCACCGCCGGTGCCATAGCCGTCGATGGCATCCTCGGCCTCGGCGTGGGCCGCCAAGACGGCCAAGCGCTCGGCGGCCGGCGGGGCGCTGGCGCGCGAGAGCACGAGCCCGCAGTCGTGCTTGATCTGTCGGTCGGTGAGATTCATGGCAACTTTGCAACGAATGGCCAAGCCACTGTAAGCAAAGACCCGGCCGACCGCGATTGGTCCGCGCGAACACAGGCCGGCATACGACATCCCCAGGCCCGCTAAAGATAAACAGACCGCCCAGGCCAGCCAACTCACACTCGAATATGCGCCGGCCCAACCGTTCGATGCCGGGCGCCGCGAAAGCGCACCGGCTGCAGTGTACGAGTGAATTACGGCCGATCTCGCCGAGCCGTTGAGCGCGTGTCGCCGGCCGGCCGAACGCCTGCCCGGCCGTTGGCACCGGCCGAGGAAGCCCCGCCGCAGGGGGCACCGATCCCCGCTTTGTGCCCCCCAATGAAGCCGATACAGGCCGGCAGCCCGCCGCATGACGTCAGTAGCGACGGGCCGTCGAGACAAACTGTGGCTTACACCGCGATCTGGCCACCGTCGCTTTTCTGAATCACCACGGTCGAGGCCCGCGGCCGGACTGTGCCCTCGGTGACGGCAGTGGCATCGGCCGCCGACGGCCAGTTGCCGGGATGCTGGATGTTGATGAACAGCGCGGTCTTGTCTGGCGTGGCGAAGATGCCGGTTACCTCGCAGCCGTTCGGGCCGACCGCAAAGCGCTTGAGCTGGGCCTGATCGGCCTCGTCGACGACCGCAGCATCGCCATCGGCCCGACTAACGCTCGAAGGCATTACCGCCAGCACTTGGTCGTTGGTGTCTTCGGCCACGGCATTGCCGCTGTTGTCGGTCTCGATCCAGAGGATGCCGTTGCCGTCGCCGCGGTCGTCATACCACAGGCCGTCGGGGCTCGCGAACTGGTTGGATGCGGTCAGGCCCGAGAGATTGCCGTCCTCGCCTTCGGCCCCGCCGAACACGAAGATGTCCCAGCTGAACGACGCGGCGTCGCCGGCTTCGCGCCAACGGATGACCTGGCCGTATTCGTTGTCGGGCCGGGGGTTGGCAGCATTGACCGGCGCGCTGGCATAGCCCACGCCGAGATCGCCGATCGCAGCGCCGTCGCCGGTGAAGCCTGGATCGGTGTCTTCGGCGGTGCGATCCGAGTTATTGGTCAACGACATATAGACATCGCCCGAGGCCGGATCCACGGTCCCCCACTCGGGGCGATCCATGGGCGTGGCCCCCACCAGGTCGGCTGCATCGCAGGTATGGATGAGCACCCCGGCCTGATCGTCGGCCTCCAGACCCAGCGCCTCGGCCAATGTCCGGTCGCCGGCACGGGTCAGCGTGTCCGGGGCCAGCGCCAGCCATTCGCCGCTGCCGTCGGCGTTGAAGCGGGCGACATACAGCGTGCCCGAATCCAGATACATATCGCCTATGGCCAGCCGGTCGTTGTTGTCACCGGCGACATTGGCGTAGGTCGCGTCCCAGGGTGTGTCGGAGACGAACTTATAGATATATTCGTTGCGCGAATCGTGGCCGGTATAGAACACCACCGGTTCGCCCTCGGTGAGCCGGCCCAACCAGCAGCCTTCGTGGCGGAACCGGCCCAGCGCGGTGCGTTTCACCGGCCGGGCGGTGTTGTTATAGGGATCGACCTCGAGCACATAGCCGAAAGTACGCGGCTCGTTGCGATAATCGTCGCGGGCGGTATCGCCACTCGGGGTAGCATTGAAGCGGGCGAACTCGCCGTTGTGTTCGCTGGGGTCGCCGGCTGCGGTTTCCCAGGCGTAGCGGCCGACCTCGCGGGCGATGCCGAGCCGATCGTCGTCGGCATAGCGATCCGAGTTTTTGATGAACACCGACGGCCAGTTTTCTTCGCAGGACAGATACGTGCCCCAGGGCGTATAGCCGCAGGCACAGTTGTTGTTGGTGCCTCGGGTTTCGGTACCGCTGTTCGAATAGGCGGTCACTACATACTCGGAGCCGGCCACCGGGCCGCTCAGCGTGACCGGCGTAGCGCTGGTGATGCGCTGGTTATAGTTGGTATCGGATGCCGGTGCCCATTGGCCTTGATCGTCTTTTGCGATACGGATGACCGTGACCCCATGGGCGTTGATTTCGGTGCGTACCTCATCGGCCGGGCGGGCACCCTCGTTGTCTTCGGGGGTAGTCGGCCCGCCCTGGGGCGCCCATAGCGCGGCTTGGTCGATATATTCGTTGTTCAGGGCGACCACGAAGTCGCTCGAGGCCGTGTCGTCGGACAACGGGAAGTGGTACATGCCGTCGTGGTGCATGCCGACGCTATTGGCCTGGATGGCCGGAGTCAGCATCAGGTCTTCTCTCCAGCCCGGGGCCGAGGCATTGATCGGTGTGCCCCAGGGCATGAGCACCTGGGCCGTATAACCGGAAGGTACGACCACCGCATCGGTTTTGGACCCGGCCACGGCCTCGAAAGCCAACGCCATGGCTGCGGCCATGTCGCCCTCGTCGGTGTCCGTATTATTGTCGTCGTCACTGCAGGCGGTCAGGCCAAAGCCGCTCAGCATAGTGGCAGCCGCGACCCCCAGCCCACCGCGCAATACCCCGCGCCGCGACAGCCGCCGTTCGAGTACCGAGGAAAACGGCTCGTTATCGCTCTGGTTTAACAAACGATGGTCTTCGATCTCTTCGCTCATGAAGAACGCCCCCTTTTGTTGGAGATAGGCAGTGTGACCGGCGCGTCCCCTTCGTATCACGCCCCGGGAATCAAGACGCTATACCCCGCCAATGACAGATTGGTTAACCCCCAACCAATCGACCGCTCAAAAGATCGTTTACCGGTGCTTAAACGATTTTCGGCTCATACCCAACCTGCTCACCAAGCTACAGGCACAGCGCCCACGGCACCGCCCGGCTGGTTCGGCGCGCAGGCCATCACCGATTCATACGCTCGATCGACGCCACCCGATTGGGTCCATAGCGATTTGCACCCGGTGTTGTCGCCACCGTGCTACATGAGCTGGCCGGCCCCGGGCGGCTGCGAGCAGCGCGCCCTACGCGTCTATTCGAGGATCTCGACCGGCTGGCCCACCACCAGCATCCCTGCGGTTTCGACCACCAGGTTCTGACCGAAACAGACTTCGTTGTCAGCGTCCTTGCGGTAGCGCGCCAGGGTGCGCATCGGCTCGCCGTCGGCGCGGCGCTCGCCGCGGGCCGGATCGACGGTGATCATCACGCAGCGCCCGCAGGGCTTGGCCACGCGAAACACGACTTCGCCGATACGTATGCGCTGCCAACCATCCTCGGCAAAAGCATGATTCCCACTAACGACAATATTAGGCCGGAACTGGGCCATGACATGGCTGCCATCGGTGCGTGCATTGAGATCTGCCAGCGAAGCCTGGGTCGTGAGCAGCAGCGGGTAACCATCGGCAAAACTGACCGCGGTACCGATCCGATCGCGATAGCGGTTGGAGCGCTCGCCCAACCAGAGCAGATGCACCGGCTCACCGACGATACGGCTGAACCAGGCATCCAGGCGGATGGTAGTCGTCCAGGCAGGGAATGCATCGGCCCAGAGCCGGGTCTCGAACGGTTGACCGGCGAATGCCGAGCGGGGTTCCACCAGCGCGACATGGTCATCGTGGTATACCGCCAACTGCTCGCCGTCGAAGCGGGCGAAGACCCGCTGTAGGCCCGGATACCGGCGTGCGGTGACGAAGCTGCCATCGGGCCGGGCCAGCATGAAACGACGGTCGCCAGCCAGCCCTTCCGCAGTCACCCGGGCCTCGCCAAGCGCTTGTCCGGCACTGGATTTGATCGGATAGCGATAGATCCCCGACAGGGTGGGCACGGTATTGTCGCTCAAGATCGCACCGCCGGTGCGCAGACATGGACGGCCATTGATGTTGCAGCAACTACCACTGACGCGCCAGCGGCTTGCCTAGGGCGCGTCTCGTAACGATGCGCCCTAGAGCGGGTCGCCGCCCAATCACCTGGGCCCCGGCGAGCAACGGCGCGGTCGTGATGCGCCTACTCGGCGGCGCCTTTGTCCGGCATGTCGGGCAGAATTTCTCGATCGGCTAGATCGAGCACGATGGCACCCGTATTCGGCGGTATCTCAGGTGCGTGTCACTGCGCTGCTGTTCGCCGCGGAGGCCACAACGCCACTGCAACACCAGCCACATTGGCTGCGGGTCCAAAACTGCCGAGGAACCAGCGCAACCGGGCCTTGCAGACGTCGCCAACGATTAGCCCTTCGGTCCGGCAGCAGCAGGCATTACCGATCAGCCGCGACCGTAGCCCCGCGCCTTATCGTTGCCGCCACACGCGGTCAGGCGATATCGGCCTCGGACGGGCTGAATCGTAATACGGACGGCCGCCAGCCCGGCCGTATCACGCCCCGGAACGACAGCGCCGCCGTTCCGGGGCGGAGGCTGCATGCGGTTTCGGCCCAGCGACGCTCAGACGAAACCTCGACAGCCCTAACGTGCCAGGGCGCTGGCCGGAATGCCCCATTTCTTGGCGTTGGCTTCGGCCTGGGACGACTGCATATACCAAGCCATATCCTTGCGCAGCTGATCGGTCACCGCGCTGTCCTTGCGGACCGCGATCCCGACATTGGTGGTATGCGGGTCGCGAAAGGCGATCTCGAACTGGCCTTCCTTCTGTTTTTGGGCATAGGCCAACGAAGTCAGGGTTTCGAAGATACCCGCCAGACGTCCGTTGGCCAGCTGCGGAATCTCCTGGGCGACCGCCGGATACGATTTCAGCTGGATGGCATCCTGACCCTGCGATTCACAGTGTTTCTGGCTCGCCTTTTTGATCGCATCGAGCTCGGGCGCGCTGCCGGTCAACACCCCCACCCGTTTGCCGCAAAGATCCTCATAGCCACCGATCGCATCGGCATTACGCTTGGTCACCATGATCGCGAAGCCATTCTTGAGATAGTTGACGAAATCCACGGACTTGCGGCGCTCGGCCGTGTTGTAGATATCCGATACCACCATATCGACCCGACCGCTCTTAAGCGACGGCAACAGACCGTTGAAATTACTGGTCTTCAGGTCATAGCTCCAGCTACCGTGCTTGGACAGTGCCTTGATCATGTCGATTTCGAAACCGACGATTTGGTTGCTATCGCTGGACCGATAGCTCAAAGGTGGGAAGTCGGCCGATGTCGCGACCACGTATTTTTTTCCGTTGTCGCCAGCAAACGCCGGAGTGGCTGCCGTAATCAACAGCGCAGCCGCCACCAGCTTCTTGAATCTCGATGAATCGGACATGCCTTATACCTCTGCCGTTTTGGAAGATTTGCCTTCGGAACGTTGCTCAATCAGGTGGATGAAGTTCTGAGTGCGGGGATTGTCCGGCGCGTTGAAGACCTCCGCCGGCGGGCCGTGCTGTACCACTTGGCCCGACTCCATGAAGACGACTTTGTCGGCCCAGTCTCGGGCGAACACGATTTCGTGGCTGACCACCACCATGGTCATGCCCGAGTTGGCGAGCTTGCGCATCAGATCGAGCACTTCGTTGACCAGTTCGGGGTCTAGCGCCGACGTCGGCTCATCGAACAGCAGCAGCCGCGGCCGGGTGGCCACCGCCCGGATGATGGCGATGCGCTGCTGCTGACCGCCGGACAGCTGGTGGGGATAGTGGTTTTCGTATTCCGCCAGCCCGGCCCAGGCCAACAGCTCGCGAGCCTCGGCCCGGGCCTGCTCGCGAGCGCAGCCATGCACCCGCAGCGGCGCTTCGATCACGTTCTCGAGCACGGTCAGATGATCGAACAGATTGAAATGCTGAAAGACCATGCCGACGCCAACCTTGGCCCGGGCTCGGGCCGGATCGCGGATCGGCACCAGACCGGTCGCCGAGGAGCGATAGCCGACATACTGGCCGCCGACCGTAATTTCGCCGTCGTCGATGGTCTCCAGTCGGTTGATAGTGCGTAGCAGGGTGGTCTTGCCGGAACCGCTGGGCCCGATCAAAAACACCACTTCGCCGGGGTAGATATTGAACGACACATTGCGCAGCACCGGCTTGCCGTGGAAGGCCTTCGAGACATCGTTAATCACCACATAGGGTCGCCGCGCGCCGCTGGCGCTGGGCCGCTGCGACTGAATCGCCTCGGGGGCCGCGGGCTCGAGGAATTTCTGCATTGCCGGTATGGCCGCGAATGCCGGCTGTTCCGGGCCCGTCGGTTTCGAATTCGGGGCCGACGGCTGTTGGCCCGTCGTCGGCGCGATCTGCGGCGCGTCGCCGGCCGCGGCAACCGCCACCGCATGCCCGCGCCGCTCGAGATCGAGATAGCGCTCGAGATAATTCTGGCCAACCGCGATCAGGGTCGTGGCCGCCAGATACATCACCCCGGCCGCCAGAAACACCTCGACGTACTGGAAGTTCGACGAGACCACCTGCTCGCTGTTGAGGGTGAGCTCCTGGACCGTGATCACCGAGGCCAGCGAGGTATGCTTGACGACCACCATGCCCTCATTGGCCATGGCCGGGGCGATCGAGCGCATCGCCTGTGGCACGATCACCCGACGCATGATCTGCCAGGTGGTCAGGCCGAGTGCGCTCGCCGCATCGATTTGGGTCTTTTTGATCGACTGCAGCCCGCCGCGAATGATCTCCGACATAAAGGCGATCTCGTTGAGCATCAGCCCGAGCACGGCGGTCCAGAAGGCGCTGATCTGCAGCCCGGCCAACGGCAACACGTTGTACCAGAACAGCAGCTGCAGCAGGATCGGCGTGCCACGCATGACCCAGACATAGGGCACCGGCAGCGCTCGGACCCAGGCCATGCTCGACAGCCGCATCATCGCCATGCCGAGCGAAAACGGCAGAGCCCCGAGAAAGGAAATGACGGCAATGAGCATGGCCATCATCAGGCCTTGCCATAACAACGGCAGGCTCAGGTAATGCAGAAAGGCGCTGATGTCCATCGAACCCTCTTTTTCCAAAAACGTTTGTAAAGACCGTGGCGCTCGCGTTTTCGTCGCGCCCGCGCGCTGTTATGCACGAACCGATTCCTCGCCCGCGTGCCTGCCCAGCACCGGCCAGAGATACTGCAGCCCGGTCGCCGAGCGCTCAGCCGGCTTGCGGTTCGTGATCCGCTAGAAAAATTCCCAGGTCCGGCGCATAGAAGCCGCGCCCGACCAGCCCCCCTGCCGGGCCGCCCCCAACCATCGCCAGATGCACCAACGGCACCTGGCCCGATGCGGCCACCCGATGCCGGCAGACGAGACCGGTGGCTGGATCGGTCACGGCCGCCGCGCGATCGCCCCAGTCGGAAGGCAACTGTCCGGCCCAGAGCGATACCAGCTCTGGCGCCCAAGCTAAGGACTGGCCGCCCAGCCCACAGAAATCGATGACCGGGCTGTCGCCGACCGCGCCGAGCACGGGGCTCGCCTCCTGATCGGGCAATCGAACCCCGACCGGTGGCTCGGCCAGACAAGTCCGCCATTGCGATTGCCCGGCCAGGCGCAGCCCGAATCGCTGGCCATTGCCCCCGACCGCAGCGATCGAGTGGCGAGTTTCGGCCAGCACCCAGGCACTGGCGGCCATCAGAACCGGCAGCACGAAGTTGGCGTTGGCCGCGATCGCCTCGTCGTAGCCCGGCGACAACGGCGCCAATGCTTCGCGCAACGCCGCATTAGCGCCCCCAGTGCGAGCATGGCAGTCGTCGCCCTCGGCCAGCGCACGGGCCACCAGGGCGGCGATCGCCAGCGGTGCGGCGGCCAGCTTGGGCCGCAACTCTGCGAAAGCCCAGTGGCTATGCCATTTCAGGTTCTGGACACAGGCCGGATCGCGCGCACCGAAGCGCAGCGCCGGCGGCGCGCCCTCGGCGATCGGCGCATAGGCCTGATGACGATCGTCGCCGACCACAAACAACGGCATCGAAGCCGAAACCACCTGGGCCAGGGGCGTGACCACACCATGATCCTGGGCCGGGCATAACTCGATCTCGCGCCGATCCACAGCCAAGGCGGCTTGTTCGGCGCTCATCCCTTCAAAAATCAGCGCCTGGACCGCGGCATTGCGTAGCGCCTGAGGCAGGATGTCGCTGCTGAGCGGCGGGCCGGCATGCAACAGGCAACGCTCGCCTAGTTGTGGGCGTATATCGCGTCGTCGTGTCACGCCGCGCAGCCGTGGCATGGCGAACACGGCCGCCTGGGCATCGATCGATCGGCTGGCCGGCCCGGACATCGGTATTACGCCCCGGAAGAACCGAACAGACGCCGGAAATAACTGCGCAGCATGCGCCACACCAGCTGCAGGGTATTGATCGAATCCGCGCGCGCCGCGACGGGCCGTGAATGACGCGCTGTATGGACAGGTTCTCCCGCGGGCTGCGCCGGCTCGGATTCCGACTGCGGCCGGGCCGGCGCTGAGGCGCTTTCGGCCGTGGTCGCGGCGGCCGGCTCGGGCTGGAGCGCCTGCTGCAGATTGGCCGCGAAATCGCGGGTGAGCTGTTCGGCCAGGGCCTGGACGATGCCTTCGCGGCTGAACTGGGCCAGTTTGCCGGTGATCGAGAACGCGATCCTCAGATCCACGGCCGTACCCGCCCCCTCGGGGGCGACCGAGAATGCCGCCTCACCCTTGACCCGGCTATTGCTGCGCCGATCCACGCCGCGCCCTTCGAGCTGGCCGCTACGCTGGTCATTGTTCAGTACCAGTTCGCCCTCGCCGTTGAAGGCTGCCGTGATCGGCCCGAGCTTGACCTGGAACTGCAGCTTGAGCCGGCTGTCTTCGGCCGGTTCACTCAGGCTGGCCCCGGGCAGACAGGCCACCAGCAGCGCCGGATCGTGAAAGGCCTGCCAGACGTCCTCCGGCGGGATATCGAGCGTAAAACGCTGTTCAATATTCATGCGCGCCCTCTTGATGAAACGTTTTCTGAACCCGCTGGATCGCTCGCACGATGCCGAGATAGCCAGTGCAGCGGCAGAGATTGCCCGCCAGTTCTTCACGGATTCGCTCGGCATCGGCATCCGGTAGGCGGCGCACGATGTCGCGGGCGGTGATCAACATGCCGGGCGTGCAGTAGCCACACTGCAGTGCATGCTCGGCACTAAAGGCCTCACGCAGAGCTGCTGACAAAGCATCCTCGGCAAAGGCTTCCAGGGTGCGGATATCGCGGCCGACAAAACGGCTCGCGGACTGCAGACAGGAACGCTGCGGCACGCCGTCCACCTCGACCGTGCAGGCGCCACATACGCCCTGCTCGCAGCCAAGATGGGTCGCGGTTAACCCGCAGTGCTCGCGTAGGACATCGGCCAGATGAGTGCGTGCCTCAGCGGTGATTTCTCGACGCTCGCCGTTGACGCACAACTCGAAGGCCACATCGTTGGCGGGCGGAAATTTCAGATCGCTGCTCATGAATCGGTCCTGCGCTGTAATCTCAAAAAAGCGGCGACCTCATGGCCGCGCGGGCGATACCGACGGCCCGTGACTCGGGCGCGGTCCCGGCCCAGCGGCTTGGCGATTGCGGCGCGACTCATAGCGCCCCCAGGTCATGGGCGGCCTGGGCCATGAGCGCGGCATGCAGAACACGGCGATGGCCAGACAGCGCCAGCGCCGGCTCGTCGAGCAAGGCCTGGCGCGTAGCCGGGGTGGCCAGGGCCTCGACCAGACCGGGCCGTTCGATGACGACCGGCGGCCCGTCGAGGGCCGCCAGCACCAGTCGTTCGATGCCGCGTTCGGAATCCACTAGGCCCGCCACGATGGCCTGGGCGAACTCGCCGGTCTTGCGACAGAATTTGCGATAAGCCCAGCGCGCAGCCGGCGACAGGGCCGGGACCCGGATCGCGGTCAGGACTTCGGCCTCGGCCAACCGGGTCTCGAAGGCCGAGCGCATGAATTCGGCCGCCGCGAGCTGGCGCTCGCCCTCCGGCCCGCTCACATCGAGCCGGGCCCCGAGCGCGGCCATGGCCGCAATCCAGTCGGCCGCCGGATCAGCGTGGCAGAGGCTGCCGCCGACAGTGCCGCTGTTGCGTACGGCGCGATAGGCGATACCCCGGGCGACCTGCGCCAGCATGCCGTGGGAGACGTCGGTAAAACGCCCGTCTTCGATCGCGGCATGGGTGACCATGGCACCCAGCACGAGCTGGTCGCCTTCGATACGGGTATCGCACAGGCTCGCGATCGGTGCCAGATCCACTACACAGTCTGGTTGGGCCAGCCGCAGATTGAGCATGGCGCCCAGCGACTGCCCGCCGGCGATCGGTTGGGCGAAGTCGTCTTCGGCCAGCATCGCCACCGCGGCTGCGACATCGGACGCCGGCGCGATTCGATAATCAATGGCTTTCATGGCCGGCCTCCCGAAGTGCTGCGATCACCCGTTCTGGGCTGATCGGCACGCTATGAATCTCGGCTCCCAGACCGGCCAGGGCATCGTTGACGGCGTTGGCGATCGCGGCCGGCGGCGCGATCGCACCGCCCTCGCCGATGCCTTTCTGGCCGAAACGACTGAACGGGCTCGGCGTTTCCATATGATCGATCTTCGGATCGGGGATTTCGCCAGCCCCCGGCAACATGTAGTCGGCCAGGGTCGAGGCCAGCGGCTGGCCTTCGCCGTCGAAAGGCATCTCTTCGTACAACGCGGTGCCGATGCCCTGGGCCAGACCGCCCAGTAGCTGGCCTTCGACCACCATCGGATTGAGCAGTACGCCACCGTCTTCGCAGATCGCATAGTCGAGCAGCCGGACCGCTCCGGTGGCGGTATCCACCTCGGCCACACAGGCATGCGTGGCGTAGCTGAACGTGCCCATATCCGGCTTCATTTTGTAGCCGGCCACGAGACCAAGCCCGGCCGGGTCGACATCGTCGGGCAGCAGCTGCGGAGCGCGGTACCAGGTATAGGCCAGCTCGGCGAAACTCATGGCCCGATCACCGTCGCCGCTGACCACCCGGCCACCGTCGAAATGCAGTCGTTCGGCGTCCACCTCTAGTAGGTGCGCGGTCAGCCGGCGCAGCCGCTCGGCCATGGCTTCACAGGCCGAGGCCACCGCCCCGCCTGACATGACCGCACAACGCGAGCCCCAGGTGCCGGTGGAGTACGGCGAACTCGCGGTATCGCCGTGTACCAGCCGAACATGGGCCGGGTCGATGCCGAGCACCGTATGCGCGACCTGAGCGAGCGTGGTTTCCATGCTCTGGCCGTGCGAGTGCGCCCCGATCTGCATTTCTAGAATGCCGTCCGGGGTCATGCGCAGGTTGCATTGTTCGTAGCCGGGCACCATGGGGATGCCCCAGCCGTGATAGACCGAAGTGCCGTGGGCGCCCTGCTCGCAGAAAGTGGCCAGCCCCAAGCCGATCCGCTTGCTGCCTTGGGCGTCGGCCTGGCGGGCTCGCCAGCCCTGCCAATCCAGGGCGGCGACGGCCCGCTGCATCGATTCGAGGTAATCGCCCGAATCGAAAAGCTTGTTGGTGATATTGGTATAGGGCATGTCCTCGGCCCGGACCAGGCTGCGTTCGCGCAGCTCATAGGGCTCGATGCCCAGCTGCCGGGCCGCCGCATCGAGGGCGACCTCTAAGGCAAAGCAGACCCCGGTACGCGCTACGCCGCGGTAGGGCAGGATCGGTGGCTTGTTGGTCGCTGCCGAGCGCGTATGACAACTATAGCGATCCATCTTGTAGGGCCCGGGCAGAATCGAGCCGACCTGGGCGGCCTCCAGACAGGCCGAGAACGGATACGAGGAATAGGCTCCGGAATCGACGATCGCATCGCATTCGATGCCGGCCAGCCGGCCACTGCGTTCGACATGCACGGTGATGTCGTAGGCATGCTCGCGGCAGTTGGCATTGGCCGATAGATGCTCGCCGCGATCCTCGATCCAGCGGATCGGGCGGTCGAGTTTCATCGCCAGCCAGGCACAGCAAATCTCCTCGGGCAACAGGATGCCCTTATAGCCAAAGCCTCCCCCGACGTCCGGCGAGACCACCCGCACCTGGCCTTCATCCAGGCCGAGGCATTCCGCCAGGCCGGTGCGGTTGAGATGCGGCATCTGCGCCGAGCTGGTCATCTCTAGGCGGTCCAGGCGATGATCCCAGTGGCAGACCACGCCCCGGCCCTCCAGCGGTACTTGGCACTGGCGTGAGGTCGATAGCTTTCGGGACACCGAGATCACATCGTCGGCAAGTGACTCGCCGGCGTCGACCTGGGTTTCCAAAAAGACGTTCGAGTCCCAGTGGTCGTGCAGTTTGGCCGCTGCCCGACCGTCGGCGGCCTCGTGCATATCCGCGACCACCGGCAATTCTTCATAGTCGACAAAGACACACTCGGCCAGATCCTCGGCCCGGGCCCGCGACGGGGCCACACACATGGCCACCATCTCGCCCACGAAGCGGACCTTGTCGCGAGCCAGCGGATACTGCTCGGAGGTCTGAAATCCCGGCAGTTTGGAGGCCGCCACGATCGGCTTGACCCCGACCATATCCGCCATGCTGTAGACCAGCGACTCGCAGCCTTCCGGCTTTTCGATGCCGGTGATCCGGGCATGCGCCATCGGCGAGCGCACGAAGGCCACATCCAGCATGTCGGGCAGGCGAATATCGGCGACGAACTGGCCACGGCCGCTCAGAAAACGCGCATCCTCCTTGCGGGCCAGACGCGCACCGATGCCCTTGGCCGTTACATCCGGATGCGGGCCGGTCATGCCGAAACCGGATCCGCCGTACCCGGCCGGAAACTCGGCAGGGTCGGGGCATCGGCCTCGTAATACACGCCCTGGCGCAGACAGAAACGCGGCGTGAGCATGCGCTCGGCGCTCACGCGATGGCCTTCGTTGTCGCGCAGGCTCCATTTGCCGCGCTCGTCGTTGAGTACCGATACATCACCGACCGCGCCCGGTCGCAGATGACCGATCTCGTCGGCCATGCCCAGCATGTTTGCGGCATTGGTGGTGACCATCGGCACTACCTGATCGAGCGACAGCCCGAGCGCGAGCATGCTGGTCATCGCCGAGGTCAGCGAGAAACGCACCGCGCCGGCAAACATATGATCGCCTTCCTCAGGGTCGGAGTGGACGTCGGGCGTGCCCGGCGGCGGCGCGATTCGGGTGTTGTAGCCATGCATGTCGGCGCCGAGCGTATTGGGTACGATGCCGGCATCGAGCACCTTGCGGGCCACGTCGAAGCTGAAGTGCGAGCCGTGGCCGACGTCGACTTTCACGCCGCGGTCCAGGGTCTCCCGAATCAGCCCATGGACCCGGCCATTTTTGTCGACGAAGCCACCGGGGTGACGGGTGAACGGATGGGCCAGTACGTCGCCTGGTTTGACCAGCTCTAGGACACTGGGAAAGATCGTATCCGGGTCGATATCCATCGGGTCTTCCGGCGACGGCCAGAGCTGGCCGAAGTGCAGATAGACCGGCATCCGCGACTGGCGACCGATCTGGGCGGCCAGCTCGATCACGTCCATGCCCCAGCGCTGGAAGCCGCCGAGTTCGGCATGGGCCTTGATGCCCTTGACCAGATCCGGATTGGCATCGACCGCCTTGGCGGTGGCATCCACATCTAGACATTCCGGACGATAGAGTTGCGGATAGTAGTGGCCTTCGAGGCCACCGACCAGGTAGGCCGAGATGAAAGCCAGCACCCGGGTCGCAGCCGGCTCAGCCACGAAATGCCGAAAACCGGGCAGCGTCATGCAACTCGGCCCGCCCTGATCGACCAGTGTGGTCACGCCCGAACGCACGCCGCACATATCGGCCTGCAAGCCAAAACGTCCGGTCACATAGCGATACACATGGGCATGGGTATCGATCATCCCCGGCAGCACCAGACAGCCCGAACAGTCGATGACCTCAGCGTCCGAGGCATAGGGCGCATTGAGCCCGGTGACGATGCCGTTTTGAACGACCAAATCGGCGACCTCGTCGGTCCCCGTCGCCGGATCGATGACGCGCCCCCCCTGCAACACCGTCGTTGCCATCTCTGCTCCTGTCGAAAATCAACTGACTGACGAAGCAGAGCAAGCCCTATGCCACAGCATAAGACTGGGCGCGCCACACGAACGCAAACCTCTAATTTTATTTGTAAAATCAATACATAAATATATGTGGCATACCCCTTAACTAGCGAGATGCCAGCCCCCGATGCAATGCTTCAACACGAGCCATGCGCACTAAAACAGGGGCATTATGTGGTGCACCCCATATTATCCCGGCGCTCGGTGGCGAGGTCTGACGGGACTAAACTAAGGCCGCACTGGTGCCGCCGGCACCAGAACAGCAGCCGCGCGTCTCAGCCAAGCTTGAAAGGCACGGTGCCCAACTCGTTGTTGGTCTGGACCAGACGGCTCATATACCACACGAACATCTGCCGATCCGCCTCCGGCAGGGCCTCGATGGTACGCTCGTGGGCGCGCTGGACAGCCGGTGCCATACGTTTAATCCGCTGGCGGCCCCTAGGGGTTACGCGGGCCAAACGCATCCGGCGGTCCTGTTCGCTGCGTCGGCGTTCGACGAGCTGCCGCTCTTCCAGCCGCCGCAGCACATCCGCAACGCTGGTGCGCTCGAGCCCGATTTCAGCGGCCAGCGTCATTTGATCCTGCTCCCCTTTATCCACGAGAGCGGTCAGCACGCTGTATTGAACCGGCGTGATGTTGAACCCCTCGGTTTCCTTCAAAAACAGTGCGCAGTGGATCTGATGCAGCCGGCGAATCAAGAACCCGGGCCGTAGCAGCAACGGGGATTTCTCGCCGATTTGCGCAAGCTGTTCGTCGACGTCGTTTGCTGAAAGCGCCATGGCTTAGCCTTGTGAAAAATCGGGCAGCGGCCTGCATCTCATCAAACATGGCGCGCCGGCCACAAGCGACGCCGTAGACAACGGCGTGCACGGGCTCGCAGGCCACCCCCCGGCTTGTTCTTTGACGGCGACAGCGCCGCTCATGATGGCTGCCCGAATCCCGGCGCTATAGTGTCCGGCGTTCGCACTTGCGGGCACAGCGCAGCCGCCAGCTTTAGCAGACGCTTATCGGCATGACGGCGAGCCAACAGCGACAGACCGACCGGCAGCCCGTCGATCATCCCGAGCGGCACACTCACCTGCGGCAGGCCTGCCAGGCCCGCCGTACACAACAACGCCATAGCCTGCGACCGGTAGGTGGTTTCCAGATCGGGCCCGGCGCCTTCGCGCCGCGGCGCCGGCTGCGGCGTGCTGGGCAGAACCAGAACATCGTCCGGGCCGATCACCTCGGCCACGCGGGCCATGATCTTTTGACGATGCCGCTGGGCCGCGCGTCGTTCGTCGGCCCCGATTCGGCTAGCCTGGGCGATGCGTTCCCGAACGCCCGGGCCAAGCTTGGGCTGCGTCGCCTCGATCCATCCCCCCAAACACGACCACACATCAGCCGCCTGGAGAATACGGAAAGTCTCGAACCAGCGCTCGAGCCCGTCCTGGGACAGCTTTGTCGATTGACTGCTGCCAATTTCAGCGCGCACCCGGGCGATACCGGGCTCGAGTGCTTGCACGATCTCGTGATCCACGGCAGAAAATGCATCCTCCGCGACCAGCAATTTTTTGAACGCACCGGTGTCTTGTTCCGCCGGCAGCAGAGTATCGCCAACCGCAGTGAAGACATCGGCCTGGCGAGCGAACCACCCCACGCAGTCGAACTGGCGCGCGAACGGCAACAGGCCGGCCGTCGAGACATCGCCATGGGTGGTGCGGATCCCGAGCAGGCCGCAATAGCTGGCAGGCACACGTACCGAGCCACCGCAGTCGGTGCCGAGTGCAAAATCCACCAATCCCGCTGCCGTGGCTGCCGCCGAACCACTGGAGGATCCCCCGGATAATCGATCGCCGCTCCAAACGTTGACCGGTGCGCCGTAGTGCGCATTCGCACCGGTCAATGAGTAACACAGCTCATCGCTGATCGTTCGCCCAACCAGGGCGGCGCCGCCTTCGACCAATCGCGTCACGGCTTCGGCCGTGGCACTCGCCGCCGAATGGCTGGCCAGCCATTCCGGTTGTCCGAAGCCGGTTGGCGTGCCCGCGATATCGAAAACATCCTTGGCCGCGAAAGTCAGGCCTGACAACGGACCCTCGCGGGTCGGCGCAAGAGCCACATGATTATCGCGACAAAAGGCATTGACTGGGTCTTGGACTGGCGACTGCGACATCCCTCACCTGTACTGCAGGATCGCGACGGCCGAACGACAGCGGCCCTGACGCTTCGCAGCATCGCCCCGTCCCGGCCTGTCTCGATCAGGTCAAGAAGGTCACCAGAGGCAAGGAGTGTGCCATGGGATTATTGGCCACAAGCATTTGACACGGTTCAACCCTTCGCACCGCGACAGCGCGCTGTCGCGCCGTACGGGGCGACACTAACCCGGCAGGCCGGGCCCGCCATCGACACAAGAGTCGTTTCGACCGAACTACGCAGAGCTCGCCCAAGACCTCTTCGGCCGATCACAGATGGTTAAAACACTCTTGAGGATATCTTGTCATGCGCTCTCGAAGCCCATGGCCGTTTTACGCGCGCCTGTCGATCCGCCCGATCACCTTAGGGGTGTCGTCATAAGCTACGCCGCCACAGCCGCGCCGCTGAAGTGGCAAACCAAGACATCGTGAGCGGGGCGTGGCTACGGGAGCGAACGATAACGTCGGATGGCTGCCTCAGGGGCCGGCCCTGCGGGTGATGCCCGCCCATCGTCCCAGGCGGCGTTGTATGCGTTGACCGTGGAGCCTGCCACGCTCAGTCGCCTGCGCCTTGCCTGACCCAATGGGCGGGCGTCATGCGGGGGTGTCTATTATGACGACACGCTCTAAGAACGACCGTTTTCCCGAACTCTTATCGGGCCCTATCATCAGTACGGCCTGCCCCCAAAAGCCAAACCAACGGCGCCGATCAGCCGTTTATCCGATCAAAGTATTTACAGCCCTCGAGTACAACGAGCATCGCTGTCCTGCTTGAAGCAGCGATGCCCCTCGATTACTGCCGGCAAGACAACCTAGGGCTGGCTCGCGGCCGAGTTGTCCGCCCCAATCCGCTCGTTGGCATAGACGTTGGCGCTTGCCCCGTTACGCAGCCGGATCTTGCCGCTGGTGACATTGTCGTGCACCTCGCCATTGCTGGCTGAAAAGCGGATCGCGATCGAGCCAGTGTTTTCGCCGTTGTTGGTTACCGTGTTGTTGACGATCTCGAAACCGCTGGCCCGGTTCATGTAGATGCCGACATCGGTGGTATCGGAAATTCGGTTATTCCGAATCACCCCACCGCGGGTTTCGACACTGGTATCGCCGTTACGGAAATACTGGCTGCCAGTACCACCGCCGCCGAAGGACAGACCGATGAAGCTGTTCTGCACGGTATTGTTTTCGAACGTCACGTTGCTCGAATTGCCTTTGGCAAAGGCGGCATAGGCGGGGCTGCCATTAGGCTTGCGGATGTTATTAAAGGTATTGCCGCGTAGCGTCCAGCCGTTAACCCCGACCAGGTCCACGCCTTCGACCACGCCGCGCTGCCCGGTACCGCTGAAGCCGATATAGGAATTTTGGATCAAACCGTTATCGGAATAGGCAGCCGGGCCGCTGGCATTCGTCGGACTCGACACCTTGAAGCCGGATGCGCCGTTGTCGATCGCCTTGACGTGATCGGCGGTAAAACCGTCCGAGTCGTTGTTGAGCTGGATGCCGTGGTAGTAGCTGTTGCGAACGGTCAGATTACGGATCGTGAGCTGGTCCGAGTTGTTGACCTTGAAGTTCACATAAAGACTGGAATCGTTGATTCCCGGACCTTGAATGACCGTGTCGTCGTAGTTCGAGGTCGCCCCTTGGATGGTCAGGTTGGTTTTGCCATGAATCCGGATCGGCGAACTTTCCTGATAGACCCCCTGGGCCAAAGTGATGGTACGGCCGCTCGCCGGCGCATTGTTAATCGCCGTTTGCAGCCCGGCCAGCGAGGATACGGTGATCGCATCCTGGCTGAACGCAGCCGGGCTGACCAGTATCACTGCCAGCGACGTACCAGCCAGACCATATTTGAGATAACGCGTCATAAGGGCAACTGCCTTGGTTCAAAAACTGTAACAAGAAGATGCCCAGTCCCCTTTCGCGAGTTGTATCGCCCCCTGTCAGCGGGGCTATCTAATCAGCCCATCTATCAAAAATCAAAATATATTTGAAATCAATTATCTGTAATTTAAGACATATTGGGTTACAAACATTTTGTGTTTCTCGGCAATCCGCCTTTGGCGCCAACCCCCGGTTAGCCAGACCGCAACAACCCGGCTTGAACCCAGCCGAAATAGGCATGCTTTTCTTCCCAGACCGGACCAAATGAAGGCTTTTCGCCGGAATCTACAGGATTAAAACATATTCTATTCTATATACAGCTTTCATCCGGCTACCCGGTGGCTGTGATTACGGCCCACCGGGGGTCGAATATCGCCCGGGTTGCTGCGGCGAGCACAGCGCATCTCATGTTTCGCAGCGCCCGCTCGGGCCACATGACGCGTGCATCCAGCCTGGGCTATTCCCGGTAGGATGCAGGTATCAACTTTTTGTCGTGGCCTCGTGGCGAGGCCGGCTGTGACCATCCGCTATGCAACTGACCTTCATCGGCGGCGCCGATAGCGTGACCGGCGCCTGCAATCTGCTGGTCGACGAACGCCTGGATTTACGCTGCCTCGTCGACTGTGGCGCTTATGCCGAACGCGGCCCGGGGTTTGCCGACGGTGCACCGCGGCTGCCGTTCGCGCCACGCGAGCTGGACTTCGTGGTGCTGACCCATGCGCACCGCGATCACTGCGGCCGCCTGCCCCAGCTGCATCGAGCGGGATTCCGCGGGCCGGTTTATTGCACCGAGGCCACGGCCGGCATGGCCGAACTGGCGCTACTCGATGCCGCCAAATTCTCGCGCGAATATGACGCCGACGACGTCGAACTGATCGACTTCCAACCGCTGGATCGGCGGGCCGATTTCGCCTTCGACCGGCCGCTGCGCCTGCACGGAATATGGCTGACCTTGCATCGCAGCGCGCATATCCTCGGCGCAGCAGCTGTAACCGTAGGCTGGCGCAGCCGGGCCGGCATGACCCGCTCGATCGTGTTCAGCGGAGACATCGGCGGCAACACGCCGGACAATCCCTACCAGTCGCTGCTGGCCGGTCAGACGCTGCCGGGCGTGGCCGATTACATGGTGGTGGAATCCACCCGCGGCGGTGAACCCGCGCGGGACGCCGCCTACAAATCGTTCGAGGACCGAATCGCAGCCTGGGCGGCCTTGTTCGCCGATAGCGACGCCCGCGGGGGTGGGCCGGTGATTGCGCCCTGTTTCGCGATCCATCGTGCCCAGGAACTGCTGTTCGATCTGGATCACGTACTGCGCAGCACCACAGCTGGACGCCCCGATGCCCAGGGCCGACCCCGCTGGCTGTCGCTGGATGCGCCGTTGGCCGTGAAGATGACCGACGTCTTCGCCGAGCACCTGAGCCGTGGGAACGCCGGTGAAAGGCTGCCTGTGTATCGCAACCCGTTGTTGGCCCCGCGTCTCGGCCTCAACGACGAGGCCGAGGTCGATCGCCACCTGGCGACGCTATGGGATCGCGTGCGACAGAACCGTGCCCCGGGCGGCACCTTGCGGGCGATGCGCGACGACACGCTCAACCGTATGATCGCGTTGGCCGGCAGCGGCATGTGCGAAGGCGGCCGGATCGTCGACTTCATCATCGACCAGATCCACAACCCGGCCGCTACCTTGGTGCTATGCGGCTATGCCCCGCCGGATACCGGGGCCGGCCGGCTCCGGCAACTGGCCGCCGGCGAATGGCCGGATCAGCCGCTGCCGCTCGGCCGGGCGCGTATCGACCCGGCCCGGGTCCGCGCCCGGATCGTGGATTTTGGCGATTATTATTCGGGCCACGGCGACGTGGCGGCGCTAAGCCGCTTCGTCTTCGACCGCGACCCCGCCGCCCCGGAGTATCGCCCGGCCACGGTGTTTCTCAACCACGGCGATCCCGAGATGCGGACCGAGCTGGCCGCCCGGCTGCGTGCCCGAGCCGCAGCCGCACAGCCGGACGACCGGGCTGTGGCCGGCATTGAGCTGCCGCATGGCGGGCAGATCATCAATCTGGACGGCGCCGACGCCGCCCGGCGGGAGCGACGCATGCCGCGCCTGCGGCGCGATCTATCGCAACACGATACCTAAGAGCGCCCCATAGGCATGCCTGGTCGCGCGTCAGGGTGCTGATTGTCGGGGCCGCGGCCGCTCAAGATCGGCCGAGATCGGCCGATATGATCGTTCGACTGTTCAGTTCGGCCCGGCGATGAGCACCATGGCCAGCCGTGGCATACGATCGTTTATGGCTCAGCATCGCTCCCCTGGCCCGAAACCACCCGCGCCACGGCTCGGGGTGCGCCTGACGCTTGGCTTCGGCCTGGCCGAACTGGCGATTTGGCAATTGCTGTCCCCATTCCCGGCCTGGCCGTTCGCGCTACTCACCGGGATCGACCCGCAGCTGCGCATGTTGATCGCTCTGATGCTGCTGGCGTGCGGCTTCGTTGCCACCCTGGCCTGGCTACGACGCCACATCGGCCGACCGCTGCACGAACTGGCTACCTATGTCGGCGAGCAAAGCCAGCGCATCGCGCCGGAGACGCCAGCTACGCTCCCTGCGCGCGCCAGTGACATCGACAACATCCGGGCCAGCATCGATCGATTGATCGCCACCCTCGAAAGCCAGCACGCAGAATTGCTCAAGCAAACCCTCAACGACCCATTGACCGGACTCGGCAATCGACGGCTGCTCGAACAGCGCCTGGCGACGCTGCTGCCCTTGACTCGACGTCTGAATACCTCGCTGTCGTTGCTCATGATCGATGTCGATCATTTCAAGGCCTACAACGACTACTACGGCCACCCGGCCGGCGACACGTGTCTGATCGAGATCGCCAATGTACTGCGGGCGACATTCCGCCGCGAAACCGATGTCATCATCCGGCTCGGCGGCGAGGAATTTTTGGTCGTGATCACCGATGTCGCCGATCGGGACGCGATCAGATTGGCCGAGGCCATGCGCTCAATGCTGCAGCTGGTCGGTATTCCGCATGACAAGTCGCCCACCGCGGCGACCGTCACCGTCAGTATTGGGGTCGCGACCGCGGCTGCTGGCACCTCGGTCGGCCCGGACACGCTGCTCGCCTGTGCCGATGAGTGTCTATACGACTGCAAGGCCGATGGCCGCAATCGCAGCGCCCACCGCCGGATCGGCGATGCCCAGGCGCGCGTGTATACCGCGCCACCGGCGCCGGAGCGAAGCGACACAGTCATTCGCGAATCGGCCTGATAGCGGGCACAGCCCACTAGGCTGCTGCCTACACTGCCCAAGAGCAGCGCAATCAGCTCCGGCCGGCGCCCCGGCCCTATGGTTGGCCGCGCTCAACCCATGGCCATCCGATCTGCTCTACCCTGAATCCAGCGGGCCAGGCTCGCGAATTCTAATCCGGACCGGCACAGGGTATGGCGATGGTCGATAACTCTCATTCGTGGCCGCCTCGTCGGACACAGGGGCTGCCCCGCCTTCGTCCGCCCCGAGGGCGCGCCTCGACGTCGTGGCCTGGCGCCGCGATCGCACCGACCCACATCAGCGGACACGATCACTATCGCCTGACTCGCCCGGCCCGGGCCACACCATGGGCCCGTATCACCGAACTCTGTACCCATGAGACCGTCGAAGCACTCGCCCAGGCCCGCGGGTTGGCGCATCTGCCGCATGGGCTGCTGCGGCGTCTCGTACGCGGGCGCGTTCGGAATTTCGCTGCGACCCTGGCCGAATTCGATGCCCGAATCACACGCTTCGGGCTGGCTGCGGCCAGCGCCTGGGGACTCCAACAGTGGGCCGGTTCGCTCAGCCGGACCGGCGATTTTCGTTGCCCCGGCCAGGCGTTGTTGCTCGTGTCCAATCATCCCGGCCTGGTCGACGCCACAACCCTGCTGGCCCAGCTCGGCGGCCACGACGTACGCCTGCTGGTGGCCGATCGCGCGCTATTCGAAGTGTTGCCCGGGCTCGCCCCGCACCTGATTCGAATCGCCCCTACCCAAGATTCGCGCACCATGGCCTTGCGAGACGCCGCTCGGCATTTACGGCGCGGCGGCACCGTCGTGACCTTCCCGGCCGGGCGGATCGAGCCCGATCCCGCCAGCCGACCCGCCGACGCCCGCGTCTCGCTTGGGCACTGGTCGCCCAGCGCAGCAGGCTTGGCCCGGCTGGTGCCGAAACTGGCAGTACAGCCTGCTCTGGTCCGCGACGTGCTGGCCACGCGCTACCGCAACCATATTCTGGCCCGCCGAAGCATCGATGCGCAGGGCCGCGATGCCGTCGCCGCTGCCCTGCAGATGCTGGCGGCCCGGCCGGACCTCGTTCGCCCCCGGCTGTCGATCGGGAGCGCGATCGAAGCCGCGTCGGCCGAAGGGTTGCAGGCAGAGATACTAGGCACGATGGACCGGCTCATGCGCTGACCCGCGCGCTGCGCGACCATAGCGGCGCAACAGGAAATGGCCCCGCGTTCGAATACCGTAGACCAGTTCGAACAATACGGACAGCAGCAAGAAACCGAAGAATACAGCCACCGCGGTCGGGTTGCTGCGATAGGTATGGGCCAACAAAATCAGCAGCGCAACGGCACAGAACACTAGCCCAGCGCCGTGCAACAGGCGGCTACCGCGTATCTGGTCCGCGAGCCGAAAGGCCGCGGCATTCACCAGCGCAAAGACCAGCAGGAAGCTGGCACTGCCGATGATCGCGATATCGGTCAGATCGATGCTATTGGCCAGCAGCATGGACAACGCCGCGGTCACCAGCACTCCGGTCAGTGGCAGATCGTGCCGCTGGGCGTCGAAACGCGCCGGCAACACCCCGTCCTTGGCGAGCACATAGCCCAGCCGTGCATTGCCATAGATCGTGGCGTTGATCGCCGACAGGGTCGCCAGCACCGCCGCCCAGGCCACCACGACGAACCCTGCGTGGCCCAGGGCCGGTTCGGCAGCCACGGCCAGCACATAGTCTTTGACCGCCAACACCTGGCTATCGGGCACGGTGCCCACGGTGATCACCGCGATCAGTACGTATAAGGCAACGACGACCGTGACTGCGGCGATAAACGCGATCGGCAGGTTACGGCTCGGGCGTTGGATGTCCTCGGCCGAATTGGCGATCAGCTCGAACCCCTCATAGGCAACGAAAATAATCATGCCGGCCGTTACGATGGATAGCGTCGACCCCCAGTGCTGCGGCGCTAAAGGTTCCACTGCAACATAGGGTGCACAGGCGGCAATCACCCCGACCAGCAATGCGATCTTGATGACCACTACGACCGTTTCGGCCCGACTGACGGCGGCCGCACTGATCAGGTTGGCCAGCGTCGGTAAAGCGATCGCCAGCGTAATCAAGGCATGGGTCAGCAACGTACCGGAAAAAGATCCGAAAAAAGTCTGGGCATAGGCCGCAAACGCCGTGGCATACAGGGCGATGGTCACCAGGTAGCTCAACCACAGCATCAAGTTGAGGCTGCCGGAGAGCAGATTGCTGCCAAAAGCCGCATCGATAAAGGCCACGGTCCCGCCGCGGCTGGGATAGGCTACGGTCAGGCGGGCATAGGCCAGGCCGGTCAGCAACGCAAGCGTCCCACCCACCAAAAAGGCCACGGGCGTCGCCCCATGCGATAAGGCCACCGCTTCGCCGAGCACGGCAAAGATTCCGCCGCCGACCATACCGCCGATGCCCATCGAAATCGCGCCCAACAGCCCGATCGTGCGTTGTCTATCTGTGTCCATCCCATCCTCGATTCCGGCATGTGCCAGTGGTTCAGCCTGTGCCTGGGTCGATCGATGCCCAGCACAGCGCCGCCGGCCCAGAAGGCCTATCAGCGGCGTTTGCGACAGCGGCTTCGAAACCAGCCGCCGGCAGTCCGGTCCATCCTCGGGGCCGATGCTGGCGCGGTTGTCGCAACCCCGCCCGGCGCCGAGGCTCGATACCCTATGCGCCCGGCCCAGCACACGAGCGGCCATAACAGCCCGGGGCGATGCACTCGATCACCCGCCCTATGTCTACGGCCCCGACTTCAGCCAGCCGCGGAGTGGTCGGCGTCGCCCGGGCCGACCGACGCGAGGGCCGGCAGGCTCGGCTGGCGTACGATCAGCACCGAATGATGCGCATGCCGTACCACCCAGTCGGCCACGCTGCCGAGCAGTACATCCAGCCGCCGCGGCGAGTGGGAGGCCATGACGATCAGGTCCACGGCGTGCTCGTCGGCGACTTCGACGATGGCTCGCCCCGGCCGGCCCACCAGCACGTGCGCACTCCAGCCGAACTCGGTGCCGAGCCGCTGATCGCCGATCCGGCCCAGGCGGCGCTTGGCCTCGGCCACGACCTTGCGCATATAGCGGGCCTCGATCGATGGGAAATAGCCCAGCGACACCTGGGGCACCACGCTCAAAAGAATAAAAAGACTGTCGTGGGTACGCGCGTGCTCGGTGGCCACGGCGAACACGCTGTCGAGCAACGCCTCCTGGTCCAGGTCGATCGGCAGCAGAATCTTGTGGCTCATGACCGCGTCACCGGTAGGCGTTTCGGTTCGAGCATGCCTCGCTGCCCACCGCCGCGGCATGATCTGGATCAAACCGGCGCCCGCGCCGATGATGCCGTGTCCTGTTGCTTGGCGTATTGATCAAGGTCACACCGGCCTTGGGCTATTCCAGCCAAACTGAGCCAGTCGCTATACTGCGAGGAATGTTCGGATGGCCATCGAGACTGCAGACGATCCTCTGGAAAGCATCGCCCGCTATATCGAAAGAGCGCGCCAACTGGGCGAGCGCGAGCCCAATGCTGCTACCTTAGCCACCGTCGACTCGGCCTTGCACCGGCCCTCGGCCCGCACGGTATATACCCACGTCCTGCCCGATGGCATTGGATTTTTCGTCAACACCTATAGTGGCAAGGGGCGGCAGCTGCTCTGGAACCCCCATGCTGCGCTATGTTTTTTCTGGCGCCGGCTGGAAGAACAGATCGTGGTCGAGGGCTCGACGGAATTGCTCAACTCCGAAACGGCCGATCAGCTCTGGCAGAAACGCTCGCGCGAAAGCAGCCTGATCGCCCATGCCACAAGCCCCAACACCGCTGACCCGCATTCGACGGCCGGCCTGACCGAGCGGGTCGCCTCGGCCCGCCATGAACACGGTTTCGAACACCCGCCCCGGCCCGAGCACTGGAAAGGCTATCGGCTACGGCCCGACCGCTTCGAATTCTGGACCACCGGTTGGGATCGCGCCCGCGACCGACACGTCTACGAACGCCACAGCGATACCGGCTGGGTGATTTCGCGTCAGCCCCCCTAAACCTGCCCGCAGGCCAAACACACTCGCCCCCAGTCTGCCGGCACCACTGGCGGTGGTTATGAATCCATGGACGTGGGTTCCGAAGTCTCAGCCAGGTCCTCGACCGGCTCAATTTTCGAAGTCGCCTGGCGAATCACCAGCACCGAATGCCGGGCGTGCTTGACTACCTGTGCCGCCGTACTGCCCAGAAACACGTCCCAGATCACCGGATTATGCGATGCCATCACGATCAGATCGGCATCCACCAGATCGGCGTGCCGTACGATAGTACGAGCCACAGGGCCGAGTTCCACGTTCACCTGCCAGTTACCCTCCTCGCCCAGCTGCTCGGTCGCGATCTGCTCGAGCCGAACCCGGGCCTGGACAGCGAACCGCTCCATAGCGTTGACGTCGAGATACGGCAGCTCGCCGGCATAGCTTTCGATCACCACATGCAGCAGCACTACCTGGGTCGGTTCGATCTCGGCTTGGCGCCGTACCGCCTGAAAAACGCTTTCAAGCACGGCCGGCTGGTTCAGATCGATCGGCACGAGAATCGTTTGCGACATGACCAACTCTGACTGGAGAGAATGTAACTACCAATCTCGCCGACCGCCGCCCGGCTGTGATTGACCGAAATCAAGCCCCGGCCGTCGTGGTCGCCGGAGTCCGGTCCGCGGCCGAGTGGCCGGTGTCGTCTCAGCGCTCGGGCTGCGTGTGCGTAAAACGTGCCAGGCGCTGGCGCAGACGCTGGACATGGCCACCGGCCCAGAACAGCTTGTCGCAGTTTGGACAGTAGCCAAAACGGTGGTAATGGCGTTTCGTCAACGGCGCCAGTCGATGGACGATATCGGCCTTGGCGACCGCGGCCAGCCGGGTATTGCAGTGGCTGCAGCGGGCAAACGGTGCGATGTGGGCGGCCAACGCGAAATGGGCGACCACGTCGTCGAGCTGGGCCTGTGGATCGTCGTCGCGAACGAAGCGGCCATGGACGACGCGGGCGCGTTTGAGCAGGCCCCGGTCGCGGGTGAGCAAGACCCGATCATCGACCTCGGCAATCTCGGCCAGCCGGGCGTCATCGCAGTCGTTGCTATAACGGGCATCGAAACCGAGTAGGCGTAGATAACGCGCGAGCCGCCCGAGATGGGTATCGAGCAGGAAACTCGGCGGGGCAGGCAGCGCCGGGCGCAGGCTCGGCGCGGCCCGCCCGGCTGGATTCGGCGCCACGAGTACCCGCGCGCGACTGCCGGCATCGAGCACCGCCGCCGCGGTCGCCGGGCGACCGTCGATACGAATCCCGCCGATTTCGGTATGCGGCACGCCACAGGCTTCGACGATATCCTTGATCGCCGCGCGGCGGGTCAGCGCGTAGTGCAGTGTATAGCCGCGCTGCGCCGCCGTTAGAAAATCGCGCAGCTCACCGAGCAGCCGGATACGCATCGCAGATCGTCAATGTATTCGCCACCATATGAACCAGCCTAGGGGCTATTGCGATGACGTACGAACGCATCTCGGCAACGCCGCTGCCGGTGCCAGGCCCAGCCTGCGATACCCGATGCCAAACGATCGGGCCGTAGCACGGCCGAAACCGTGCCATCTCGATCGTCGCAGCCGCAGGCCCCAGCGACCGGGTCGCGCCCCAGCACCACACCGGCGCCGAACCGCTGTCTTTTCGGAATCGGGCCAGAGCCACGGTCGCGCCGCTGCGGGCCAAGCCATGACCTGGTGTATGGCTTGGCCCGATCGCTGACACGCCTCGCCGTCGTCGACAGAGCGCACCGCCACGCTGCGGCCGGCCGCGGGCCCAGGCCGCGCTATACTGGGGCGTCGCGATCTGGTTTAGTTTCGAGCCCTTTCGGCTCTGGGTGACGATTGTCATGCCTCGTTCACGCCGCAATCCACGCCGCCAGCCGCCGCAGGCTCCGCAGGCGCCACAAACGTCCTCTGCCCCCACACGGCTGATCGGTCTCAACAAACCGTTCGACGTATTGTCCCAGTTCACCGATGCGCAACACAGCCGGACGACGCTGGCCGACTATGTAGATGTGCCGGGCGTGTATCCAGCCGGACGGCTGGATCGCGACAGCGAAGGCCTGTTGCTGTTGACCAACAACGGGCGCCTGAACGCCAAGATCACCCAGCCGAAACAGGCGCTGCCCAAGACCTATTGGGTACAGGTCGAAGGCACGCCCGATGCCCATCAGCTCGCTGCGCTACGCGCCGGGCCGACGATTCGGGGCGGCCCGACCCGCCCGGCCGAGGTCGAGCTGATCGAAGAACCGCAGCTCTGGCCGCGCCACCCCCCGGTACGTCATCGCAAGACCGTCCCTACCCGGTGGCTGGCGATCACCATCACCGAAGGCCGCAACCGTCAGGTGCGACGTATGACCGCGGCAGTCGATCTGCCGACGCTGCGGCTGGTCCGGATCGCGATCGGCCGTTGGCGGCTGGGCGATCTGGCGCCCGGCGCCTGGCGCGATCTATGACCGTCCGCAGCGCGGCTCAGCGGGTGCCGTAGAGCCGGTCTCCGGCGTCCCCCAACCCCGGCAGGATATAGCCATGATCGTCGAGCTTGTCATCGATCGCTGCAGTCCACAGCGGCACATCGGGATGGGCTTCGCGCAGCGTCCGCACCCCCTCTGGCGAAGCCAGCAAACAGACGAACTTGATATGGACGGCGCCACCTTCCTTGATACGTCGGATCGCAGCGGCAGCGGAATTGCCGGTCGCCAGCATTGGGTCGACCACAATCACCTGTCGCTCGCCGATATCGTCGGGCATTTTGTAGTAGTACTCGACCGCGACCAGGCTCTCGGGATCGCGGTAGATACCGATATGCCCGACCCGGGCTGAAGGCAGCAATTGAATCATGCCTTCGAGCAGGCCGTTGCCGGCCCGCAAGATCGACACGAAACACAGCTTCTTGCCCGCCAATAGCGGCGCCTCAGTGGTCGCCAGCGGGGTATCGATGGTCGCGGCCTCCAGTTCGAGATCGTGGGTGACCTCATAGGCCAGCAGATGAGCGATTTCGCGCATCAGGCTGCGAAAATCCTGGGTCGAGGCTTGTTTGCGCCGCATCAGCGTAAGCTTGTGCTGTACCAGCGGATGGCGGATTACAGTCACATCGTTGTCCATGACACTCCCCTTTTAGAAAACCGTGCCGTCGCTGACGATCGTGACCGGCGGCGGCCCAGTCGGGCCGCGCCGCTCGCGGGCGATCCGTCGCCCGGCATGCCAGCTGCCGCCTTCTAGCACCCGGATCAATGGCCAGTCGGCAGCGTCGGCGCCCAGCCGCTCGCGAATGCGCTCGGCCAGACGGTCGAGCAGCGCCACAGTCAAAGCCCGCCACTCGACCACGAATTCATCGTCGACCGGCTGCGGTTCGAGCAATCGCGCCGGATCGCGAACCGCCAGCACGCCGAGATCGATGAACAGGCCGCCGTTGCGATATTCCGGCAGCCCGGTCAGACCATCCAGTTCGGTGATCGTCACCCCGGCATCGGCCAGTGGCTCGACCAGCGAATAGGCCAGCCACTGCGACAGCTTGTGGAACGGCACCCAGCCGCTGGTCGCATCGTCGGCGACCAGTGCTGAGTGCTGCCATACATCGCCGAGTTCGACGCCGGCCAGCCGCGGCCGCTCGGGCCAGATCCCGCCCAGCGCGTCCAGCAGTACGCCCAGCAGCTCGGCGGCCGGCAGTGCACCGTTCGTATCCGCCAACGCCAGCACATGATCCACCAGATGGCCGATCCGTGGCGCCTGTCCAAAACGCTGCGAATCGGCGCGCATCGCCGCGGCCAGCCGCGCCAGCAATTCGGCCCGGCCAGTCAAACCCGCCAGCGGATTGTCGGGCCCGACCTGCATGGCCCGGCCGAGATCCTCAGCAGTCAGCCATTCCAGGGCCGCGGCATCGGCCCGCAGGGGGACGCCCGGGTCGGCCGAGAACAGGCCGTCGCGAAACATTTGCACGCTGGCCACCGCCAGCCCTTCCGAACGCGTATAACACGCGCCCGTGGCCGGCTCGCGATAACGCCAGTCGGGCCCGGCCCCGGCGTCGAGCAGCACGCTGGTCACGACCAGATCAACGCCGATGCGGGCACGTTCGAGTGGCGCTTCGGCCAGCCCGGCAGTCAGTACCGCCCAACGATCGACCCCGCCGGCCGTGAAATGGCGCCAGCGGCTATGAAACGGCACCGCCAGATCCGGATAGCGCTCGCGGATGGTGTCGATGACATAGTCGGCACAGCGATCCAGGGCCTCAGTACGCACCACGAAATGAGCCAGCCCATCGGCTTCGGCCAAAGCCAGCATCGCCGCCGCGCGTTGGCGCACGGCGGCCGCGCTGCGCAGCCAGTGGGCCGCGGCCTGGGCCGAGTGGTCGGCCGCAGCCGGTCCTTGATCAGAACTCGCCAAAGCCGCGCCCCTTGACCTGCGAGAGCTGATCCAGATCCAGCGCCGGATCCTCGGTGAAATAACCGGCCGCCTTTTTGGCCTCGATCTCGACCCGGCTGTCGTCGGGCACCAGCTCGTCGGGAATGGCGATCCGTTGACCAATCTCAATGCCCTGGCGAACCAAGGCGTCGTATTTCATGTCGCTCATGGAAACGAACCGATCGATACGGCTCACCCCCAGCCAATTCAGCGGATCGGGCATCAATTCCTGAAAACGCACATCCTGCACACCGGCCACACACTCGGTGCGGCGGAAGTAGTTGGCGGCACTATCGCCACCGGCCTGGCGCTTACGGGCGTTGTAGACCAAGAACTTGGTGACTTCGCCCAGGGCCCGGCCTTCCTTGCGGTTGTACTGGATGATGCCGGCGCCACCATCTTGGGCGGTCGCGACACAGACTTCGATGCCGTGGGTAAGATAGGGCCGGCAAGTACAGATATCCGAGCCGAACACATCCGAGCCGTTGCATTCGTCGTGCACCCGGCAGGCCACCGGCCGCTCCGGATCGGTGATCGCTTCCAGGTCGCCGAACACATACAGCGTCACCCCGCCGATCGGCGGCAAGAACACTTTCAGATCGGGGCGAGTGACCAGCTCCGAATACATGCCGCCGGTCTGCTCGTAGAGATTGCGCCGCAGTTCCGATTCGGCCACGCCACAGCGCGCCGCGATACCGGGCAGATACCAGACCGGCTCGATCGCGATCTTGGTCACGCTGACTTCGCCGGTTTCGAACAGAATGCGGTTATCGGGCGCCAACCGTCCGGCCGCGATCGCTTCGCCGAGTTCGGGAATTGTCAACCGCGCCCGGGTCACCGCGATCGACGGCCGGATATCCTCACCAGAGGCCAGCGCCTCGCCGAACACCTCGCCCACCTTGTGGCCCCAAGGGTCCAGCGACACGATCCGCTCGGGATTGCCCCACTGTGGATGCGGGCCGATAGCGGCCACCGGATCCGTATCGGTGAGGTCCGGGCGATGCTCGGAATGCAGAGCGCCGGAAGCAATCGCCAAAGCCCGATAAACCGAGTACGAGCCGGAATGGGCACCGATCACATTGCGATGGGCACAGAAGGTACCAATCACCGGGCCACGTTCGGCCGCGGTCGAGGCGCCCCAGGCCAGCGGCGCCGGCTTGTGCCCGCCACTGGGATGGGAAGTTAAAACGATATGTTTGTCGGCTTGGGCGCTGTCGCTCATCTGTTGCACTCCGAGAGGACGCAGGCTGTGTATGAAGCAAACTACGTGCCGCTTTGTATCCAAAAGCAGCGTTTACGGTGTACAAACCGGGTTACTAACTGTGCCGGACGGCCTTGGCCGGCGGCTCTCGGGTCTTTCCTGGTGGCCATGAACGGCTGCGCGGCCGGATGACCGGCCGGAATCGCCCGCCGCCAGCCGCAGGGGCAGCTGAAAAAGATATGTACGATCAATAAGCTGCTCGCCGCACAGGCAGGGCGACCGAGCCGGGCTGGCGAGGCTGTCGGCAGACCGCTTTGTTCGCGCGCGGGCCGAGGGCCTGTTGACATGTTGTCCCGGGCACCGCGCAAGAGCCCGTTTATTGGGTCCGGCCCGGTGCGGTTTGCCGGACCTCGGGCGCGCCATAAGCGTGCGACTCGCAACGCCGAGTGCCCGTACTCGCTTTCCAAGACGCCTCAACCTGGAGGGACAAACGCTGTGGTGCGGCAATCCAGCGTTGTCGCGCCCCTGCATAGCGCACGAGGCTAAGATCGCGACGCCGTGTTTTGCCGCGCTCGGCGCTCACTCGTATGGCACAACATCAGACGCTAGGCCGTGTTGAGGTGTCGTCCGAGTACCGCGTTGCGCCCCAAATCGTGGCGGGCGAGGCGCGAGCCGCCGGTTCTGGGCCGTGCCATGGTCAAGGCTCGTCCCGCGGCCCAACGCGATTTGGAGCACAACCTTTGGAACAATGGCTGTTGGGCCGCAATCCAACGTTGCCGCACTCGCGGCGCCTCGGATTGCAGCCCAACAGACCTCGACGCGTCCTAGCGTCGCCGGCGCGGCTCGAAAGCGACCGCCTCGACCTGCCAGTCGGTTGGCGTCGCGATCAGCTCGATATAGCCCGGCCCGCCGTAGGCCCGCGAACGACCGGCCGCACCAGGATTGAGCAACCAGGGCACGGTTTCGGACTCGACCACCCGGCGATGGCTATGCCCGCAGACTACGGCTTGGGCTTCGGCAAAGCGCTCGCGTAGCTTACGGTGTCGAGTCTTGGCTGGCCATTGATGGCCGTGCATGACGGCCAGCTGGCCGCCAGGCAGTTCGCGGATGGCCGCATTCGGCCAGGGCGCCTCCTCGGGATCGTTATTGCCGGCGACGATGATCAGCTCGTCGCCGAGGGCAGCCAGCTGGTCGGCGATCGATGCGCCGACGTCGCCAGCATGGACCAGCAGTTCGGCCCCTGCGGCGGCTTCGGCCACCCGGGGATCGAGAAAACCGTGGGTATCGGCCAGTATGATGATTCGCATGGCGCCAATGTAGCAGCCAGTGCTGCCATCGTAGTGTCATGTCACAGGGGGAGGATGGACCGGATGAAAACCTGGGCGCTTTATAGTCTGAAGGGTGGCGTCGGCAAAACCGCGGCCGCGGTTAACTTGGCCTACGAGGCCGCAGCGACCGGCAAGCATGTGCTGCTGTGGGATCTCGACCCGCAGGGGGCCGCGAGCTGGTATCTCGGCATCGACCAGCCGCCGGATCTATCGGCCAAGAAGATCGTAGACGGCAAGGTGCCGCTGGGCCGCTATGTCCAGGCCACCGCACACGAACGTCTGGCGGTATTACCGGGCGGGCGCGGCTATCGCCAGTGGGATGCCGAAATCCATGCCGCTCAAAGCCCGCGCAAAGTCATCGAGCGGCTGGTGGAGCCGTTCTCGGAAAGCTATTCGCTGCTGATTCTGGACTGCCCGCCGGGCATTGGCGCGCTTGCTACGGCGATTCTTCGCGCCGCCGACCAGGTGCTGGTGCCGGTGGTGCCGACCCCGCTGTCACTGCGTGCTTTCGACGAAGTGCTCGATCACATCGCTGACAAAAAGGTCGGCAAGACCCGGGTGCGGCCGTTTTTTTCGATGGCCGACCGACGCCGGCGCATGCATCGCGACCTGCTGGCCGAGCCGCCCGAATCGATGCAGCAGGCCATGGCCACGTTTATCGACTACAGCAGTCAGGTCGAACAAATGGGCGCCCATCGCGCGCCGATCGCGACGTTTGCCCCACGCAGCCGGGCTGCCGGCCAATTCCGCAGCCTCTACGAAGAACTCGCCTAGTCGTTCGCTCAGCCCCGGCCGATCTGCGCGAGCATGAAATCCGCGATCGCCGGCCCCTGGTCTTCCTGCAGAAAATGCCGGGCGCCACGAATCGTGGTGTGGGCCACGCCAGCTGCGCCCGGCACCCGGCGGCGAAAAGGGCGATCCATGCCGCGGGTGACCGGATCACCAGCGGCGAAACAAGTATGGAATGGCTTGGAAAACGCTTCGAGCTTTGCCCAGGCTGCCCGATTGGCGGCGCTGGCCGGATCGTTGGGCTGCATCGGGATCAGGCGCGGCAAGGCTCGCGCTCCGGCCAGGTCGCGGCGATCAGCAAATGGCGCTCGATAGGCAGCGCGCTCGGCGGCCGATAGCCAGCGCCGGCTACCGGCCTGCAGGATGGCACCAACCGGAAACACCGGCGAGATACGCGCAAAGGCCCGCCAGGCATGGATCAGCCAAGACATGGGCTCGTCGCCGGTAGGCAAAAAGCCGTTACCGATGAACACCCGCGCGAATCGGGAGTCATGCTCGGCCACCAGCCGCAGGCCGATCAAACTGCCCCAGTCCTGGCCGAACAGCGTGATGTCGGTCAGATCGAGCTGACGCAGCCAGGCCCGGGCCCAGTCCACATGCGCCTGATAGCTGTAATCGGCCCCGTGGATTGGCTTATCCGAGCGGCCAAAACCGATCAGATCGGGCACGAGCACGCGATGTCCTGCGGCCGTCAGACGCGCGATCATATGCCGATACAGATAACCCCAGGTCGGCTCGCCGTGCAGCAACACTATCGGCGCCGCCGAGCGTGGGCCTGCATCGACATAGTGCATACGCAGACCACCGACATCGGCATAGTTCGGCGGATAATCGAAACCGCTGAGCGCTTCGAAACGCGTCTGCGATGGTCGTCGAAAGACCAGGCCGTCCGCCGACTGCTGCTCGTCCGGTTGCATATCTCGGCCCCGATCGCCTGGATCAATATCAGCCCGAGGATAGCGCCGTTGTCCGGCTAGCTGTCCGTCCAGCACCCTCTTTTTGGCCAAACTATCGCCACGTGCCAGACAGCCGCTTGCGAGCCGCCAGGCGAACATACGCAACCGCACTATGGCCGTGCTCGGGCATCTCCTCGAAAACCCGCATATTCCTACCGATTCTGCCCCAAAGGTATTGAGGCCGGCTGCGGGACACGATAGCGTCTGGACAATGTCCAAACGGCTCACTGTATTGGCTCTCCGTCACTTTATTCTATTCGCCCTCGTGTTCGCTGGCGCCGGCCTGCTGGCCGGCTGCACGGCATTGTCGAGCACGACCCGTCGCGCCGGCCAGGCGTCGGTGGCCACGCTCAAAGGCACGGCATATGTCAGCCGCGCCACCGGCCACGCCTCGGTGACCGAGCCCGACACGCCCCGCTACGCCGATGCCCGAGCGTTCATACACTCACAGCGTCGGCAGCTGGCCCGCCAGGCTGCGGCCGGGGGCGGCGAAGATATTGATGCCCTGGCTTTTCTGATGGCCCGGCCGGACAACCAAGCGTTGGCACGCTGGATGCAGGCCCACTACGACTCGCTGTTCAGCGATCGGACGGTCTCGGCATCTAGAATCGTGTCGCGAATCGACGCGCAAGCTGGATAGCGCGTACCTTTGATACTTCAAAATCTAGGAAGGCATCCAAAATGAACAAATTTATTATGGTTACCGCTGCCGCCCTGCTGACCGTCGGTCTGTCGGCCTGCGGCAGCGATAATGGTTCGGACAACGCCATGTCCGACAACTCGGCGTCGAGCAACAGCATGAGCAGCAATTCGATGTCGGATAACGCCATGTCCGATAACTCGATGTCGGACAATTCCATGAGCGACAACAGCATGTCCGACAATTCGATGTCGGATAACTCGATGTCCGATAACAGCATGGGCAGCAACTCCATGTCGGACAACTCGATGTCGGACAATGCCATGAGCGAAGACAACAGCATGTCTGATAACAGCATGTAAGTGTCCGCTCGGACAAAGCAGCGTCGGCTCGTCGAAACGAACCGATGCGCGCTTCGACCGGCGTCGTGCTGCGGCGCCGGTTTTTTTGTGTCTAGCGGCGCCGAGACAGCGTGGCTGGCCACCGTACGCCCAGCCGCATCCGGCCCGGGCACCGCACAGTAGTCTTGTCGGCCGCAGCGGGATAGCATCGAACGATCGTGCCGCCCACCCGATTGACTCGGGCGGCCAGGCATTTTCGGGCATACGACAACCGATAAACACGAGGAGCAACCCGATGCGTCTACCGATCCTGACCGCCGCCATGCTGGCCCTGTTCGCACTGCCAGCACTGGCCGCGAACGAGCAGGCCGACGCCATCGCCGGCGTCTGGCAGACCAAGACCGGCGGCTATGTTCAGGTCTATGCCGAGGGCGATACGTTCGCCGGCAAGATCGTCGGCTCGGCAGACGGCAAGGCCCGCTACGACAAGAACAACCCCGATCCGGACAAGCGCGCCCGCCGGCTGTTGGGCCTGACTATCCTGCAGGGGCTCGAATACAAAGGCGACGGCGAATACGACGACGGCAAGATCTACGACCCGAACAGCGGCAAGACCTACAAGGCCAAGGCCACGCTCAAGGGACCGGATACGCTGGACGCCCGCGGCTATGTCGGTTTCAGCCTGCTCGGCAAGACCCAGACTTGGCACCGGATCGATCCCAAGACCGAACGGGTCCATCAGGACCTGTTGCATGAGCCGGTCGGCGCAGCGCCCCAGTCGGGCCAATGAGGGCATCGGGCCGCCCGGCGCCGCAGCCCACATACGCCAGTTCTGCCGATCTTGCACGGCCACCGGCTTGCGCCGCTGGTGCGCCGGCCGGGCACAGACTCTAGAATGGGCGGATGAGCACGCCGAGCGAAACGCCCCTCCAGCCCCATCTGACCCCGGCTCAGAGCGAGGCGTTCGCGCGCGATGGCTTCCTGATCATGCGCCAGCTCGCCAACGTCGAGCGTATCGCTGCGATGCGCAGCCTGACCTTCGATCATCTCGAGCGCGGTATCGAGCCGATCGAATACGAAGCCGATGTCGCCTATCCTGGCGCGCCGGCCTCGCGCGATGCAGCCGGCGGCGACACCGCCCGGCGTTTGCTGGCGGCGTACCAGCGCGACCACTGGTTCTCCGAGTGGGCGGCCGATGCACGGTTGACCGCTATTGTTGCCCAGCTGCTGAATTCGCCGGACGTCTGGTTCACGCCCAATCATCACAACTGCGTGATGACCAAAGCGCCGCGTTTTTCTACCGCCACCGCCTGGCACCGCGATCTGCGCTACTGGTCGTTCCAGACACCGCATCTGGTCAACGCCTGGCTGGCATTGGGCGATGAACACCCGGCCAACGGCTGCATGCGCCTGTTACCCGGATCCCACCGGCTGACGCTGGATGCGGCGCGCTTTGACGAAGCCCGGTTTCTACGCGAGGACGAGCCCGCCAACGCCGAGCTGATCGCCAGCGCGGTCGAAGCCGAACTGGCGCCCGGCGACGTACTATTTTTCGATGCCGGCCTGTTTCATGCGGCCGGCGCCAATACGACCGAGGAGCGCAAGCTGGCAGTGGTGACCAGCTATTTCGGCCGCGACAACGCGCCGATTCCTGGCACCCATTCGGCCCGCGCTCCTGCTATCCACGTTCGAGAGGAATCGCATGCGTAAGCTGCTGTTGGCGGCCCTGCTGGCCGCAACCGTGTTCATTGCCGGCTGTGGCAGCGATACCGACGATGCAGCACTGCCCCAGTTCAAGGGCCAGCAGCGGGTGATCGCGGTATTCCCGGGCTCACCGGATCGTGCCCAGGATCTGACCGATGCGTTCAAGAGTTCGCCGGGCCTAGGGCAGCTCAAGGTAGTCTGGTTCGTGGTCGGCCCACAGGAGATCACCTCGAACAGCGAGGCTCGGCCCGATCGCGACCGGCTCGAAAAATTGCATACGGTGGATGGTTTCCAGAGCGTGCTGGTCGGCTTAGACGGCAAAATCATCGCCAGCCAGCTCGGCGGCCTGGATATCCAGGCGCTGCTCGATTCGCTCAATCAGATGCCGACCGAACAATAGTCCCGTCATGACCGAACCCAAAAGTATCGCCCGCAACGTGCTCGGCGAGCCGCTGGCGGCCTGCTGCCACAGCCCGATCACGGGCTTCTACCGCGACGGGTTCTGCCATACCGGCGACCAGGATCTCGGCCGGCACGTGGTCTGTGCCGTGCTCACCGACGAATTTCTAGCGTTTTCGGCCGCTCGCGGCAACGATCTCGCCACGCCGCGCCCGGAATTCGATTTCCCCGGTCTACAGGCCGGTGATCGCTGGTGTCTATGCGCGGCGCGCTGGGCCGAAGCCCACCAGGCCGGCGTGGCCCCGAGGGTGGCCCTGACCGCAACCCACGAAGCCGCGCTGGAGGTGGTCTCGCTGGCCGCGCTCAAGCCCCACGCCATCGATCTGTCGTGAATACACGAAGCCCCGTTCGGTAACGTGCTCGCACGCGGTTTCGCGGCGCGCTAGGCTGACGAAAATTTAGCGACCGAGCCGATGATGGCGATCGTCGACCCCCTGAGCCAGATCTTTTTACGGCTGGAACGCCGCAACCAGCCGATGCACGTCGGCGGGCTGCAGCTGTTCGAGCGGCCGGCCGACGCCCCGGCCGACTACGTGCATCGGCTTGTCGAACGGGCCCGCGACCAGTGCGGGGTACAGCCGCCGTTCGACAAGCACCTGAAATACCACTTCGGCCAGCCGTTCTGGGTGGTCGATCACGACTTCGACATGGCGTACCACGTCCGGCATCTGGCATTGCCCAAACCGGGCCGGATCCGCGACTTGCTGGCGCTGGTGTCGATGCTGCACGGCACGCTGCTCGATCGCGCCCGCCCACTCTGGGAGGTCTATATCATTGAAGGCGTGAGCGAGGATCGGTTCGCGGTCTATACCAAGTTCCATCATTCGATGATGGACGGCGTATCGGCGATGCGGGTCATGCGGCGGTTTCTATCGATCGAGGCCAATGCCGAGTCGTTTCGAGTGCCCTGGCAGTTGCCGCCGGCCCGGTCTGCCCGCAGCAGCCAGCTGGCGAGCACCTGGCATACGGTACGGGCCAGCTACCGCCAGCTGGCCGCCCTGCCGGCCACTGCGCGTTCGCTGGTCGATGCCTGGCACGATGCCCGCCATGATCCGGACTTCACCGGCCCGACCCAAGCCCCGGCGAGCATGCTTAACGTGCCGGTCAGCGGTTCCAGGCGGTTCGCGGCCCAGGGGTATTCGAAGTCGCGAATTCACACTGTCGCCTCGGCTTTCGATGCCACCATCAACGACGTCGTTTTGGCCATGTGTTCGGCCGCGCTGCGCCGCTACCTGCTGGACCACGACGCCCTGCCCCAGGCCCCGCTGATCGCGATGCTGCCAGTCTCGCTGCACGATGAGGACGACGGCACCGGCAACAAGGTCGGGCTGATGTATGCCAATCTCGCCACCGACGTAGCCGATCCGGGCGACCGGCTGGCTACGATCAAGCGCTCGGTGGACTACTGGAAACGACACTACAAGCGGATGACGCCCGAACAAATTATGGCGCTGGTGGCGAGCCTGAGCGCGCCGGCCGGGCTGAACCTGCTGACCGGACTGGCGCCGCGCCATCAATCATTCAACGTGATTATTTCCAATATCCCCGGGCCGGAAGACACCCTGTATTTCGGCGATGCCGAGATGGTGGGCATGTATCCGCTGTCGGTGGTCATGGACGGCCAGGCCCTCAACATCAGTCTGGTCAGCTATCGAGATTCTCTGGAGTTCGGTTTGACCGCTTGCCGGCGTTCACTACCGAGTGTGCAGAATCTGCTGAAATATCTCGACGACGGCCTGGAGGAATTGATGCCGGCGGCCCCGGCTGCGTCGCAGTAGCTGCAACGCCGGCGTCCGGACACGCGTATCTTCGAGCATGACCGACCAATGCCAGCTCTGCGGCCGCGAGGCAGTCCGTACCACGCGGCATCATCTGATTCCGCGGCGCACCCATCGCTTGAAGCGCATCCGCAAACGTTTCGATCGCGAGGACCGGCTAGGCCGGATCCTGCATGTCTGCCGGCCCTGCCACAGTCATATCCATGCCGTGCTTGGCGAAAAGGAACTGGCCGAGGTCTACAACACCCGAACCGATCTGCTGGCGCATCCCGAGATTGCCCAGTTCGTGGCCTGGATCGCCGACAAACCGGCCGGCTTCCGGCCGAGCATCCGCCGGCCGAAACGCTGACCGGGGCGGCGATCGCCGCCCCGGCATAAGGCGATACTCAGCCGCGGCCCAGGAAGTAGCGCCGCGAGATCGCATCCAGCGAGATCGCGATCACCACGATCGCCCCGCTGACCACGCCCTGCCAGTAGGGTGAGATGCCATACAGCACGATCGCGTTCTGGATGATGCCGATGATGGCCGCGCCCAGGATCGCGCCGAACGGCGAGCCGATGCCGCCGGTGGTCGGCACGCCGCCGATCACTGCAGCCGCGATCGAGGGCAGCACCCAGCTGTCGCCGATCGAAGGCTGGGCAGTGCCGAGCCGGGCCACCATCAGCACCCCGGCGACCGCGGCCAGCGCGCCGGCGATCACGAAGATCAGTACCCGGACCTTGTCGACCGCCACACCCAGCATACGGGCGGCCGGCGTATTGTCGCCGACCGTATAGATATAGCGACCGAACGGAGTGCGGTGCGCCAGCACGGTGATCACGATCATCAGGCCGATCATGATGATGAACGGCACCGGCAGGCCCATGAATTCGCCGCGGCCCAGAAACTGGATCTCGCGTGGAATCCCGGTCACGGCTGTGCCTTGGGTAAGCACCAGGTTGATGCCACTATAGACACCCGCCATGGCGATGGTCAGCACCAGCGAAGGCAGGTTGAACAGCACCACGAACAGGCCGTTGATCAGGCCGAAGATCGCGCCCATCGCGATCGCTGCCGGCATCGCCAGCCAAGGGTCGATGCCGTAGTTGACCATCAGCATGCCGCTGATCACCCCGCACACCCCGCCGATCGCGCCCAGCGACAGATCGAGCTCGCCGAGCAGCATCAGTAGCGCCTGGCCGAGGGTCACGAACCCTAAAAAGGCCAGCGTACGGGCGATGATGGTCATGTTGTAGCTGCTCACGAAATTCGGCGCCAGCAGCGAGGCCGCGCCGAACAACAGAATCAGGACCACCGCGAGGATGATCAGTTGCAGCCCGGAATAGTTGATATCGAGTTTTTTCATGAGGCGGTGTCCTGTCCCACGATGGCCGAGACCAGTGCCTGATTGCTGGCGGCCTCGGCGGTCAGTTCCTTGTTGATTCGGCCTTCGTAGAGGCAGATGAAACGGGTCGCGCACTGGCGCAGCTCGTCCAGATCGGAGGAGACAACGATCACGCCGAGCCCGGCTTCGGCCAACTCGCGAATCAGCCGATAAATCTCGACCTTGGTGCGGACATCGATGCCACGGGTCGGCTCGTCCAGGATCAGCACCTTCGGATTCATCGCCAGCGCCCGGCCGAGGATGGCTTTCTGCTGATTGCCACCGGACAGGGTATTCATGCGCTGGCCAAGCGAGGGCGTTTTGACCTCGAAGCGGTCGACGATCGACTGCACCCGGCGTTTTTCCCGACGCCCAGAAATGAAACCGCCGGCCGAGGTTTCGCCGAACAGCGACACACCAATGTTGTGGCGCACGCTCTGCATCGGCAGTACGCCGTGCTGCTTGCGTTCTTCCGGGATATAGACCAGCCCGTGCTGGATCGCATCGGCGACGTTGCCCGGCGCAAAAGTTTCGCCGTGCAGCACGATCCGCCCAGCACTTGGGCTGCGGGCCCCGCACAGGGTTTGCATGATCTCACTACGACCGGCACCGACCAGCCCGGCAAACCCCAGCACTTCGCCAGCCCGCAGTTCGAAGGAGGCCTCCTCGAAGCCTGGTCCCGACAATCCTTCGACCGACAGCAACACCTCGCCCGGCGCCCGATCCGGGCGCAGCCCGCCTTCCAGTTCGACTTCGCGGCCGGCCATGCGCGCCAGCAGCTGGCGTTCGTCGATATCGGCAATCCGGCTATGATCCACGGCCTGACCGTTGCGCAGCACCGTGACTTCGTCGCCGATCTCGAAAATTTCCTCGGATTTGTGCGAAATAAACACAATCCCCTTGCCTTCATCGCGCAGCCGGCGCACCACATCGAACAGGCGCTCGACTTCGGTAAGGGTGAGGCTCGAAGTCGGCTCGTCGAGGATCAGCGCCGACAGATCGGTCTGGGCACAGGCTCGGGCGATCATCAGCATCTGCTGATCCGAAACCGACAGCTGCCGTGCCTCGTCGCCCGGCCGAGCATCGATGGCGAACGCATCCAGCAGCTCCTGGGCACGTTGTTTCAGCCGGCGTGGATGAATTGCCCAGCTATCCATACCGACCCGGGACAGCGGCAACAGTAGGTTCTCGGTCACGCTCAGGTGATCGAACACACTGACTTCCTGGGGCACATAGGCCACATGCCGGAACAGGGGCGAGCCCGGCCCGGCGGCCTGGCCGTGGATATGCACGGTACCGGCGGTCGCGCGTTCGGTGCCGGTCAGAATCTTGACCAGCGTCGACTTACCGGCGCCGTTTTCGCCGGCCAGCACATGCACTCGCCCTGGCTCGATCGACAACGACACCTCGTCGAGTGCCTTCACCCCGGGATACGTCCGCGTGATCCCCTCGGCGACGATCAGCGCCTGGCTTTCATCGGCCATTACGACATCCTCCATGACGCGAAATCCCGGCAGCCGCGACTGCGGCCACCGGGTGGTGACGCAACGGCGCGTATTAGCGCAGCTCGCCCTTCGGGTTGTCGGCCGTGATGAACAGGATGCCCGTGTTGATATCCTTGGGCGCCCGGATGCCATGGGCCTTTTGATACAGGGTCAGCACGGCATAGAAGCCTTGCATATGCGGCCGCGTCGAGGACGTGGAATCGGCCACGCCGTCCTTGACCAGATTGACCATGTCCGGGAGGTTATCCATGCCGACCAGCTTGACCTTGCCCTTCAAGCCGGCTTCCTGAATCGCCTGTCCGATACCGATCGGGCCCGCGGCATCGGCAGCGACCCAGCCATCCAGATCCGAATGCGCCTGCATGATCGCAGCCGCCTGCTGTTGGCCGGTCTGGATATCATCGTTATCGATGCCTTCGGCGACGATCTCGATGCCGTCGTGCTGGGCAAAGACTTTCTTCTCGCACTCGTTACGGATGCGATGGTTGGGCGCGGTCGGCACGCCTTTCATCAATGCGACCTTGCCCTTGCCGTCCAGCAACTCGACCAGACGATTGGCTGCGATCTTGCCCTGTTCGCAGTAGTCGTTGCCGATCGCCGTGAAATTCATGCCCTTCGGCGGCTCCGAGTCGAAGGCCACCAGATGCACGTTGCGATCCTGGGCATCCTGAAGCACCGGCGCATTGGCCTCGGGGTTGAGCAGGTCCACGGCGATGCCGTCCGCTCCGGTGGCGATCGACTGCTCCAGAATCTGGTTTTGCTGGACCACGTTAGCCTGCTGGGGCGCCTTGTATTCGATCTTGATGGTGTCGCCGGTGGTCTTTTTCAGATATTTGGCGGCATCCTTAGCGCCGTTGTTGACCAGGTCGAACCAGGGGTTCACGACCTTGGGCACGATCACGAAGGTATAGTCCTTGGCCATGGCGGGGCTACTGGCCATGGTGGCCATACCGGCCACCAGGCCGGCGCCGATCAGTAATGTCTTGATGGTCTTCATCATTCTCCTCCAGTCATCCGCGGGTTTTCGCGGTTTGGTTCATAGTTCGGTTGCTGAATCGCGCCGGGCCCCTTGAGGTGTGGTGCGAGTCGGCGCCAGGCGCTTGTTTGAAACAATTACGACGCGGGGTTCGCGGTGTCGCGAACCCTGCCACACCGCTCATATGCCCCATCCACAGCCTCCAGGGCGCTCGTCATGACGACGCTGCCGTGATGTCGCTGGTTTCGAGCTCACCGGCGACCACATCAAGCGCCACGCCGGCCGACATCAGTTCGTCGAGCACTGCCGGCTCGCCCCCCGGTGTCGTCAGCACATGGTCGAAGTCGGATAATCTCGCGAACTGGTGCAGGGCAGATTTGCCGAACTTCGAGCTATCGAAGGCCAATACGCTGCGATCGGCGCTGGCTTTCATAATGCGTTTGGTGCGGACCAGCGCATCGTCCTGTAGATAGCCGCAGCCGCGCTGGACGCCGGCCACCGAAAACACAGCCAGATCAGCGCTGAGGCGTTCCAGGGCCAGGTCGCAGGTCACGCCGAGAT